>NZ_LMCK01000110.1:0-147148 GCF_001623165.1 Pseudovibrio sp. WM33
ATACAACACCTCCTTCGGGGGGGAATAAACTCGCCTGTCTTTTCCAGGTTTCTAACCTCCCGCTCGCCAGTGGGTCGTAGAAAACTCTTTGTCGTGCGGATCTTCAACAGCCAGAAAAGAAGGCTTTGAATATGGACGACACTGCATGCGCCTGTGGCGCCACAAATACTCTTCAAAATGAAATTGACGAAGTAAACATTGCTGTTTCTGATCTTCAGAACCTTGCATACATCCAGCATATGGTGCTGAGCGAGCGGATGAAGAACAGCTGCGAGCGTGATGCTTTGTTCACTCTGCACCATGCATTATCTGACCGCCTAGAGGCACTCAACAAGACCTGCGGAATTTTAACTGATGCGTTGTCCGGTACGTCCTTCCCTAAAGGATTTTCCGGCCACGCGACACGCAGCGTCGCCTCTCCACCAATGGTCAACACCAATACTGTGTCTCTTGATTAGATCACTGTAACCGGCACTCCAAGGGCTGGCAGTACCACCCTTACACAGCCCTTCATGAGTGTCCTGCTGGTCTGCGGCCGGGCGAATTGTGCCCGCAGGCCAGCGTTTTTGCGTGTGCGTTTGTATGGATGTGTTGGTGCTTTCCCATGGGCTTTAGGGGGTATGTATCCCGGCTCGGGGGCCGGGAAGACACCGGGGTGTTCGCCAGCACGAGGCCTAGATCTGGCGAGTTCCCAGAGACTGGCAGAAGCGGAGCAAGTAACCGTCTGGATCAGCGACGACGAACTGGCGGTTGCCGACTTCACTACTGTTTTTGCGGTACCACTTGTCCTCGGGCTCCAAAAAGAGCGAGACCTGCGCTTGCTTCAGTGCATGGAGCATAGGCTCTATGGTTTCTACCCCAATCTGCACGTTCAATCCCCTGCCGAATGGATAGGATTGCGGGGCGTGGCCATTGTCGAACGTTCGGCCTACTCCAATCTGGTCGATCATGATCTCCGCAAGGCCAAGGCGCAGATAACAAAACCCTTCTTCTGGCCGCTCGTAGACGCATTCAAAGCCAAGCACCTCGCAATAAAAGCGCTTGGATGCAAGCCAATCGGAGACGGCGAATTCAGGGACCAGCGGGCTGCTCATGCCGGAACGAGGCCGAGCAGGTTTGGTAGGGTGGTCATGGATTGGAACGGGTGGGCGCCGAAGAAGTTTGAGGGTGCAGGAATGGATTCCGGCGTGTAGGCGAAGCAGCGCATGCCGGCGCTAGCGGCGGCTTTCATGCCGGTGGCGCTGTCCTCAATGACGACGCAGTGCTCCGGGTTGATGCCTGCCCTCTTCGCGGCGTGCAGGAACAGGTCTGGTGCGGGTTTACTGGCGCCGACATCCTTTGCGGTGAAGACGTTGCCGTCAAACCATGGCAGCAGGCCGGTGATTTCCAGCGACATGCGGACCGTGAACGGATGTCCGTTCGAGCCAACGCAGATGGGGATTTTTGCGTTGGCGAGTTGCTTTATCACCTGCTGAATGCCGCTCACGGGCTGGACTTCCTTTTCCAGTAGAGCGTTTGACTGCTCGTGGAAGTCCTTGTTCCAATGGCTGGGCGCGTTCAGGCCTTGCTCTTTGAGGTAGGCTTCAACCTCGCGGCTGGTTTTGCCGACGAACATCTCCCAGCATTGCTGAAAGGTGAGCGGCGCCCCGTAGGACTGCAGCAAGCGGTGCAGAGTGCGGATGTAGAGCGGCTCGGAGTCCACAAGCACGCCATCACAATCAAAAATCACAAGTTTGGGTGGGGCCGACAAAAAAGACACTGCAATATTCCCGAGAGTAAAACCGGAGCCTAGCTTTTGGAGGCGGGCGTGGCAAGCGTGGTTTGATGGGTGGTTCTTGTGAAGACTAGCCTGCCACTTTGCGCATGAGGGCTTCGACTGGGCCGCGTTTGAAGAACTGGCTCCAGATGAGGGCGTAGATGACTGCTGTAGCGCAGAAAATGGCTGAGGCGAGGAAGGCTGCTTGCGGGGTTTGACCGCCGAGCAGGCCGAGTTCTTCCATCACGCCCATGCCGAGCAGGATGTGAGCGAGGTAGAGTGTTAATGTCTGGCGGCCTGCGGGGTTGAGGACGGTCAACACGCCGGAGCTTTTCAGCATTGGGGCTGCGCGCAGGCATACGCCGACGACCATAGAGGCGACGGACATGCCAGCCATCAGGTAAAACGGCATTGGCGGCACCGGGCTTGTGCCCACCAAATCGGCCAGTTCCGGCTCTACCATCGCGATGAGCGGTTGCAGGTAGGCACTGACAGCGTTGACGAGCAAGAAGACCAGAAGGCCGCCGAACATGAGCGCATCTTGCGTTTTGGTGGAGGAGAGGTTTGAGCGGCTTAGCATCACGCCAAACAGCAGGAACCCAAGCCACGGGATGACCGGATGCCAGCCGTTGAAGAACAGATTGCGGAGGAAACCGACGGGTGTCCAGAACTCAGGATAAGTCAGGTCGGTCCAGTTCCAGCCAGCGTCATAATCCAACAGGATGACCATGACCACCGCGGTAGTGGCCAGACCCGCAATGAGCCAGCCCAGAGTGCGGGTGCTCAATGGCAGCAGCAGAGCGCCGAAGAGGAAGTAGAACGCGTAGTAGTGCAGGATGTCAGCATCAAAAATGAGCATGTTGAGCAGGCCGAGCACGAGCAGGAAGGCAGCGCGTTTGACCGTGGTGAAGATGGTGAGGTTAAGCTCCCCTTTCATCCCCGCCAGACCAAGGCCGATGCCTGCCAGCACGACGAAGGTGGCTGCAGCGCGTCCTTCCAGTGCGTAGATGATGTTGCTGAGGATACCCTCAGCGCCTTCTGCACCCATCACGATGGAGAAGTTGACGATCACCATACCCACGAAGGCGATGAACCTGGCAAGGTCCAGCCCCTCCAGTCGCCCGATTTTAGTTGCTGCAGCCATCACGTTCCTATCCGACCTGATATGGCCTATACTGTTCGTTCTGCCTCCCAGAGCACCCCGCGTTCATTTACATTCGCGCACCGCACTCTAACATCTTTGTCGGAGCGAATTCTTTTCGTTTGCTTGAATCCAATCAAACGGAACACGCTCTAACCCCCAACGGGTTGCATGCCCTTTACCTTCTTCGTAATGCCGCCAAACAAGGTTTGAATTGCAAGTGCGCTGGCATCATTGGTTGCGATGTTTCCGGCCTGTGATGTGCTTGCTGCTGCATACAAAACAGCGTCCAGCGAGGCTATAATCCAGCTGTTTGGAATGAAGGAGAGAATGTCGCCTTCTTCCTTTGCGCGAACAATTAAATCACAGAGTTCCTTGTCGTGGCGCTTGATTTCTCTAGCAATTTCGGGATCATCCCAGACGTCGGGATTCTTCCAGAGGAAGTGACAGGAATCTGCATAAGGCACCAGAGCGCCTACAATGGCTTTGAGCTGTTCAAACGCTTTGCGCTTGCCTTTGATGGCTGCATAAGACGCTTCGTCCATCTGGTCTAAAGCGCGCAAGGCCACGTCACGCAGCAATTCCTCACGTGTGCCAATAACACGGTGAAGAGTTACGCGTTTTACGCCTGCGGCCTCTGCAATATCTGCCAGAGACGCCCGTGGCTGATTGTTGAGCACACGTACGGCTGCTTCCAGCAGTTTGTCTTTTGTGGTGTTGTTCAATGGTATCGACATGATACTTATATGTATCATTAGATACACAACTGTCAATAAAGGTCCTGTAATTTTCTGCAGGAAATAAGAAGGTTAAAAGCCCATGTTTCTTCTCAATACGACGGATTTTTTATGAATATTATCAAAAGAATGTGCCAAGCTTGCTTTGTGGCACCGGCTCTTTTCATGAGCGTGATTATTTGCCCACCAGCCTTGGCTGACCATTGGGTGCCCTGGGCGTTTTCATGGGACAAGAATGGCGCAACACAGCAGCATATCAGCCCGCAGCAGGGCTTGAGTAAAATAAAGACAACCTCTCTGTGGAGCCCGGATGGGGAGCTGCTGGTGGTTCAGCTGGTTTCTTCCAAGAGCTTCCAAAAGACAGTTGAGTTGCTGGACAAGGACATTTCCTCCAACAGCAATCCGGAACTGATTGCCCGGTATGGCACGCTTCTGACGTATGGGGCCTATATGTCGGAGGATGAAGGCGAGATGGCTGAGTTGGCAGCCCGTGCTGATGTTTATTTTGATCAGGCCCTGAGTCAAGATAAGGCCAGCTGGGGCGCGTGGCTTGGGAAAGCGACTCTCTATGGCTTCTCTCATAAGCGGGATCAGGAGGCTTCCTCCATCAAAATTCTGAAGTCCATGATTGAGGCGCAGCAGAAAACCAAGTCCAACTGGCATCATGTGTACCCGTATCTGGTGCTTGGGGCGATTTATGAGCAGAAGCGGGACTTTCTGACTGCCAAAGAAATCTGGACAGAAGGTCTGCAGCACTTCCCTAATAACGAAGCACTGCTTGCAAAAATGATCGACTGATCTGATGTGCTGGCGAGATAACCTCTTGCCAGCCCCTCTCCTGCTACTTTTTCTTCAATGCTCTGATGAAGGAATGCGCTGTTAGCCCGTGCAGGATAACGCTGAGGCCGATGGTGGTTACAGCAGTTGATGCGATGACGGAACTGCCCGGCAGGTTCGCATCCAGCACGATAATAGCGAAGACGATGCTTGCCAGACCTCGTGGGCCAAACCAACCAATAAAGAGCTTTTCTTTTGTGCTCAAAGGCTCACCGCGCAAGACGAAAAGGACAGGCAGAATTCTGACGACCGTCAGGCTCAGGATGGAATAGGCTAGGATTTCCCAAGTGAACTCGTGCAGGACTGAGCCAATGATAGCAGCACCGAAGATGAGCCATGTCATGAGGGAGAGCGAGTCCCCTATTCCTTCTGCTGAATCCAGGAGCTGCTCTTTGTAAGGCTTCTCCAGCCAGCCGAAAACAATACCGCCCACAAAGGCCGCGATGAACCCGCTGCCACCTGCCAGTTGCGCGACTGAAAAGCAGCAAATCGCCAGTGCAACGACAGTCACTTGCTCCCACGTTTTGGATTGCTCCTTGGTCTGGAAAGAGTAATCAATGATTTGCCCAGCGAGAATGGCAATGCCAATCCCCACAAGAACACCCAGGCCGATCTGCTCAGCAAGCAATTGCGCGGCCATTTTGTTCAGGTGACTTATCAGGGATGGATCAGCCGCAATTGGGAGGAGAGAAAACACAATTGGAACGCAGATGCCGTCGTTTAACCCGCTTTCGGCATTCAGAGTTCCTCTGATCTTGGCTGGTACAGAGGGATCTGTCACCACGGCCTTGCCAAGCGCGGCATCCGTTGGAGCGAGTAAAGCGGCCAGAATTGCAATCTCGATGACGGGGAGTTGTGGCAACAACGCCATCCCGGCTCCGATGCCAAATATGATTGTGAGCGGCAAGCCAACCAAAAGGAGCCGTCGTGGCAAGTCAATGTTGGTGGCAAGGACTTTGAGGTTTGCTTTGGCCGCATCCGTAAACAAAACAATGGCAAGGGCTAATTCGGCCAGTGTCTTGATGGATTCATTGGTGAGTTTGACCTGAAACCACCCCAAACCGTCATTGCCAAGCAAAAAGCCAATTATGCAAAACAGCAATGCTCCATTGATCGGCTTTTGCTCCAGCCGTCGGCTCATCACGCTGTACAAAAAAACCACTGCAAAGATGACGGTCAGATTTTGATAGGACATTTGGCCATTTTAATCCCGGCGGTGTCCACTATTCATGTTCAATGGATCGCCTTTAAGTTGCGCATTCCCGACACTCTAAGAAGATAGTCTTTGCATTGGTTTAAGCTGCACAAGCCGATTTGCCTCAGCGCCTCAACAGTCTCATTGCTGCCCAACGAAGACCTGCGTCGAATAATCAATCACGATTTGCTCGTCCTCCCCCCAATGTTCTTGCAGAATCTGATCAAGCTCAATCAGGAAAACGCCATTGCTTGCTTTGATCGCAGCTTGAACTTTTGAGGAGGATTTGGCCATTTCAACAAAATCCTGATGTGACATGGAACGGGACCAGGGGAACCGCCGAACGTTTGCCTGAGCAAAGCCTGCCTTTTGCATCTCCTGCGCATAGTCGAACCTGCGGTAATCTCTTGAGTAACTGGTGTTGTGCGTTTCGATTAAGGTTTCATAGGCATGCATGAAAGCCTTGCCTTCCAGCTGCCGGTTGTTCTCGATAATTACCAGACACCCCTGTGAGGTGAGGACACGCTGTACTTCCCGGTAGAACTTCGGTCGATCAAACCATTGTGCGGCCTGTGCGACGGTGATGAGATGAAAGGCACTGTCTTCGAACGGAAGCTTTTCAGCAGCGGCTTGATGCCAAGACACTTCACCTGCCTTATCCCTTGCTTTTGCCTGAAACAGCATGTCTTCGTTGACGTCGCATCCTGTAAACTTGCTGCCTGGTGACAGCCCTTGAAGTTGGCGCGTCAAAATTCCGGTGCCGCAGCCAACATCCAATAGATGCCCCTGCTCTGCACCTTTGGGCATCTCCAACAGATCCACGATGTGTTCCAGCGCATCCTGTGGGTAGCGCGGACGAGCTTGGTCATAGATTTTTTGCAGGCCGGAAAATGCGTGATCACTTGCGATATTCATGAAGTACCTCAATTTTGCATACATAAGTATACAAAAATCAAACCTGGCTCAAGTTGTTATTGGCAGATCATGCATCAGACACCCGAAGGCGGGATGTTCAGTTTCAGATACTCAGGCCAATCAACACTGTGATGTTTGATGTAAACTCACTTGTTCCATCTGTGTCGGGCAAGGTAGGTTTCTTCCATGAAAACAACGAATGATATCATTGATGGTGTACCCGTCATCGAAAAGCTCAGTGTTGATGAGCTTGCTGCTGGGAAACACCGTTTCTTCTTTAAAGCCTCCACAGACTCCCTGGGAAATTACCACCGTATTCCGGTGATTGTGATCAAGGGTGCGGAGCGCGGAACAAAGCTATTCATTCAGTCAACGCTGCATGGCGATGAGGTTCAGGGGGTGGATGTGATCCACCAGTTGTTACCGCATCTTGATCCAGCGGCTCTGAAAGGTACTGTTGTTCTGGTACCGGGCGCAAACCCTCCTGGCATGCAGCTGGCTTCGCGCTACTACCCTTCGCAAAATGAGACACAGACCTTCACAAACCTCAACCGCATGATGCCGGGGGATGCGAAGAGCTCAAATGCGGGAAGCCGGTATGCCTATGCGCTTTGGCATAATCTTTACATGGACAATGCGGATATCTTTCTGGATCTGCACACGGATTCAACCGGAACAGCTTTCCCATTCTTTATGTTCGCAGACTTCCGCAGTGCAGATGTATGTCGACTGGCCGCTCTTCAACCTGCAGATCAGATCCTAGAAGATGACGGTATTGATGGCTCGGTTGAGACTGAGTTGGTTCGGGCTGGCGTTCCATCGCTTACCATCGAGCTGGGCTGTGCCAATGTGTTTGATCCGGATATGACCCAGCGCGGCGTTCAGGGCATTTTGAACACTTTGATCGACTACGGGATGATTGCGGGTAAAGTGAACCTGCTTGGGATTGAAAGCTATGTGGGGAACGACGATGTGTCGATCACTGCAGACACTGGCGGGTTTGCGCGTGTACTCGTGCAACTTAATCAGGAGGTGACCAAAGGCCAGCTGGTTGCCACCATGACAAACGCTTTCGGCGATGTAGTGGCGAAGTACACTGCGCCTTGTGATGGGCGCGTGCTTTCCGTTTGCACCACTCCATTACGGGAACCGGGCGCGACCATCGTGCAGATACTGCGACGGGTATAGGTCTCACAGTGAGAGCAGGCCGCTTCGTAGTGACCTGCTCTCATTTTCATTTATGCATATCGTTTGGCACCGACAACACAGCCAACCACAACGACTGTCGCTGCAATCATCATTGACGAAATCGTCTCCTGAAGCAGCAGTGCTGCGAGCATGAGGCCGAAGAATGGTTGCAGGAGCATAAGCTGTCCAACCCCCGCTGCACCGCCCAGAGCCAGCCCGCGATACCAGAACACAAAGCCAACCAGCATTGAGAAGACAGATACGTACATGAGGCCATACCACGCGGTGGACTGACTATCCGGCAGCTCCGCAGGTACACTCAGGATTGCAGCTACCAGCATGACTGGAAGAGCCAGCACAAGTGCCCATGAAATGACCTGCCAGCCTCCCAGCTTTCTTGAAAGTGTCGCCCCTTCTGCATATCCAAGGCCGCACACAATAATTGCGCCGAACATGTAAAGTGAGCCGAGCAGTGAGCCCTCTGCATTTTGTGAGAGCGCGAACACCGCCACAGCAAGACTGCCCACACCTGAGAACACCCAGAAGAATGGTTTTGGTCTTTCCCCTCCTCTCAACACAGCGAAGATTGCCGTTGAGAATGGTAAAACTCCCATCAGAACCAGTGACTGGGCTGCTGTCATCTGCGCGAGTGCTAATGCAGACAGCAGTGGGAAGCCGATCACGACACCAAGTGCAACGACTGCCAATGACAGGATATCCTGCCGTTTTGGGAGAGGCTGTCTCAGCACGCTCAGCAACGCAATGCCCAGCAATGCAGCAATCACTGCGCGTATGCTTGTCAGAAAGAATGGATCAAATCCGGCGACCGCCGTGCGTGTTGCGGGTAAAGAGCCGCTGAAAATTATGACACCGAGCAGACCGTTTCCCCAGCCTGCTGAGCCTCTTTGTGCCAGTGATGCTTGCATCATTCACCTCCGTTTTCCGTTTTTTAGCGAGGTGGGGCTAGGCACAACAGCCACAAAACAATACAATTACAAGAAACTGTACTGCTACAATCATCAATACAGCAGGTGAGATGTAAAATGGCTTATGGGCAGCAAACACAACGTGTGATGCAGGCGGTGCGCAGCAAGATCAGCAGCCGCGCGTTGGAACCGGGTGAGAAACTGCCGAGCATCCGGGGGTTTGCCTCTACAATGAATGTTTCCGTCTCGACAGTGGTTGAGGCTTATGACCGCCTTGCTGCCGAAGGGATTATCTTTGCCCGCAAAGGGGCCGGGTTTTATGTCTCCCCGAAAACGCAGCCCTTTACGGTTTCAGAGATTGGACCGCATCTGGACAGGGAGATCGATCCGTTCTGGGTCTCGCGTCAGTCGCTGGATACCGGACGGGATATGCTCAAACCCGGGTGTGGCTGGATGCCAGCGGATTGGATGCCAAATGCATCCCTGCGCAAGGCCATTCGTAATTTGAGCAAGGCTGATGATCACTTGCTTTCAGATTATGCAACTACACGGGGAGCCAGCAATCTGAGACGGTTGCAGGCACGGCAGTTTGCGGCAGAAGGGATTGAGGTTGATCCGAACCAGATTTTGCTGACAGGTTCTGCTACCCAATCCATTGACCTGTTGTGCCGGTTTTTGCTGCGCCCCGGAGACAAGGTTCTTGTCAGTGACCCGTGTTACTTCAACTTTCAGGCAATCCTGAAAGCGCATCAGATTGAGATTGTGAGCGTGCCGTACACCAGGACAGGCATGGATTGTGAGCAGTTTGAGCAGGCTGTTGTGGAGCATAAGCCACGTTTTTACATCTCCAACACCTCCTTGCATAACCCCACGGGGGTCACCCTCTCTCCTCAAGGTGCTCATAAGATCCTGAGTATCGCAGCTCGGCATGATCTCATCCTGATTGAGGATGATGTGTTTTCTGAGTTTCTGCCAGAAATAACGCCACGCCTGACTGCCTTGGGTGGCTTTGATCGTGTGATCCGTCTTGGCAGCTTTTCTAAGACATTGTCGGCTTCAGTTCGGTGCGGATACATCGCTGCCAAACCAGAATGGATTGAAGCATTGGTTGACCTGCAAGTAGCCACCAGCTTCGGCGGCCCAAGTCCGATTGCGACAGAGTTGATTTACTCCTGCCTGAGTGATGGGTCCTACCGAAAGCACATGGAGGCCTTGCGTACTCGCCTCGCGAAAACACGGCGCGAGGTTTCCGCTAATCTGGCTGAGCTGGGCATTCAGACCTGGTTGATGCCAGAGGGCGGATTTTACCTCTGGTGCTCGCTGCCGGAAGGTATCGATTCAGCTGAACTCGCCCGTGCAGCCCTGCAGCAAAACATGGTTCTTGCCCCGGGCGATGTCTTCAGCCCAACCCAATCCATGGGCCAGTTCATGCGCTTCAACGTCAGCCAGATGGGAAACCCGATGACCTACGAGATTCTGGCAGACGTGATGTGTAATCTTTAGTGGGTTATTGCCGACCTCAATTCAGTAGGAACAAGCCCCCAAATCTTTGTTCTGGGGGCTTGTGGTTGATGTCACGCCTCTACAAATTCATCTGCGAGTAAGGCTGAGTGCACTTGTGTTCTCAGGTTAGTATGATCAGCAAGTTGAAGGCGCACGACTGCGCCGTGTTTGGGAGGTTTCTTCAATTGAAGAGGTTCTTCGTTTCCATCAAGAAGCCCACCTTGTCTAACAAGTAGTTTCAGAGCACTTCGTGACACTCCCAGCTGCTGAGCGAGCAATCTATCCAGTCTCAGATTGACGGGCATGACCGTGTTCAGTGCGATCTCAAGATCTGTCCAATCTTGCACCGTGCCCTCCACGATTTGCTTATGAATGGTGACCATCCCCTCACCTGGCGTGGCGACAGCAGGCAAACCCGTTTTATCAAAGGCATACCTTTTCACTTGCTCCGGGCAATTGATTTGCAGTGCTTCCAACAAGTCCGGGGCGATCTGCTTGCGGTTACGGCGTTCAAAAATCGAGCGATTCCACGTGGCATCGCAGGTCATGCATTTGTAAATGAGCCATGCGTCCAGTCTGGTGCCATTTGCATTGAGACGGAACTTCCCTGATGGTTTGAAGGGCTTAAGAACACCGCAGTTCTTGCAGGGAATGACTGGGTGTGGTGGGTTTTCTGGTTGAAGGGTCCAGACGCATTTAAGCGATTTCGACATGCTTTCAGGTTTCCACTTGTCAAAAAGCGGATGCGCAGCATGATGCCGTTACAGCACACGGTAAGGCTAAGGATTTTATAGAAAGCGGCGCGCAAAAGTGCGCAGGGATAGTGCCAGAAATCACGAGGCCAAACCGGTCTCATGCCACCATCCGCACAACAAAAAGCGCGCCGCAAAAGAGTATCTTTTGCAGAACAATGATAGGCTAAAAGAGACCGGTGATTACATAGGCAAAATGGATTTCTCACGTTGTTAAACTAGGCAGTCAGCCCTAGCAAAACATGCTCATCAGTGAAAGAGGCTTTGAACGCTGCGGAACTTTTCAAAAACTTACTGTGGCTTTGCCGCAACTTCTACCTAGGTATGCAATCTTTGAAAATTATTTATGGGCGTACAGTCTCTGGTTCGAGGTAACCTTTATAGGAAACGATGTGTCCTACCACTGGAGCGGAAATCTGGACATCAAATGAAAATCGGTCATCTGTCTCTTGCTCAAAGCTCTCTCCGCCAGGTAGCAAAAAGCGTGGCATTGGTATCGAAAATATGGACCATCTCCGCGGAATAAAACGCAGTTTTCCATCATCTAAGACGAGTGCCAGTGCAACCTTTACTGGTCCAAATTGCTCGGTTAACAGATAGCTGTCTTTTCCTGAGCCCACTTTCAGAAATGATCCAAACGTTTTTCCATCAAATGATCGGGTCCAGCTTACACCATTTTCTTCAGGAATCTGGGTGACACGTACAACCACCGACTTGGATTCTTTGGGAAACCCAAACAACCAACCTATTATTTTCGAGAGTAGCCCTGAACCTTGGTGAACTTCTGCCTGACCTTGCCACGTCTGTTTCTGGTCTAAGCCATGAAAGTCTTGTAACGGCGTTGGAAGAAGATTGAAGGCACTCCCAAGCACCTGTTTGAACGGGTTGAGCTCGGCTCTCTGATCCTGCCGGAATCCCATAGTGATCGGTCTCTTTTCAAAGAGTTTACTATAGTCTTCCAGCTCCAATTCCCGGGTTGCAGATCTTGCACCTGTTTTGGGTACTTCGCCTGCAAGAATTTTCCGAATAATTGCTTCGATGGCCATAGAAGGAATATATGGGCCATCGTCACCTTCGGCCAACATATGCCATGACTGTTCGACGGGCTTATTATTCGCTGCACCGCTTACATGAACAAACATGCCGCCTCTATGCTCGCCAAACTTAAAGAGATTCAATACCCGATAGAAAAGTGGAGATAGCGGTTCAAAGGATGGAAGCCTGAGTGTTGACCGCATCCGAGCCATCCAGTTTAACATCTTATGCAAAACCTCAGGAATAGGTCCCGCCCCCATCCAGATCGATTGCATTGTGGGATGCTCAGGTGGCAGGACTTGCAGTTCAGGCACGTCGACTAGCGAAAAATGGGTATTTCTCATGGGCAATTTGCCCGGTACAGAGATCGTGTAGCGCCGTGTTTCAGCAAGACCAATTGCTTGTGCACGTTCGCCCTCACGAAACAGCGTGATTGGCGAACCAGCATAACCAACAATCGCGCGCATTACGTTGAGACCAACTCCAGCAAATGGAGATGGCGCAATACCTCCAGTGACGTGGTGTATCTCCATCGTCTTAGAGATCTCCCGAAGGACACTTGCCGTCAGAACCGGAAAACTGCTTACGCCAGAGATCACAAAAATTCCGGCGGGCTTTGCCTGCTGGTCAAACTGCGAAACACCGAAGACAAAATCTGCGGCATCTGCAAAGTCGAGATAGTTCACCTTAGCTGCAATACAGGCTTCAACGGTGGCATATCTGTTTTGACCGTAGGTCTGAAACGGGCCTGAGGCATCAATTACAATATCAGGCTTTATTTCCGGTAGCTGGAGAGCAACATCCGTGCGGTCTAAAGCTAAAGGGGTGAGTGTTGCATCACCACTGTGTTTTTTACAGAAATCTTCAGCCTTATTACGATCACGTCCAGAAACGACAATCTCGAGACTCTCAATATTTAAAAGAAGTTCGATCAGTCGTCCACCAAAGACCCCGTAGCCGGCTAATACCAATATTTTCAAAATAACAGCCTTTTTTTGACTTCAGAATTTTGCACTGAACACAAATCTGCCCTGCCGAAAAACTTGTAGCGGTTACGAGCTACAACCCCGTATATCGCATCCTGCACAAAGCGCGGTAGAATTCGCAATACAAACAGAATGTTCCAAACTCCTCCAAGGCGTAAGCCAATGCGTATCAGCGCATCCAAAGAGGTATGTGCCGCTCCATTTTCCAGATACAGCCAGGTCGATGGATTAGATGGATCAAGTCCATAATGGACAGCCAATGCCTGACCCAGTCTGGATTGCAGAGGCACAATCCTGAACTCTACTTTCCTATCATTCCTTGCTATCCACGCAGCTCCCTTCGCACACAGTCCGCAGTGGGCATCCATGATTGAAATGGGTCCATCATCTGGGAATGCTGGGATACTGCTATCATCCCGATAGGAGAACTTGAGTTGCTTCGTTTCCATGCACAAGAGTTACCATTTTATATTGGTCACTGTAACGCAAAAACCCCGGAGCTGGTGCCCCGGGGTCTTTTTTCGAGCCGCAATGTTTAGTTTGCAGGAATGGCGCTGAACCTAAGCTTTCGCTTTAGAGGCTTTTTTCGCTTTTTCCTGCGCAAGATCTACAACATCCTCCGCGCGACCCTCTACGTAGACGCGACCGTAGTAACCATCGAGAAGGAGCTGTTTGATCTCATCGATCAGTGGGTACCGTGGGTTAGCACCGGTGCACTGGTCATCGAATGCTTCCACTGCGACTTCGTCGAGTTTCGCCATGAACTGCTCTTCAGTGATACCCAGGTCTTTGAAGCCTGCTGGGATCTCAAGAGCCTTCTTGACGCTTTCTACCCAAGCAACCAGTTTCTCAACCTTTGCTTCACGGCTGTCTCCAGCTGCTGTGAGGCCCAGATGGTCAGCAATATCGCCGTACCGGCATTTTGCCTGAGGACGCGCATACTGAGAGAATGCGGTCTGTTTGGTTGGGTTGTCATTTGAGTTGTAGCGGATCACGTTAGAGATCAGCATGGCATTGGCCAAACCGTGTGGGACGTGGAACGCTGCACCTACTTTGTGTGCGATAGAGTGACAAACACCGAGGAAGGAGTTCGCAAATGCGATACCTGCGATGGTTGCGCCATTGTGCACTTTCTCACGGGCATTCGGGGATTCAGCACCCTTTTCGTAAGATTCTACGAGGTTCTCTTTAAGGAGTTTGAGAGCCTGCAGAGCCTGACCGTCAGAGTACTCGTTTGCCAGAACAGAGACGTAAGCTTCTGTTGCGTGGGTGATGGCATCAATGCCACCGAACGCTGTCAGAGACTTCGGCATGTTCATGACAAGGTTCGCATCCACAATTGCCATGTTTGGTGTGAGTTCATAATCCGCAATTGGGTACTTCATGCCGGTTTCGTCATCAGTCACCACCGCGAACGGGGTTACTTCAGAGCCGGTGCCAGAAGTGGTTGGGATCGCAACCATCTTGGCTTTTTCACCCATTTTAGGGAACTTGTAGATACGCTTGCGAATGTCCATGAAGCGCAATGCCAGATCAGCAAAGTCAACTTCCGGATGTTCGTACATGACCCACATGATCTTTGCTGCATCCATTGGGGAACCACCACCAATTGCAACAATCACATCTGGCTTGAATGCCTTACACAGGTCAGCACCTTTGCGCACGATGGACAGTGTCGGATCAGCCTCTACTTCGTAGAAGACATCTGTTTCCATGCCCAGGCCTTTGAGAACACGAACAGTCTCATCAGCGTAGCCGTTCTTGAACAAGAACCCATCGGTTACGATCAGTGCGCGCTTTTTACCTTCCAGATCACCCAGAGCGATTGGCAGACAGCCGCGACGGAAGTAAATGGATTCAGGCAGTTTGTGCCACAGCATGTTTTCAGCTCGCTTCGCAACAGTCTTTTTGTTGATCAGGTGCTTTGGACCTACGTTCTCACTGATGGAGTTACCACCCCAAGACCCACAGCCCAATGTGAGGCTTGGCGCGAGGGAGAAGTTGTAAAGGTCACCAATGCCGCCGTGGGATGCAGGAGAGTTGATGAGAATACGGGCAGTCTTCATCCGACGGCCAAATTCTTTCACACGATCTGCGCAGCGGTCCTGGTCTGTATAGAAGACTGAGGTGTGACCGATGCCGCCCATGGTGACGAGCTTTTCAGCGGTGTCACATGCGTCTTCAAAACTTTTTGCCTTGTACATGGCAAGCGTTGGAGACAGCTTTTCGTGTGCGAAGGCTTCGGCTTCACTGGCTTCGGTTACTTCACCGATCAGGATCTTGGTGCCAGCTGGCACTTTTACGCCTGCCATTTCAGCAATTTTTGGTGCTGGCTGACCTACGATAGCTGCGTTGAGACCGCCATTTTTCAGCAGTACATCTTTAACAGCCTGAAGTTCTTTGCCTTTCAGCACGTAGCCCTGGTGACTGGAGAAGCGCTCTTTAACCTGCTCGTAGATTTCCTCGACAACAATGACAGACTGCTCAGATGCGCAGATCACGCCGTTATCGAATGTCTTGGACATGAGGACAGAAGCAACGAGGCGCTTCACGTCGGCAAACTCATCAACCACAACCGGGGTGTTACCTGCGCCCACGCCAATGGCTGGTTTACCAGAGGAGTAAGCCGCCTTCACCATGCCCGGACCACCGGTTGCGAGGATCAGGTTGATCTCATCGTGTGTCATCAACGCGTTGGAGAGTTCCACTGTTGGAACGTCAATCCAGCCGATGATGTCTTTTGGCGCGCCAGCTTTGATCGCTGCATCCAGAACAATGCGAGCAGCTTCATTGGTTGCCAGTTTTGCACGAGGGTGCGGGCTGAAGATGATACCGTTGCGGGTCTTCAAAGAGATCAGCGCTTTAAAGATCGCAGTAGATGTCGGGTTTGTGGTTGGGACAATGCCGCAGATGATGCCTGTTGGTTCTGCAATGGTGATGGTACCAAAGGTGTCATCTTCATCGAGGATACCGCAGGTCTTTTCATCCTTGTATTTGTTGTAGATGTATTCGGAAGCAAACTGGTTTTTGATAACCTTGTCTTCCATGACGCCCATACCGGTTTCTTCAACCGCCATACGGGAGAGTGGGATGCGAGCATCCGCAGCAGCCAAAGCCGCCGCACGGAAAATCTTATCTACCTGCTCTTGTGTGTATGTAGCGTAAGTCCGTTGCGCTTTCTTAACCCGAGCAACCAGGGCGTCTAATTCTTCGCGATTAGTGACAGGCATTCTCTTCTCCGTAGGCAAGATCCGAAGCAGAAACGTGACAGACTATCCGTAGTTGTCACAAAACAGCTCTAGGGAGGAAACCGCTCTTCTGTTCGACACAGATATTATTGGGTCACATTGTACTTTAGGCGCATGACTTAAGTCAAAAATCAGAGATATATGAATAGGATGTCATAAAACTGGCCATCTGAAAGCTGCTTTCAGAGACTGGAATCACCATAAAAGCCAAACTTGTCATTTATTGCATAGCATTGCATACAGTTTTCACTGGTGAAGTCAGTGATATTACATTTTTATTTCAATAACTTAATGACACACGAGAGTAGGCATATGACTGAGAGGTAGCAAGCGATTTGCTTATAGGACAAGTACTCTGTCTTATACTGTGCGAAAGTTCTTTTTCTGCAATAATTTGACGGTAGTTTCACCTAGTGCTTGTGAATAGTGCGCTCTGGCTGCACAAAATACGATATTACCCGTATTTAATGTGACTCATTTTTACAAATTCAATGAGTCTGGCAGGTATTGGCGACTTACAGATCCCAAAACGGACAGGAAGCTGTAAAGGTATTGTATTCACCACCTATGGGATGACGCAGTTCAAGCGTTTGCGCGTGGAGGTGCAATCGCTCTGAGAACACCAGCGCCTCTCCGTCTGCGTAGAAGCGGTCTCCCACAATGACATGACCAAGCGCGAGCATATGTACGCGAAGCTGGTGAGAGCGGCCTGTGACTGGCATCAGCTTTACAAGGGTTGTCGCTTCCTCGCGGCGGACCACTTCCCAACGCGTGAGTGCTGAACGGCCCTGCTCATGGTCAACCATCTGTTTTGGGCGATTGGGCCAGTCACATCGTAAAGGAAGATCAACCTCTCCCTGATCCTCAAAGACATGACCCCATACGCGGGCAATGTAAGTTTTTCGCGTCATGCGCTTTTCGAACTGAAGCCCGACATGACGGTGCGCATCTTTGTTCATGGCCATCACAAGCAGGCCAGAGGTATCCATATCCAATCGGTGGATGGTTGTTGCTGTTGAGTAGACGGATTGAGCGCGGCTTTCCAAACAGTCCCTATGCTCTTCTGCGCGACCGGGGACACTCAACAAACCACTCGGCTTGTTGAGGACCAGAAGCTGCTCATCCTGATGAACGACATCAAGGAAGGGCTCCATGGGTGGTGCGTAGATAAAGGATGGGCTCGGAGTGTTCATGGAGGGGCTTATAACGGCTTGTAAGCAAACGTCAACGGATGAGCCTGTCTGTGTTGTACGAGACTGCAACAGCACCATATAACCGTCAGTATCCTGTTTTTATGAGGTTCCTATGATTGGCAATTTTGATTCTGAATTTGAAAAGATCACTGACTACTGGTCCCCTCGCGTCGTCGCTCAAGTGAACGACCAGTATGTTAAGGTCGCCAAGGTCAAAGGAGATCTCGCCTGGCACAAGCATGATGAGGAAGACGAGCTCTTCTATGTTGTGAAAGGCAGTGTCATTATTGAGTACGAAGGGGAAGCTGTTACTTTAAATGAGGGTGACTTTCATGTTGTCCCCAAAGGTAAAATGCACAACCCGGTTGCTCAAGAGGAATGCTGGATCGTGCTCATTGAGCCGGTAGCGACAAAGCACACGGGCGATGTTGTGACTGAGAAGACAAAGTCTTTGGCAGATCAGTTGGCATAACGCCCTACTAAGGCAGCAGGGCTAATCCCGAATAAGCGGAATCTGGTGTCTTTACATTCAACGCATGCTGAATTACGCTTACGTTAACAAGATGCCTGATGCGTAATACGTAGTGCGCTACTTAGAACACCTTAGGCATCTGCCCGGATTTTTCAAACACTGTAATTTAACAGATGGAGGGAACAAATATGAGCATGGACGCACTCTTGAATGACCTGAAAGGCCGCGTAGAATCCAGCGACTTTGACAGCTCAATCAAGTTTGACTGTGGTGACGAAGGTGTTCTGGTGATTGATGGCAATTCCATATCCACCGACAACAAAGACGTTGATTGCACAATCGGCGTGACCTTTGAAGACCTGCAGTCTCTGATTGCTGGCGATCTGGATCCAACAGCGGCATTCATGCAGGGCAAGTTCACTATTGATGGTGACATGAGCGTTGCAATGAAACTTAGCCAGCTGATGTAATCTCGGCTGCTAAAAGATCGTGCATTCGGGCCATGTGCCCGGATGCCACATAGACTAAAGTCTACGCAGATTCCTGCATTCTATGCTCGATGAGTTGCTGCAAAAACATCGCCCAGTGCTCGATGTAAGCCTGCTTATCTTCTTCCTTCATAAACAAACCATCTGAGCTGATCAGGCCTGTCATCATCTGACGGGAGGCTGTGATGAGCGTACGTGCGATTGTCTGACTTATTCTATTGCTATCAAAAATTGCCAGAATTCGATCGTCAGTCACTTTCGCGAAGTTGTCGAAGGTGGGTTTGATGCGGCGACGCAGCGAGTCTTCCGTTCGCGCTGCAACAAGAATTTCCACCATGGTGAGGTACTCAGGAGAGTTCGCCTGATTCGTCCACCATTTGATAGTCAACTCAGAAATTCTGCTTTTATCCTCACCGATTTCGTTCAACCACTCCAAAGTCAACCGAACGGATTTCGCGAGCAGCCTTTCCAGAACAAAGACCATCAGATCTTCTTTAGTCGGGAAATGATGCTGCAGCGCACCCTGCGAAAATCTGGTCTTTTCGGTAATTTTCTTAATAGATGCACGGTGATAGCCAAATTCGTGCAAACAGCTGATAGCCGCAAGGAGGATCTCCTTACGCATGCGGTCACTCTTCTCTGCCTGAGTAGACTTTCGCGTTTCGCCGGTATCTTGAAAATTATTTTTCATGGAGCCTCACATCAACGCTTGTAAAAAAACCATATGCATGTATTTTTTTCAAGAGATAAGACGAAACACGTAGTGCATAGTTTAGGGAGGAGAAATTATGTATCGGGAGCGTCAGTCCACTGTTGGAACCCTAAGGGAGAAGGTTTCCATGCACACTGTTATTATTGGTGATCCACATCCGGCATTTTCCAGAGCACTTGCGAGTATCTACTCCAATGAGTGTCATGGCGTGAATGTACTTGTGACAAAAAGCTTTTCCGAGTTGCAGACTTGGGTAGAACTTCACCCTTCCGCAGTGGTACTTGTGAACCCTCGTATGAAGGGGGCACCAGGACTCGGCACGGCATCCGCACTGCTGGAGACCTATGAGATTTCCAGCCTTGTCATGCTGCTTGAGCAAGACAATCCGGGCCTTGCAGATTACTTCATTGCCCGCGGTGCAAGTGCAGCTGTTCCAAAGACAGCTGATTTTTCTGTCTTCAAAGCGATTTTAACCGGCGGCACTGTTGAGGTGACCACAGAATCCGAAGATGCGCAGAACGCGTTTGGTATCGACTTTTATGAAGGTCTGGCCAATCTGACACGCCGTCAGGCTACCATTTTGACTTACTTGAAAGAAGGTAAGTTGAACAAACAAATCGCTCATGAGCTCGGAATTTCCGAAGCGACCGTGAAGCATCATGTTTCTGCACTGCTGAGCACCCTGGGCTTTTACTCCCGCTCTCAGCTGGTCGCAATGATCAATGAGCTGGGCATCAACGTGGATTATCGTGGCGGCAACCGCAAAGCGGCGCGTGCCAAGACCAATGCACGCCGCGGAGCCAATGGCTACAAAATCTCAGGCGCGGGTACTGGTGTGACACCGTCCTCCACATTGCAGCCGACGTATGTTGCAGCTCCTTAAACGGAACTGACACACCTGTGGCGAGATTACCGCTCCCTCGCCGCAGTTTATTCTCCTTCCTTTTACGGGTGTTACAGCAACGACCAGTCCAACAGGTGGCGTTGCTGTAGCGCTCTTGCCACAGCAAGCAATTTGTTTTTCCAGTTTGACTGTTTGCGCCTTACACGCACTTGCCGTAGCGTCAACTTTTCCTCATTATTGATTTTGTAGGCTCCCAAGGCCCGGCTTCAATCTTTCAGAGGACTAGAAAACTGTGCAGCCAAGCGATTTTGCCAGTTTGAGCGACCTTGAGGTCATTTGGAGCGATCATGGCGGTATATGTCCGATCCCCACGCGCACCCTTGTTGCTTCTGATTTGCTCTTAAGCATCGGTCCCTCACCGGACAGAGAGTTCGACCAGACGTTTCAACGCATTTCTGGTGCGCTTGTGCTTGCCTATGGAGATCCGCTCTATAATGGTGGGCTCCGCATTATAGACGAAGCTGTCGCGCCTGAGCAGAACCAGTTGAACCTTGTGTTTTCGTCCAAACATCAAGGCCACTTCAACACGGTTAGCCATGAAGCCTTCTACAACAACGAAAATGCGCTGTATGTTCCGTTTCGAAATTGGAGCGAAGTACATCCAGAGGACGACATTGAAAGTCTGTTCGGGGATTACTCACCCGGCATCTTTCTGAGGTACGTGGTGAGTGAACGTACTCGTTCCTTCCCGGATATCCTTGCAAGACTTGCAAAACGAGCCACTGGGTTACAGGTGTGTAGTAAGAACCGATCCTTGCTGTTTTCCAGCCTCTCCGAACTTCGGCGAAAACTTCCAAGTGATCTTATTCTTGTCGATGGCAGCGGGTTTGGCGGCCAACCAACGTCTCGCCAACAGAAGAAGCCTTTGCTTTACACGACAAACTGGATTTCGCGAGAACTGATCGAACCTTCAGAACTGCACCACACAGAGAGCGATGTACCCAGCCTCTTTGATCTACGGCGCAGGTTCTCACTCAGCTCCTGAGGAGTTTTCCAACTTTTCTTGGCAGGATGCACAGGTGCCTTTGATCTCAATAGAGGTTGATTTGGCATCAAAGCCATTCGCGCTTGCCCAACCGCTCAGAATTTCCGCGACATCATTGTCAGCAAATTCCAGCGCTTTGCCACAAGCTTCACAAATCGCAAAGCCAACCATCTCTACAGAATGACATGAGGGATGCGCACACGCGACAAAGGCGTTCATACTTTCGAGGCGATGGATCAGACCCAGCCCGATGAGCTTGTCCAGAGCACGGTAGACCTGCAATGGTGCGCGAAGTCCCTCAGAGCGAAGTTGATCCAGAATGGAGTACGCGCTCATAGGTGCATCTGAAGCGCACAGCAAATCCAGAACCAGACGCTGATTTTTAGTGAGCTTCACTTCTGCAGTTGCCATTGCCACTTCTTTCACTCCAAAGCTTGTTGCGTTCCTATGTATTCACGCATCAAGCCCAAACACTTTGTTCTCAAGCGTCTTCTGATCCAAAAACCGGAACCACTTTTGGAGAATACGTTCTACTACCCTCGCTCCTTTCCCAATACTCTGTTTATGAGCCGAGATGCAAACAATGAAAGCAAAAATAAGCACAGGCTGGCCACAACGATGGATGGACCGGACGCACTGTCAAACTGCAGAGAGCCTTCCAGACCAAGGATAACACTCGCCACACCGATGATAGATGAGGCAACGGCCATTTGCTCCGGTGTTCTGGCAAACCAGCGCGCTGTCGCTGCTGGGATAATCAGAAGCGCAGTGATCAGCAAAACGCCGACAATCTTCATGGCAATGGCGATGATTGCTGCCATCATGACCATGAAAACGAGCTGTGTCAGGTCTGGATTGAAACCTTCAGCTTCCGCCAGTTCCCGATTGACCGTGGACGCCAGCAATGGGCGCCAGAGGAAGTACATCAAACCGAGAATGACTGCGGCACAGGCGTAAATTGCAATGACGTCCTCATTGCCAACAGCAAGGATATCACCAAACAACAAAGAGAGCAGATCAAAACGCACTGAGCTCATGAACGCAATCAGGACCATGCCGAGCGCAAGAGCCGAATGCGACAGTAACCCCAGCAAAGCATCCGTTGAGAGCGCCCCCCGTTTTTGCAAGATGAGCAAGCACAGGGAAACCGTCACTGTCACACCCAGTACGCCTACCATGAGATTGATGTTCAACAGGAAGGCAAGCGCAACGCCAAGAAGCGCTGAGTGGGACATGGTATCGCCGAAATAAGCCATCCGACGCCAGACGACGAAGCAGCCGAGTGGTCCGCTCACGAGAGCAAGTCCAATCCCGGCCAACATGGCTCTTAGAATAAAATCATCCATGATTGCAGCAGTCTCCAGAATCCCCTTTGGATGGAACGATTGTTCCGTCGGCCTTGTGGCTGTGGTCGTGATGGTGGTGGTAGATCGCCAGAGACTGTGAGGCAGCATCTCCGAAGAGCTGCTTGTAGGCATCCGAGGCTGCCACATGTTCCGGTGCGCCGCTGCAACACACATGGCCATTAAGGCAGACCACTGTATCTGTCTGCGCCATCACAACGTGCAAGTCGTGCGAAATGAGCAGGATACCGCAGTTCAGTTCCTCACGAATTTGGAGGATCAGATTGTAAAGAGCTATCTCACCGAAATAGTCGACACCCTGTACTGGCTCATCCAGAACGAGAAGGTCTGGTGTGCGCAGGATCGCTCTTGCCAACAGTGCTCTTTGATATTCACCACCCGAAAGCTGCTGCACATTGGCATCGATGAGATGCGAGATGCCCGTTTTCTCCAACACCTTATCAATCTCAGTCTTGGATGGTTTGGCGGTCAGGCTCATCAAGCGACCGACAGTCAAAGGCATTGTCCAGTCCACGGCAAGCTTTTGAGGGACATAGCCGACTTTGAGATTAGGTTTGCACTTGATCTTTCCGGCATCCGCTTTCAACACGCCTAACGCGGTTTTTGCGGTCGTGCTTTTGCCAGCTCCATTCGGCCCGATGAGGGTTACAATCTCACCAGCTTTCACACTCAGAGTCACATTCTGGATCAACCAACGGCCTTGCCGTTTGATCCCAACTCCATCCATCTCAATCAATTGCACAATAGGCACCTCAACTCACCATGGGCAGCACCACGAAGGGGATGGCTTTTATATGTTATGTAATAATATTACACAAATAAAATATTCGTTGATTTCACAGTGAGCACAAAAAAACCGGAGCAATGCCCCGGCTATTTGATGCTTGATTTTCCGAATTTTTCTTATGCAGGTTCACGCATTGCCCGCACAGCGGTTTCAACACCGCGCAACTCTGCAAGGCCGCGTAGACGACCTACCGCCGGATAACCCGGTGCAGATTTCATTTGCAGGTCTGAGAGCATGGCATGGCCGTGATCTGGCCGGAACGGGATTAGATCATCTGAACCCGCTGCTTTTCTGCGCTCTTCTTCATCCACCAAAGCTGAGATCACACCAACCATATCAACGTCGCCGGTCAGATGATCTGCTTCGTGGAAGGACAGCGGATTGTCTTCGCGTTTGGTCGCCCGCAGATGGACGAAATGAATACGCTGCGCGTATCGCTCTACAATGCCTACAAGATCATTATCAGGCCGAACACCCAGAGAGCCAGTGCAGAATGTAAAGCCGTTCTCAGGTACATCGATTGCCTTCGAAATATATTCGTAATCAGATTCAGTGGAGCAAACCCGCGGCAAGCCCAAAAGAGGACGTGGAGGATCATCCGGGTGGATTGCCATAAGTGCACCGGTTTCTACACACACTGGAATAACCTCTTTGAGGAACAACGCCAGATGCTCTCGCAGTTTATCGGCATCCATGCCGTTGTAGCGTTCCAGGTGGGCGCGAATGTCTGCAACTGTGTAGGATTCTTCTGAGCCTGGAAGTCCTGCAAGGATCGTTTTGACCAATCCATCTTTGTCTTCCTGAGACATCCCCTCAAAGACAGCAGTTGCGCGTGCAACTTCTTCTGCTGAGTATTCTTCTTTAGCGTTCGGGCGCTCAAGAATGAAGATATCGAAGGCTGTGAAGATATCTGCGTCAAAGCGAAGACAGGTCGCGCCTGTTTCCAGTTCGTAGGTCAGATCTGTTCGTGTCCAGTCCAGTACAGGCATGAAGTTGTAGCAAATCTTGGTGATGCCACAGGCCACCAGATTGCGGATGGACTGCTTATAGGTCTCGATATACTTTTCGAAATCCCCAGTGCGCGTTTTTATATGTTCATGTACCGGAACACTTTCGACAACAGACCAGACGAGACCGGCAGCTTCGATCTCATCTTTGCGCTTTTGAATTTCTTCAACTGGCCACACTTCGCCATTCGGGATGTGGTGGAGAGCAGTGACAATGCCCGTTGCCCCTGCCTGCCGAACATCTTTGAGGGTGACCGGATCATGTGGGCCATACCAGCGCCAAGTCTGTTCCATGTTTAGCTCTTTGCTTTTCAAATTTTGGGGCCAAGGCCCGGTTTAACATTTCACTTCAGTTATTTTTTGAGATCGTTCACCGCAGCCAGCGGATCCGTATCAAACAGGTACGCATCAAATGCAGGGTCATCGACATCTGAAAGTTCCAGCAATGTCATCCGCACATTCTCCAGATGTTGCCACATGGCTTGTCGGGCCATTTGTGGATCCCGGCATTGCAGCGCGGTTAGGATTGCCTGGTGATCATCCAACCACTTGATTTGATAGCCTTGGTCGAAAATGCGCTGGTGCAGTTGCTCCCACATGCGGGAACGCTTGCGCAATGTCCAAAGGTGCTCAACAGATTCGGTCAACACGGAGTTCTGGCTCGCCTGCGCAACCAGTCGATGGAACTCTTCATCAGCCTTATGGCTTCCAGATCCGGATTCTATCTCAACTCGCTCCTTTGCCAGCGTCTCACGCATCTGCATCACGTCAGCTTTTGTTGCCATTGTTGCGGCAAATGCTGCGATGTTACTTTCCAGAAGCTGGCGTGCCTGCAGCAGCTCAAACGGCCCGATGTCCTGTTCCAATGAACTGTCTGGTGTCACATCACCCGGCAGACGAAGAACATAAGTACCCGAGCCTTTGCGGACATCGACAAGCCCCTGCACTTCCAACATGATCATCGCGTCTCTTACCAATGACCGACTGACGCCCAGATCTTCAGAAATCTTGCGCTCTGTGGGGAGCTTGTCACCAATGGCAAATGCACCGTTCGCCAAATCGCGAACCAGTTCTTCTGCCACATCCTGATAACGTCTTCTGTTCGGGTCTAATGTCATGGTGCAATCCAGATCAGTTTTTCGCTTTCAGCTCTGCATAAAAATCTGCAAGAAGTTTGAAGGCTGTTTTCTTGGTTTTCTTGTCTGAGGCAATCAAGCCTTTGCGGTTCCAGCCTTGCTGGAACATATTCTGTCGACGTTCGACACGGAAATCATAGAGAATCCAAGGTGAGATGCCCTTCACGAATTCTCGCTGGCGCAAGGTTGCAATTTGCTTGCGGTAGACCTCGGCCATATAGCTTTCACTAAAGAAGCCCTTTTCCAGTTTCCCCTCACCGATGTAACCATCTGCACCAGTTTCGGAGATGACCACAGGCTTGCCCGGCTCGGAGTTGTCCAGGAAATCGATCAGGTCTTCAAAGTTCTCCTCATACCAACCGTAATACTCGTTGATGCCGATCACATTGATGTATTGGATCAGGCGATCTTCAATCCGGTTCTTGGCATGGTTCACGAGACAGGCAGCCGAGGTCAGGCGTGTTGGGTCCATGTCTCTTGCGGTATCGACCAGATGTTTCATGAAGGAGAGGCGCTCGTCTGTGTCCGGGTTCTCATTGCCAACAGACCAGATGACGACAGATGCTCTGTTGCGATCACGTTTGATCAGCTCCTGAAGCTGATTTCTTGCATCTTTCAGGGTATCCGGGTTCTTGAAGTCGATTGCCCAGTAAACCGGTATCTCTTCCCAAAGAAGAATACCTTCACGATCGGCCATTTTGGCGGCGCGCTCATCATGCGGGTAGTGGGCGAACCGCATGAAGTTGCAGTTCAGCTCCTTGGCATGTTGGAACCGTTGCTCCAGATCTTCATCACGTAGGACTTTGCCGGTGAACTCGTCATCCTCGTGCACGGAGATGCCACGGAAAAAGATTGGTTTGCCATTGAGCAGAACGTCCGTTTCTACTTGCTCTATCTGGCGAAACCCGATCATGTCTTCAACACGATCTTCTCCAACTGAGGCTGTTACCTGATAGAGGCGTGGGTGCTCTGGTGACCACAGTTCTGGCCTAGCTGGGAGGACCAGTTTTCCAAAGCCGTCTTCATCGACGGAAACCTCAGTCTTGATGCCCAGTTCTTTGAACTCGACTGTAACGGATGCCCTGCCTGGACCGCTGACTTGCAGCTCAACCGCGATTTTATCGTAGGAGTTATCGGGGACTAGGTAGGCGAAGAAATCTGAAATGAATGTTTTCGGGGTTCTATAGAGTTCAACATCCCGATAGATGCCACCGTAATTGAACCAGTCTGTGTTGCGCATTGGCACGCGGTCGAGGGTGCGGGTGTTGTTCACGCACAGCATCAACCAATTGCGACCCAGTTTTGCGTGTTTGGTGAGCTCGACATTGAAGGGAGTGGACCCGCCGTAGTGGCTGCCGAGAAACTCGCCATTCAAAAACACCTTACAGTCGTATTGGGCCGCCCCTACTCTGAGGAAAAGGCGTTCGTCTTCCGGCAGCTCTTCCAGATCCAGCGGGCGTGTATACCACGCGCTGCCTTCAAAGAAGTACCATTTGTCCTTGAGCATGGACCAGCATGAAGGAACTGGAACGGTTTCGCCTGCATAAGGATCGTAATCGTAAGGCTCTGTCTTATCTTCTGGTGCTTCTGGCGTGAAAGAGAACCATTTTTGGCGCAGGCCGGTATCCAGCAGGTCAACGCAGAAGTTCCACTCTCCGTTTAACGACTCAGCTTTACGGCCACCTGTGAAAATCAGCGTGCTGCTGTTCAGATTCTGCTTATTGAAAGGGACGTCATAGTCCTCATCATGCAAGCAAGCCAGGCCATTATCGGCACCTTCCATCCGCTCAAGCATCACTGATCCTCGTTGACCAATATTGGTTTCGTCGTTGTTGGGACCTCAGTCCGAGTTGGTCGACCTATTTAGGTGTATCTGAAGAGACAGGGTAATTATGTCATTGAGTTGAAAGCCGCCGCGCTGGAACTTCTCTACACTCAAAGAGCGCCGTCATTCCGCAACGTATGTATCAAACCAACAACCCAAACTCTCAAGCTACTGTTATAAATAGTTTAAATAGCTGATTGAGAGATTTCTCCCCTTTCCTTCGTCTTTGAATACATCTTTCAACATACTACCGCTGGTTTGCACCTCTCCCACCTCCACATCTTCTTTTAAAAACAAGAGGTCAGAGCAATTCCGCTGGTACCGTTGAAATGTGGAGAAAGGAGATCAACCAAACCTCTCTCCACACATGTCACATTTGTACAAAACTGCGACATTGTCAAACCATTTTATCATATTGGTTGACCAGTAATCAAAAATCAGCAATTAATTTGGAGGAGAGGTAATTTAATTGGATTCATTGGGTATCCGTAGATTTGCAGATCTCCAACTGAAACCCTCTCACGAATTCAAGATCTCCTGAACAACCCCTCAGGAGAAATTGGTCGCCCACTGTAGATTCTTTCTGCATACTGAGCCCGCGCCTTCACCTGGATTAGGGAAATAAAATGCAAGCGCTGACCAAAATAGTTAACACGATCCTCAAAGCCGTCACGGTGTCGGTTTTTGTCGTGCTCGTGGTGTGTGTGGTTTGGCAGGTTTTTTCGAGATACGTTCTTGGCACGCCAAGCACCGTGACCGATGAACTTGCTCGTTTCATGTTTATGTGGATCGGCCTGATTGGTGCGGCCTATACACTTGGAATGCGAAGACACCTGGCAATTGATCTTTTAACCGGCTCACTGGTCGGCAAACGGAAATTGTTCTCAGATTACTTCATCATTCTGGCGATCGCCTTCTTCTCAGGTGTTGTCATGTTTTACGGCGGCGGACAACTGGTCCTGAAGACACTCGCAAACGGGCAGGTCTCGCCCGCTCTTCGCATTCCAATGGGCTACATCTACGCAGCTATTCCGTTCTCTGGCAGCATCATGCTGTTCTACTGCATTGAGTTTTTCATTGGTCTCGTCAATGGCACGGGTACAGGTCCAAACGACCAGATGCCTGACGCCGCTGATCCTGCTGCAAAATAAGAGTAAGTCTGATGGAATTTTTAAGTAGTGAGCTTCAAAGCGGTCTTATTCTGTTTGGTGTGTTTGGCGTTCTCGTTACACTCGGCGTGCCGATCTCCTTTGCAATCGGGCTGGCGGCAACAGCAACAATCACCTTTCTGATCTCGTTTGATCAGGCCCTTTTTGTTGTTTCACAGAAGATGGCGAGTGGTCTGGACAGCTTCACACTGTTGGCGATCCCGTTCTTCATTCTCGCTGGCAACATCATGAACTCTGGCGGTATCGCACGCCGCTTGATTGAGCTGGCCAAGATTGTTGGCGGACGTTTGCCGGGGGCTTTGGCACACGTCAACGTTCTGGCAAATATGCTGTTTGGCTCCATTTCGGGCTCTGCTGTAGCCTCTGCTGCTGCAATCGGTGGCATCATGTCTCCGCTACAGCGCAAAGAAGGCTATGACCCTGCCTTTTCTGCTGCGGTGAATGCAGCCTCCTGCCCAACTGGCATGCTGATCCCACCTTCCTCAACGCTGATCGTTTACTCTCTGATCTCTGGTGGCACATCCGTGGCAACGCTGTTCGTTGCCGGATACTTGCCAGGTATCCTGATGGGTCTTGGTGTGATGGTTGTGGCTGGTATCGTTGCTGCGAAACGTGGCTATCCGCTGATCCCGCTGCCAAGTTTCAAAGAGATCCTCTTCAAAATCGCTGATGCTTTCCTGCCGTTGTTGCTCATCTTCATCATCATGGGCGGTATCATTGGTGGCGTCTTCACAGCGACTGAAGCTTCTGCGGTGGCGGTTGTTTACACCTTGCTGCTGGCGGTTGGCATTTACCGCGAAGTGAAGGTCACTGATCTACCAACCATCATTCTTGAGAGTGCGATCACCAGTTCCATCGTGCTGCTGCTGATTGGTTGCTCTATCGGCATGTCCTGGGCCATGACATTCTCTGACATTCCGTACGCAATTGGTGAAGCGCTGGCGAATGTTTCCGAGAACCCATTCATCATCATGCTGGTGATCAACATCTGCCTGCTGGTGATTGGTACTTTTATGGACATGACCCCTGCGCTGCTGATCTTCACACCAATCTTCCTGCCTGTCGCGACTGAGCTTGGCATGGATCCTGTGCACTTCGGTATCATGATGACCTACAACCTGTGCATCGGCATCATTACGCCGCCAGTGGGCAGTGCGTTGTTCATCAGTTGCTCTGTAGGCAAAGTTGCTATTCAGGACCTGATCAAACCAATGCTGCCATTCTATGCTGCGGTGATTTCCATCCTGATGCTGGTGACTTTCATTCCAGAAATCAGCCTGTTCCTGCCGCGCGTCATTCTTGGTTACGGCGGATAACAGACAGACACTTTGCAACCATAACAACACCCAATAAAACTGGTTGAAGCATAATGAAAACGCTAGGTAAGTGGTCCTACATCGCGACCGAACAGAACCGGGTTGACCTGCTTGTAGATAACAAGCATCTGCTTTCTCTGTTCGTTCTTGAAGACAAGCTTGTTCGGGTTCTTTTGCGCAAGAATGGTGAGTTCCGGCAAGGACGAACATGGTCCATCACTCCGGCAGAAACGCCGGTACCGTTTGAAGGCCGGTCTCGTCTTTCTGTCGAAGGCTTTTCGCTGCCAGAGTTTAAGCAAGAGCTTGCAGAGGATACACTTACACTGGAGACGCGGGCTTTGCGCGTCTGCGTGAAAACGCCGCTTCAGATAATCTGGGAGGCAAAATGCGAAGACGGGTCTTACCAGGTTATCGCCAGCGAACGGCCTACAGGCGCTTATATGCTAGGCGTTAAAGATCACAAGAACTCGCATTTCTTCAGCCAACCTGCAGATGACCGGATTTATGGTCTCGGTGAAAAGACTGGCGATCTGCTGCGCAATGGTCGCCGCTACGAAATGCGTAATCTGGATGCAATGGGGTATGATGCAGAGACCACCGACCCACTTTACAAACATCTGCCGTTTACGCTGACACGCACCGGTTCTGGTGTCTCTTATGGGGTGTTCTACGACAATCTTGTGAGCTGCTGGTTTGATCTTGGCAACGAGATCGACAACTATCATCAGCCTTACAGATCATACCGTGCTGAAGACGGAGATCTGGACTATTACTTTATGCTTGGCCCTTCCCTATTGGAGGTGACCAAGACGCAGGTTTGGCTGACTGGCAAGCACATCTTCCCACCGAAGTGGAGCCTCGGGTACTCCGGCTCGACCATGTATTACACCGATGCGGAGAATGCGCAGGAACAGCTGGAAGGATTTGTTGATCTGATCAAAGAGCACGCCATTCCTTGCGACAGTTTCCAGCTTTCCTCCGGTTACACATCAATTGGCTCCAAGCGCTATGTGTTCAACTGGAACTACGAGAAATGTCCTGATCCAAAAGCCATGACTTCAAAGTTTCTGGATGCTGGCGTTCATCTCGCCGCGAACATCAAGCCATGTCTACTACAGGACCATCCTATGTATGGTGATGTGGCAGCGAAAGGCCTGTTCATTCAAGACAGTGAGGTTGATCAGCCAGAGCGGTCTCTGTTCTGGGATGATGAAGGTTCTCACCTCGACTTCACCAATCCGGATACTGTGAGTTGGTGGAAAGCCAACGTCACCGAGCAGTTGCTTGAGCGCGGTATCGGTTCTACCTGGAACGACAACAACGAGTATGAGATCTGGGATTTCTCTGCTCGCTGTCAGGGGTTTGGTGAAGAGATTGACGTCGGGCTCATTCGTCCGCTTCATTCTTTCCTGATGATGCGTGCCTCTTATGAAGCACAGGTGGAGTATGCACCGGAAGAACGCCCTTATCTAATCTCTCGCAGTGGCTGTCCCGGCTTGCAACGCTATGTACAGACGTGGACTGGTGATAACCGAACTGGCTGGAACAACCTGAAATACAACATCAAGATGGGTCTCGGGCTGTCGATGTCAGGTATCTACAATGTCGGCCACGATGTGGGCGGCTTCTCTGGTGCTCGTCCTGATCCTGAGTTGTTTGTACGCTGGGTTCAAAATGGCGTCATGCATCCGCGTTTCACGATCCATTCGTGGAATGATGATGCAACGGTCAATGAAGCCTGGATGTATCCGGAAGTTACGCCCCTCATCCGCAATGCCATCCAACTGCGTCAGCATCTGATGCCGTATTTCTACACCATGCTGCACGACATGCATGTGATGGATGAGCCTCTTTTGCGCCCAACATTCCTTGATCACGAAGGAGACGCGCGCACCTTTGCGGAGACGGATGATTATCTGCTCGGCAAGGACCTGTTGGTTGCTTCTGTGGTTGAGCAAGGAGCGACAATACGTGAGGTTTATCTGCCAGATAATGGCGATGGCTGGTACGAATTCGATACAGGCGCGTATCACAAGAGCGGACAGACCATCGTTGTTGATGCACCTTTGGAACGCCTCCCCCTGTTCGTGCGTGCTGGTACCGTCATTCCGCTTGCTAACCCAACAGCTAAAAACACCACTGAGTGCCATCTTGAAGCCCTGGCGATCTTCCCGTTCCAAGGCACCGGAAAGCGAGAGCTTGCTGTTTTTGAAGATGATGGCATCAGCCATAAATGGCTCGATGGCACGCACAGCACCTTGCATATGGTTCTTTCCTGCAGTTCCAACGAGCAAATTTTAACTTTGTGCCGCAGCGGTTCACTTGAGATTGATGGACGAGAACTTTCCGTTTTCATCAAAGGCCGCTCACCGAATGGTCTTGTTCCGACTGTGGTCGTGAACGGACAAAAGGTTTCGGATGACACTAACACTTTCTCACTCAATGAGCTTTGATAAGGTCCACCTCCTATGACTTTTGAATTTCAGAAACTCGATCTCAATGCGCTTCCAGGTGATGTGTCTGTCCCATCTTATGATCGTACATCACTAAAGCCGCGTGTCGCTCATATTGGTTTTGGTGCCTTTGCCCGTGCTCATGTTGCAATGCATCTGCACGAAACACTTGCTGCCGGTGGTGGAGATTGGGGCTTGCGGGTGATTGAGTTGTTCGGCACGCCGGATCTGTTCAATAAGCTTGCAGAGAATGATCACCTCTACACGTTGGTTGAGACTGCTGATGAGGGCACCAATACCCGGCTCCTCGGTGCTGTATGCGAGACACAACACGTGGCACGCGATGGCGTATCAACACTGATCAACGGACTAGCCGAAGAGCAGCTGAAGGTCATTTCTCTCACCATTACCGAGAAAGGCTACTGCGTTACAAACGGGAAGCTGGATCTGGATAATCCAATGATCCAGCAGGATCTAAGAGCACCAGAAGCTCCCCAAACCGCTATCGGATTGATCGTTGCTGGCCTTGCGAAACGTCGGGCGCTTGGCAACGGCCCTATCACGGTGATGTCTTGCGATAACTTACCTCATAATGGCGTGCTCTGCGGAGTTGCTGTTCGTGAGTTTGCGACCAAGCAGAATGCAGAGTTAGCTGCATGGATCGAGGAAAATGTCTCTTTTCCATCCACCATGGTGGACCGCATCGTGCCTGCGCTGACTGACGAGTCCCGAGACCTCATCCGCGAGAGCCTTGGCGGACAAGTCGATCTGAATGGCATCGTATGCGAGCCGTTCCGTCAGTGGGTGATTGAAGACAACTTCAAAGCTGGACGGCCACAGTGGGAGCTTGCTGGCGCGCAACTTGTTGCGGATGTTGAGCCGTTTGAAGAAATGAAGCTTCGCACTCTGAACGGCTCTCATTCCTTCCTTGCCTACCTTGGCTTCCTTGCTGGCAAGGAGACCATTGCGGATTGCGCTGCCGATCCTGTATTTTACGCAGAAGCGCGCAAGCTGATGGTGGATGAACAGTTGCCCACACTGGATGTTCCAGGCGATGTGGATTTGGAGGCTTATGCGGACTCATTGCTCAAACGCTACTCCAACTCCAAGCTGAAACACCGTACCTGGCAGATTGCTGCGGATGGAACGCAGAAGATGCCGCAGCGCTGGTTAAACTCTGTGAAGTTTCATCTCGCCAATGGCGGCGACTATCGTCATCTGGTGCTCGGTATTGGTGGCTGGATGAACTACATCCGCGCGGATCGCAATGGCGAAAGTTACGAAGTAGTTGATCCGATGAAAGAGAAGCTTGCCGAAATTGTCGCCAAAGACGGCGGCGACGCAACAACCTATGTCGATGCACTGCTTGCTATGCATTCTGTGTTCCCATCTGAACTTGTTGCTAACGATGAGTTCAAGAAAGCGGTTCACAAGGCCTACTGCGCAGTGGCAGAAAAAGGTGCCGCGCAGGCCGTCGCTGATTTGGCTGACTAGGTTTTAAGGAAAATCTTGCTCGGCCGCAGGCTGAGCAAACGCTCATACTCAGGGATTGGTCACAGGATCAATCCCCCTACCTTCAGGGCAAAAACGATGCAGCCATTTCTTGGACAAGACTTCCTCCTCGAGACAGAAGCAGCACAGCGGCTTTACCACGACTATGCAGCTGAAATGCCAATCGTGGACTACCACAACCACTTATGTCCGCAGACCATTGCTGAAGACCATCGCTTTGATGATATTGGCCGCGTCTGGCTTGAGGGCGATCACTACAAATGGCGTGCTATGCGGTGGGCCGGGATTGATGAAAGCCTCATCACCGGTAAGGACACCAGCTTCAAAGAGAAGTTCGTCGCCTACGCTTCCGTGATGCCGAAGTTTCTTGGGAACCCGCTGTACCATTGGACGCATCTGGAGATGTATCGCTACTTCGGGCTGGAAGGTGTGATCCTCTCAGAGAAGTCTGCTGAGACTGTCTGGGAAGTTTGCAACGGAAAGCTTGCGACCAAACCATTTTCCGCTCGTGGCCTGTTGCAGATGCAGCACGTGAAGATGCTGGGAACGACTGATGACCCTTGCGATGACCTGCATTGGCATAAGATGATCGCGCAGGATCCAACCTCTACAATGGTTGTTCGGCCCACCTTCCGGCCTGACCCGGCCTTCAAGATCGATAAGCCGACGTTTCCTGATTACATCATGAAACTCAGCAGAACCGTTGGTTTCCATATCGACAAGTATGAGCGTTTGCTTGAGGCGCTATCCATTCGGTTGGATCACTTTGGACGACATGGTTGCCGTGCGGCGGACCATGGTCTGGACTCCATGCTGTTCTGCCCGGTTCCGTCCGGCACCGAATTGAACCGCATCTTTAAAGAAGGGCAAGGCGGAGCAACGCTGAGTATTGACGATGTGACTGCATTTCAATCAGCTGTTCAGGTGTTCCTAGGAAAGGAATACGCAAAACGTGGCTGGGTGATGCAGATGCACATTGGCGCAACACGGAACAACCGTAGCCGCATGTTCAAAGCACTGGGGCCAGATGTCGGCTGTGATGGCATTGATGATCGTGAGCTTGCTAATCCACTCAACCAGTTCTTCGACACGTTAGATCGTGAAAAAGCATTGCCCAGAACTGTGCTGTATTCTCTTGATCCAACCAAGAACGAAGTTGTCGTAACAACAGCCGGAAATTTCCAGGACGGTTCCTTCGGCGGCAAAATTCAAGCAGGAACAGGCTGGTGGCACAATGACCAACTGGACGGCATGGAACGCCAGATGACACAACTTGCGCAGATGGGACTGCTTTCTCAGTTCCTCGGCATGTTGACAGACAGCAGATCGTTCCTATCTTTCCCTCGACACGAGTATTTCCGTCGCTTGCTTTGCAGGATCGTTGGGGAGTGGATGGATAAAGGCCACATTCCGGGTGATTTTGAGCTTGCGGGAGGCATGATCAGGGACATTTGCTACAACAATGCAGCAAACTGGTTCCTTGATGAAAAGTAGGTAAGCTTTGGCCCCTGCTTTATCCCTTGGAAGCCCCTTGGACCATGCCTCTGGACCAAGGGGCTTCTGACATCAGGGACCTGCTTTAATCGTCGTGCTTGTAGATTGCTTCCAGAGCATCAGCATGGTTATTGAGTACTTTCGCGCGTCTGATCTTCAATGTTGGCGTCAGTTCGCCGGTCTGGATCGAGAAGCCATCTGGTAAGATCTCAAACTTGCGAATACGCTCAACCCGTGAATGACGTGCATTCACTTTTTTGATGCTGGCCTGAATTATACTCCGCAACTGATCTGATTTCAGAACATCTTCAGGCTCGATGTTGTTCTCAGTTGCAAATCGCTGTGCCATCGCACCATCAATGGTGATCAGAGCACTTAAAAAATTCTGATTGTTGCCTGCAACAACAGCATATTCGACAAAAGGAATTTCCATAAGGTCTTGCTCAAGCAACGCAGGCGAGATGTTCTTACCTCCAGAGGTGATGATAAGCTCTTTTTTACGGCCTGTGATAAAGAGATAGCCTTCCTTGTCGAAGTAGCCGATATCGCCGCTGTAGAGCCAACCATCGCGCAGAGATTCATCTGTTGCGGCAGGATCATGCGCATAACTAGAGAAGTTGGTGTCTGCCTTGCAGAGGATCTCACCATCTGCGGCGATCTTGATCGTGACACCATCCATAGGCTTTCCGACAGAACCCAGACGGGTTGCTCCAATGATGTTGATGGTCGCACCACCACAGTTTTCTGACTGGCCATAGACTTCGCGGATGACGATATCCAGTCCTGTAAAGGCCTCCAGAACGCGTTTGGATACGGGCGCACCACCGCTCACGAACATGCGCATTTTATCGAGGCCGATCTTGTGTTTGATCTTATCGAGTACGAGACGGTTCGCGATCTTCTTTTTAGTGTTCAGTACCAACCCAGCAGACTTGCCGTTGATGCTTTCTTTGTACCAATCCTTGCTGATTTGAAGAGACCATTGGATGAGTTTGCCTTTGAAGCCTTTCTCTTTGCTGAGCTGCTTTTCGACTTTCTCATTGATCTTCTCAAAAATTCGCGGAACCCCAAAGGTTACAGTCGGCCTCACCTCTGGCAAGTGCTCCCCCAGACTGGTTACGGACTTGGCGTAGTAAACCGGGTAGCCAGTGTCACAAGCCTGAATAATGGTGCCACACTGCTCTGCGATATGAGCCATGGGCAGATAGGAAATATAGCGGTCAGCTGAGGTCGGCTTAAAGGCCAGATTCAGTGCATCAGATTCTGCACGGATTGCGCGATGGCTGATCTGCACGGCTTTTGGCAAACCTGTCGTCCCCGAGGTGTAAATCTGGAGTGCAATGTCTTCGGCAGCGATGTCATTGAGGCGTTGGTCAAGCTCAGCATCCAGTCCAGGGCTGTTCTCACCCAGAGACATAAAGCTAGCCCATGTGTATTGATCTGGATTTTCGACGCGCCCATCCAAACGAATGGTCTTACGCAGGTGGCGCATGTTCTCCGCTTGCTCGCCTATACCTTTGAGCTGAGTTTTGGTTTCAGCAAGCAAGATGCGGCCTTGCGAATGGCGCAGGATGTAATTGATCTCAGGTGCAGCAGCTGTCCAGTAAATGCCCGTTGGTACAGCCCCGATCATCATGGCAGCTACGTCCATGATGGTCCATTCAGGACGATTGTAACTTAGAATACAAACAGAGTCGCCGGGATTAACGCCCAGTGCGAGCAGTGCTTTTGCAGCGTTACGTACCTGCTCGCCATATTCGGTCCAGCTCGTTGCTTCCCATCTATCTTTCCCACGAACAAAATATGCTGGTTTGTCTGCAAGACGCTCGACAGATTCCATGAATGCTTGGGGAATGGGTATAAATGTGTTTTGAGCTTGTGCTTGAGTAACGGGCCGGGCCTGCGAACTCATGTTATTCTCTCTATTTTTATTATTTCCAGAGCTTTACATCCTCTGAATTTGTCGGTGTCAAATACAGATACCAAGAATACCCATCAAACCCACAAGAACTACAGGAATTTTCTCTTATTTTCATCTCTCTGGTTCATGAGCAACGAATATTCATTTTTGATTTGACAGAAATTTTACTGAATCCCTGATATATCTAATTGGAAATTTACTTTAATGCTTCTTAGAGGCATTAAATATTAATCATTATCCCAAGAGTTCTTTGGGGATGCTTCTTATTTAGTTGAGTGGTTTCTGCAATTTAGCGGTAAACCAGCGGAATAGATCTCCTATGGTAACTGGGATCGAAAGTCACTCAGTCGGGCAAGTTCATTTATGCAGCAGTTCAGTGTTACGCGCGGTCTAAACCTACCAGATCCTGTTCGCATCAGTCGCTACAAGCGTCTGCCAGAACTTGGCCCTGCCCTCTTGTTCTTCAGCGGAGGAAGTGCGCTAAATCCAACAGCCCGCGCTTTGAAGCAGTACACCCACAACTCCATTCACCTGATGACGCCGTTTGATAGCGGTGGAAGTTCTGCTGTTTTGCGTCATGCCTTTGGTATGCCTGCAATCGGAGATCTGCGCTCACGCTTGATTGCACTGGCAGATGAAAGCGTTCTTGGGCAGTCCGAGATCTACCGTCTCTTCACACATAGGTTTCCAAAAACAGCTTCTCTTGATGACTTGCACGGTGAACTGGTGGATTTGTTGGAAGGGCATGATCAACTGATCGCACGGGTTCCCAATCCAATGAGACGCCTGATCCGGCATCAGCTGGCATTTTTTCATGATGCAATGCCATCAGACTTCGATCTTAGAGGCGCCAGCATTGGAAATCTGATCCTTGCCGGGGGGTATCTGAACAACAATCAGAAGCTTGATCCGATCATCTTCCTATTCTCAAAACTGGTGAACACGCTCGGCACAGTTCTGGCGACAGTCGATGCACGTTTACATCTGGCTGTTGAGCTGGATTCTGGTGAAATCATTGTGGGCCAGCATAATATGACTGGCAAAGAAACCTCGCCCATTGCAAGCCGGATTCAACGGACCTATCTGACCCGTTCTTTGGCTGGAGGTGATCCGGTGGAGATTGAAGTCTCTCCTAAAAAGCAGCATCTTATCGAGACTGCGGACATGATCTGCTATCCTCCAGGAAGCTTTCACAGCAGCTTGATTGCAAACCTTCTGCCAAAGAGCGTGGGCAAGTCTATTGCACGTAGCCCAAACCCGAAAGTGTATGTCCCTAACCTCGGCAATGATCCTGAGCAATTCGGGATGAGCCCAAATGAGACGGTGGATGCACTCTTGGAACATCTGCGCGCTGATGCGGGGGAAGATACGCCAACAGACAAGCTACTCAATTTTGTCGTCACAGATGAAAAACATGCTGCTGAATTTGATTGGGCTGAGCTGGAAGCACAGGGCATTTCCTTGATTGGAGCTGATCTGACAAGCACGCATTCGGTTCCTTATTACGACCCAGAAAAACTAGTTTGCATGTTATTGAGTTTTCTCTAAAGTCCTTTTCGTTCAGTTAAATCATTGTATTTTCGTGATTTATTCCTTTCGCAATGCAACATCTGACAGAAGCAGATGATTTACAATAGTTTGCCTTGCCCTATTGTCGGTTGATTGTTGCAACTTAGTTAGATCACCTCGAATATCATCTTCAACTTTACTTAAAAACTGCCCAACGCCTCACAATATTTTATTTGCAATGACGCTTAATCAAGAAACAGAAGACATGTTGACGCAAGTATACGCATAGATATTAGGTAGTAGGAGCATGTTTACATTCGGCACATAACCAAGCGGAAAAGCAAATGTCGAAGTTCAAGTTTCCTACCGCGTTTACAATTCTATTTGCCCTCATCATTCTCGTTGCAATTGCAACCTGGTTCGTTCCTGCTGGGAAGTATGATCGGGTGATCAACCCAATCCTCGATAAGGAAGTTCCAGTCCCCGGCACCTATCATCTGGTAGAGGCCAATCCTCAAGGCCCTGTTGAAGTCTTTATGGCTCCAATTGCAGGTCTTTATGATCCGATCTCCTACACGGCGAATGCCATCGACGTTGCGGTGTTTGTTCTTGTGATTGGTGGCTTCCTGATGGTTGTGACCCGAACAGGTGCAATTGATGCAGGGATCGCTAAGATTATGACAGGATTAAAGGGGCGAGAGAACCTGATGATCCCGATACTGATGGCCTTCTTTGCAGCTGGGGGCACGATCTATGGGATGGCGGAGGAAAGTCTTGCATTTTACGCGCTCATCATTCCAGTGATGATCCGCGCAGGTTATGACTCTATGACGGGTGTTGCCGTTATTCTTCTGGGCGCAGGCATCGGTACGCTTGGCTCAACCATCAACCCGTTCGCAACCGTCATCGCTTCCAACGCAGCTGGTGTGCCTTTTACCGACGGCATCGGCCTTCGCTTCCTTATCCTGATTGTTGGTTGGCTAGTCTGTGTGGCTTGGGTAATGCGTTATGCTGCAAAGGTGAAAGCTGATCATACTTCTTCCCTTGTTTCCGAAATGAAGGAAGAAAACGAAAAGCACTTCCTGCAAGGCGTTTCAACGGACGATATTCCCGACTTCACGGCAAAGCACGGCTGGATTATGGCGATCTTCGTCGTCACCTTCGGACTACTGATCTATGGTGTTGCTGTCCTTGGCTGGTGGATGGGCGAAATGGCTGCCCTCTTCCTCGCAGCCTCTATTCTCGTGGGGATCGTTGCCCGACAAGGTGAACACGAGTTCGTCGACAACTTCCTGGATGGTGCGCGTGATCTGCTTGGTGTCGCGCTGATCATCGGGGTTGCCCGCGGTATCGTTGTGGTGATGGATGCTGGTTCAATTACCGATACAATCCTTTACTGGTCCGAGCAGGCGGTCAGTGGTCTCAGCAAAGTAGCCTTTATCAATGTGATGTTCTGGCTGGAGCTGGTGCTGTCGTTCTTCGTGCCCTCATCCTCGGGCCTCGCAGTCCTGTCCATGCCGATTATGGCTCCGCTGGCAGGCTTCTCAAATGTTGGCGCAGAATATGTGGTCACAGCCTTCCAGTCCGCCAGTGGACTGCTGAACCTGTTCAACCCAACCTTTGCCGTTGTGATGGGCGGCCTTGCAATTGGCCGTGTGCCTTATGACAAGTGGCTTCGATTTGCCATTCCGCTCGTGATCATTCTGTTCATTTTGATCTCACTCGCGCTGTCGCTCAGCGTTTAGAGGCGGTTTCTCCAATCTTTGCAGAGGCAAACATGCCTCTGCACCGCACAAATCAAACCTCTGAACCAAACATAGAGACGTTGATCTCTCACAAAACAAGAATTCTGGAACGGAGTCTGCAACATGACTGAATTTGGTGTTCATTCGGAAGTTGGCAAACTGAAAGAAGTATTGGTTTGCCGTCCCGGACTTGCGCATATGCGCCTTACGCCCGGCAACTGTCAGGAGTTGCTATTTGATGATGTTATCTGGGTTCGTGAAGCGCAAAAACACCACTACGATTTCTGCCTCAGAATGGAAGAGCGCGGTGTGAGCGTACTGGAAATGCACAATCTGCTGAAGGAGACGTTGGAGGATCAGGAAGCTCGTAAGTGGGTGCTGGAACGCCGTATCACGCACAACCGCGTTGGGTATGGCATGGCCGAGGATCTGCGAGCCTGGCTTTACGAACAACCCGAGAAATTCCTCGCGGATCATCTGATTGGCGGCATTGCACGGTGTGAGTTGGGTTTCAAACCAACAGGTGTGTTTGGTAGCTATCTGGATGCAAATGATTTCGTCATTCCGCCTCTGCCGAATACACTGTTCACCCGCGATACGACCTGCTGGATCTATAACGGCGTCACGCTTAATCCGATGTTCTGGCAGGCGCGCCAGAACGAGACGCTCCTCACCACTGCAATTTACAAATTCCACCCCCACTTCAAGGGCAAGGTCAACTTCTGGTGGGGTGATCCGGATGAGGACTTCCATGAATCAACCGTGGAAGGCGGCGACGTCATGCCAATCGGCAATGGGGTTGTTTTAATCGGGATGGGTGAACGCACCACACCTCAAGCTGTCGGTCAGGTGGCGCGTGCTCTTTTCCGCAATAAGGCGGCAACTCGGGTCATTGCCTGCCAGATGCCAAAGAGCCGTGCAGCGATGCACTTGGACACTGTTTTCACCCTTCTTGATCGCGACAAAGCAACAGCGTTCTCAGGCGTTTGTGATGAGATCATCTGCTTCTCGATCCGTCCCGGAGACAAACCGGAAAGCGTCGATTACAGGCAGGATGAAGGACATCTGTTCGATGTCATCGCCAATGCACTTGGTATGCAGAAGCTGCATGTGGTGACCACAGGCGGCAATGCTTATGACCAGGAACGCGAGCAATGGGATGATGGCAACAACGTTGTCTGCATCGAACCTGGTGTCGTGGTTGGGTATCGCCGAAATACCTATACAAACTCAAAACTCCAACGAGCCGGTGTGGAGGTTATCGCCATAGACGGGTCTGAACTGGGCCGTGGTCGCGGTGGTGGACACTGCATGACCTGCCCAACGGTGCGTGAGGCCGTGGAGTTCTAGTCTTTTCAAACTCCGTTGAATTATAAAAACATCCAAGAGATGGAGAGTAAGGAAAAATGGCTTTCAATCTGAAAGGTCGCAGTTACCTTAAGCTCAAAGACTTCAGCCAACGCGAAGTACTTTACATGCTGGATCTGGCCCGTGATCTCAAGCGAGCCAAATACTCTGGAACAGAACGGCAGACACTTGTCGATAAGAACATCTGCCTTATCTTTGAAAAAACCTCTACCCGTACCCGTTGCGCCTTCGAGGTTGCCGCTCACGATCAGGGAGCACATGTCACCTATCTGGATCCATCCGGCTCTCAGATCGGTCACAAAGAATCCATGAAGGATACCGCGCGTGTGCTGGGTCGGATGTTCGATGCCATTGAGTTTCGTGGTTCCGGGCAAAAGGCCGTTGAAACTCTGGCGGAGTATTCCGGCGTCCCGGTCTATAACGGTTTGACTGATGACTGGCATCCAACCCAGATGCTCGCTGATATGTTGACAATGACCGAACACAGCCCCAAGCCACTGCATGAAATTTCATTTGCCTATCTGGGCGATGCTCGCAACAACATGGGCAACTCTTTGCTGATGCTGGGTGCTCTATGTGGCTGTGATGTTCGCATTATTGGCCCGCAAGAGCTGCACCCCGAACCGCATGTGCTGAAAGCAGCCGAACTCAATGCGAAGCGGTATGGCGCGCGCATCACAATTACGGATGACGTTAAAGAAGGCACCGAAGGTGTTGATTTCATCCATACAGATGTCTGGGTCTCAATGGGTGAGCCGCCGGATGTCTGGGAAAGCCGGATCAAATTGTTGCGTGACTACCAGATCAACAAGGCCCTGATTGAAGGCACCGGCAACCCGAACACGTTCTTTATGCATTGTTTGCCAGCCTTCCATAACCGGGAGACCAAGGTGGGTGAAGAGATCTTCCAGAAGTTCGGTATCTCCGAGATGGAAGTGACCGATGATGTCTTTGAATCGGATCGCAACCTGGCGTTTGAGCAAGCTGAAAACCGGCTCCACACTATTAAAGCCATCATGGTTGCGACGATTGGAGGTCGATAATGCGTGTTGTCGTCGCTCTTGGCGGGAATGCCCTTCTCCGACGCGGGGAGGCAATGACTGCCGAAAACCAACGGAAGAATGCGCGGATCGCCGCGAAAGCGCTGGCGCCACTTTATGATGATGGCCATGAGGTGGTCATCACTCACGGGAATGGCCCGCAGGTCGGTTTGCTGGCTTTGCAGGGAGCAGCCTACGAGCAGGTTGAGGCCTATCCACTGGATGTGCTTGGCGCAGAAACAGTTGGCATGATTGGTTATATGATCGAGCAGGAGCTTGGGAACCTCCTGCCCTTTGAAAAGCCATTTGCCACGATCCTCACGCAGGTTGAAGTTGACCCAAACGATCCTGCTTTCAAAGATCCAACCAAGCCCATTGGTCCGCTTTATTCCAAAGAGGAAGCGGAGAGACTTGCCGATGAGAAAGGCTGGTCCATTCGAGAAGATGGAGATAAGTGGCGGCGAGTTGTGCCAAGTCCATTACCCAAACACATCTTTGAGATCCGGCCAATCAAGTGGCTTCTGGACCATGATGTGCTTGTCATCGCAGCAGGTGGGGGCGGCATTCCAACTATGTACAACGAAGAAAAGAAGCTCGTTGGTGTGGAATGTGTGATCGATAAAGACCGGTGTTCAGGCCTTCTTGCCAAAGAGATTGATGCTGACGTCTACATTATGGCAACAGATGCGGATGCCGTCTATCTGGATTGGGGTACACCAAGCCAACGCGCGATCAAATCGGCCTCTCCGGATGCACTAGATGCCTACGGTTTTGCTGCAGGTTCTATGGGACCAAAAGTAGAAGCAGCACAGACTTTTGCACGGCAAACCGGCAAAAAATCCGTCATATGCACGCTCGCTGAAGTGCCTCAAGCAATTTTGGGAGAAAAAGGGACTTCGATTACCACAGCGGCTGGTGACACCACGTTTTACTGAGATGAACGCCCCGAAGCTGAGTGAGCTTTGGGGCGTTCCTGTTTTCAAATGCATTTGATTGTCCTTGGGCTTCATTTTGCCCATCAAAACAACAGGAAAACAAAGGACGAATTGCATATGGCCAAAGTGCCAGCTCCATATTCTCAAAAAATGTCGCTGGCCGGAGCGATCATTCCCGTTGCCTCGCTCGTTATCCTGCTTGCGCTTTCCTACTATCTGTTTGGAGATGAAGCCTCCTCAGGACCAAACCAGATTGCGCTCTTGTTTTGTGCCCTGATCGCCAGCTTTGTGGCTCTGTTTCATGGTTTTCAATTTGATGAACTGAAGGATGCTGTCGTTGATAGCGTGAGCACCGGCCTTCATGCGATCTTCATTTTATTTGCAGTGGGCTCGCTGATCGGCACATGGGCTATGTCCGGCACCATCATGGCGATGGTTTATTATGGATTACAACTTCTTAGCCCAAATTACTTCTACTTCACGACCGTCATCATTTGCGCCTTGGTTTCGGTCAGTATTGGTAGTTCGTGGACCGTTGCAGGAACCATTGGTATCGGGTTGATGGGAATCTCGACAAAGATGGGCCTCGATCCCGCTATCACTGCCGGCGCGATCCTGTCAGGTGCCTATTTCGGGGATAAGTCCTCCCCACTTTCTGATGCAACTAATCTGGCAACTGCGGCGGCAGGATCCAACCTTTATACGCACATCAAAGAAAATCTCTGGACGTCCATACCTGCTCTCATCATTTCGCTAGCCCTCTTCTGGTGGCTCGGAGAACCCGGAGACTTTGTCGCGCAAGGCACGTTGACCAGTATTGAGCAGCACTACGACATTACCTTGCTCAATTTCCTTCCACTCCTGCTGGTTTTGGGACTGGCAATGATCCGCTATCCTCCGTTTACAACTATCTTTATTGGCGCGCTGGCGGGGGGGCTTTTTGCAATCATTATGGATCCAGACAAAGTGATTGGTCTTGCCGCATCTCCGGCATTGCCCTACTCGCTTGAGGTGATCAAAGGCGTCTGGATCGCGATGTCCAACGGCTATGTGAGCGTCACAGGAGACCCTTCCATTGATGCTCTTTTAAGCCGTGGTGGCATGGGCAATATGCTGACGACCATCTGGCTGATCATGACTGCTTTAGCGTTTGGTGGCGTGGTTGAGAAAGCTGGTATTCTGGATCGGATTATTGGCCCTATCCTGCACGCAGCCAAGACCACTGGTGCGCTGGTATTGTCACTGGTTTCAACTGCAATCGCGACTAACATTCTGGCTGCAGACCAGTACATTGCAATTGTTATTCCGGGTCGGATGTATCGCAAATCTTTCCGCCAACGCCGTTTGCGGCCTGAGGTTCTGTCTCGTGCGGTTGGGGATAGCGCAACAGTGACCTCCGCTCTGATCCCGTGGAACAGTTGTGGTGCTTATATGGCGGCTACGCTTGGTGTTCCAACTCTGGCGTTTGCCGGGTTTGCCTTCTTCAATATCGTCAGTCCCATACTGACAGTTATGTTTGCTGTGATGGGATGGCGGATGTTGACAATGACAGATCACAAACCTGAGCGTATTGTGCTGCCGGATGATGAACAAGAAGCCTGATAAGCAAGAAATGCAGTACCGCCATGAAGAATTTTAGCTGGCACCAGATGCAAGAAGATGATCTGCCGGAGATAGACCAGATCATGCAGCAGACCTATCCACATTTGCCAGAGGATATCGACTGTATTCGGGAACGTGTGCGACTGTTCCCTCATGGCTGTCATGTGCTGCGGCAAAACGATGAAGAGGCCATCCTCGGCTATATCATCTCACATCCATGGGAAAATCGCAGCATCCCGCCGCTTTCCAGCTTACTGGGTGCCCTGCCCTTTAAGGCTGAAGTCTATTACATTCACGACATTGCACTATTGCCTGAAGCACAAGGCATTGGCGCGGCCCGGGCTATTCTTGAGCAGTTGAACCAGATCGCCTGCAGTCTGTACATCAACAAGTTTGCACTGGTTGCCCTCGACACCGCCTTCGAGTTTTGGCGGGCCCGTGGCTTTCGAGCAATTCACGAGCAAATACTCAAGGAAAAACTCTGAGCGTATGGAGCAAACGCACACTACATGCAACGTGGTGTCGACTAGAACGGCCTGTCTTTGACCTGCTCCATGCAAACGAAGGTGGATGTCTGGGCAACGTAAGGCATCTCAGAGAGCTTCTCCCCGAGTACGCGACGATAACTCCCGATGTCTCTGGTTCGCACTTTCAGCAAATAGTCAAATCCGCTTGCAATCATGTGGCATTCTTCGATCTCTGGAATCTCCCGCGCAGCTGCGTTGAAAGCTTCCAAGGACCGTGAGCGCGTGTCGTTAAGCTTGACCTGCACAAACGCGATGTGGCCTGCCCCTAACTTGGTGTGATCTACTTCTGCCCGATAGCCAAGAATGTATCCTGCATCCTCCAACTTCTTCATGCGAATTTGGCAGGGCGTTTTGGAAAGACCTACCTTTTTCGCAAGGTCAGTGACGGTGATGCGCCCGCATTTTTGCAGTTCTTCCACTATCTTACGATCAAAATCGTCCAATTTCTCCATGATATGCCATTTTTTTATTCATAACGACCATTTCGACTGAATATCAAAGTCGAATAGTCTTTACCATCAAAAAATACAGGAAACATCCCTATGGGTATTTTGCTAATGTCGGATCAACAATAGGTATTTAACAGTAGGGAGCACGGCATGGGTTCAGAGGCTACGCCGGAGATCATCCGCAACAAAATCAGAGATAACTACCTTCCTGACGAAAATCAGGTGGTTCAGGAGCTCATTTCATCCCTGCAAATGGACGAAGCAGCGCGCAAGCGGGCATCGAACAAAGCGGCAGATTTGATCTCGGATTTGCGGGCGAACACCTCTCCAACAATCATGGAGAGTTTTCTCGGCGAATACGGCCTCTCAACTCAGGAAGGCATTGCATTGATGTGCCTTGCGGAAGCTCTGCTTCGCGTGCCTGATGCCCAGACAATCGATGCATTGATTGCGGATAAGATCACTCCGAGTGCCTGGGGGGAGCACTTGGGTCAGTCTTCTTCCACACTGATCAACGCATCCACATGGGCGCTGCTGCTGACTGGTAAGGTTCTGGCACAGGATGATCAGGGCCTCGTCGGCACCATTCGCGGTGTTGTGAAGCGCCTTGGTGAGCCAGTGGTTCGTACCGCTGTTGCGCAGGCGATGAAAGAACTGGGTCGTCAGTTCGTTCTTGGCCGCACAATCCGGGAAGCGATGCGTAATGCGCGTGCTGAAGAAGGCAACGGCTTCACTTACTCCTACGACATGCTTGGCGAAGCTGCACGGACCGAGGCTGATGCGAAGCGCTATCATCTGTCCTACTCCAAAGCGATTACCGCGCTTTCCAGCAACTGCACGAAGGCAAGCATTCGCGAAAATCCAGGCATTTCAGTCAAACTATCTGCCCTGCACCCACGTTATGAGTTTGCCAAGCGCGAACGCGTGATGAAAGAACTGGTGCCTCGCACCCTCTCACTTATCATGCTCGCGAAGTCTTCCAATATGGGCTTTAACATTGACGCGGAAGAAGCGGATCGCCTCGACATTTCCCTCGACGTGATTGAAGCACTGCTGGCAGATCCAGCGACTGAGGATTGGGATGGTTTCGGGATTGTTGTGCAGGCGTTTGGCCCGCGTGCAGCACACGTGATCGACTGGCTCTATGCTGTTGCTGAGAAATATGATCGCAAGATCATGGTACGTCTCGTGAAAGGTGCTTACTGGGACAGCGAAATTAAACGCGCCCAGACCCTAGGCATTGATGGCTATCCGGTCTTTACCCGTAAGGTGTCCACTGACATCTCTTACACCGCTTGTGCTGAGAAACTGCTGGGTATGACGGATCGGATCTATCCGCAGTTCGCAACTCACAATGCGCACAGTGTTGCAACTATTCTGGAGTTGGGTAAAAATCTCCCACTGAGCTCCTACGAGTTCCAGCGTCTGCATGGCATGGGTGAAGCGCTTCACGAGCGCACCATGAAGAAGCATGGTTCCAACTGCCGTATCTACGCACCGGTCGGGGCACACAAAGACCTGCTGGCTTATCTGGTTCGGCGCCTGTTGGAAAACGGTGCAAACAGCTCCTTTGTTCATCAGATCCGCGATGAGAACGTAACGCCGGAGGCTATTGCTCAGGATCCACTCGTTCATATCGAAAAATATGGTGAGCACGTCGCGAATGCAAAAATAGCACTTCCACCAAAGCTTTACGGCGCAGGTCGTAAAAACGCAAAAGGCTGGGATCTGAGTGATCCACGTCAGGAAGCTGAGTATATTGAGAATCTGAAGTCCTTCTCAGCTACCAAGTGGAACGGCCATCCCGTCATTGCAGCTTCCGTCAAAAATGCTGAAGCGGTGAGCGTGAAGAATCCAGCAGATCTGCGAGATGTCGTTGGTAGCGTAGCAACCGCGACGCCTGAGCAGATTGAAGCGGCTCTGACTACCGCACATAACGGCTGTGTTGCATGGGCAGACATGAGCGCAGAGGACCGTGCCGTCATCCTGCGCAAGGCGGCAGACCTGTTTGAAGAGAACGCTCCTGAGATCTTTGCTTTGCTCACACGCGAAGCTGGCAAGACCTACATGGATGCCATCAACGAGCTGCGTGAAGCGGTTGACTTTGCACGCTATTACGCGAACGAAGCGATCCGTCTTGATGAGCGAGATGGCAAGGGCGGCCTTCGCGGTCCAATCACCTGTATCTCGCCTTGGAACTTCCCACTGGCGATCTTCTCAGGTCAGATTTTTGCTGCTCTTGCAGCTGGAAACCCAGTACTTGCGAAACCTGCACCTCAGACTCCGCTGATCGCAACGTTTGCTATCGGTTTGATGCACAAAGCTGGCATTCCTGTCGAAACTCTGCAGTTGCTGCCAGGTGCTGGTGAAGTTGGCGCTGCGTTGACATCTGACAGCCGTGTAGCTGGTGTCTGTTTCACTGGTTCCACCGGAACTGCGCAGCACATCAACCGTGCGATGGCAAAAGCGCTTTCTCCATCTGCTCCACTGATCGCGGAAACAGGCGGTCTCAACGCCATGATTGTGGACTCCACGGCTCTGCCTGAGCAGGCTGTTCGTGATGTGATTGCTTCCAGCTTCCAAAGTGCGGGTCAGCGTTGTTCTGCGCTGCGTATGCTTTATGTTCAGGAAGATATCTTTGAAGATTTCAAAGCGATGCTCTTGGGTGCCATGAGTGAGTTGGAACTGGGCGATCCTGCAGCCTTGTCAACGGATGTTGGTCCGGTGATTGATGCAGCTGCACAGAAGAAGATTGCTGCACACTGTGAGAAGTGGGCTGAAAAAAGTCGCATTATCAAACAGATGAAGGCACCAACCAAAGGCCACTTCATTGCACCAACTCTGATCAAGCTGGACGGCATCGAAGAGCTGGACGAGGAAATCTTTGGTCCTGTTCTGCACATTGCAACCTTCAAAGCAGAAGAGATCGACCAGACGATTGACGCAATCAATACAAAAGAGTTCGGTCTGACATTTGGTCTGCATACCCGTGTGGATAGCCGTGTTCAGCATATTGTGGAGCGCGTGAAGGTGGGCAACCTTTATGTAAACCGCAACCAGATTGGCGCGATTGTTGGATCTCAGCCATTCGGTGGTGAAGGTCTGTCTGGTACTGGCCCAAAAGCAGGTGGTCCTCACTATGTGGCTCGTTTCCGTCTTGCAGACACGTCAGCGGCGACCAGTGTGGAGCTGAGCAAAACCGTCTCCGCCGAGGATATCTTTAAAGCGCGAGGGGCATTACGCACCAGCACGTGGGAAGGTAATTTCGGTCGCTTCACCGAGCTGGCAACTCTGTTTGAGAAGGAAACAGGTCTGCTGAACCGTGTTGCGGCTGATCACGCGCACAACATGCCTGGACCAACCGGTGAATCCAACCGCCTTTATGCTGCACCACGCGGCACCGTGCTTTGCCTTGGCCCGGATACAGAAAGCCTGAACCATCAAGTGGTTCTGGCTTTGGCAGCTGGCAACGGCGTGATTGCTGTTGGACAAGACGCTGAGAAACTGGCTGTGAAGCTGCGCACTCTTTCCGCTCCAATCGTCGCATTGGAAGGCAATCTGGCCGTTGGTGCACTGAAAGAGCTTCAAGGTGTTGATGCCATTGCAGCGAACCACGCTGAGCAAGAGCTGAAGGAAATGAAGGCTGAGCTTGCCGAACGTGAGGGTGCATTGATGCAGCTGATTATGGAGCGTAACCAGCCTGAGCGTTATCAGCTGGAACGTCACCTCTGCATTGACACAACGGCGTCTGGTGGCAATGCGAGCCTGCTGGCTGCGACAGAAGACTAAGCTGTTCTTAAACAACAGAAAAGCCGCCTCAAACTGAGGCGGCTTTTTCGTTTTGAACCACAATCAATGACTATGACGCGGTAGACCTTTTTGCGCGATGCGCTGGTATTTAACGGCTGGCTTCAGCACCATGCCTTCATCAAACTGATCTACGATACCGCGCTGGATTTCCTGCCACGGCGTTTGATGCTCTGGGAATTCATAGCCACCACTTTCAGCCAGTTCCTGCTTTCGCTTCGCCAGCTCCTCCTCAGAGATCAGCACATTCGCTTCCCCCTTGTTCAGATCAAGGCGAACAATATCTCCGTTACGCAACAAAGCGAGACCACCCATGACGGCGGCTTCCGGGGATGCGTTGAGGATAGAGGGAGAGCCGGAGGTGCCTGACTGGCGACCATCACCGATACATGGCAGTGCATCAATGCCTTGCTTCAAGAGCTCATCCGGCGGCTGCATGTTGACAACCTCAGCACCGCCCGGATAGCCGATCGGGCCAGATCCGCGAATGACGAGGATTGTGTTGGCGTCAATGCCAAGAGCCTCATTGTTGATGTTGTGGTGGTATTCTTCAGGACCGTCAAACACCACGACCTTACCTTCAAAAGCATCCAAGTCATCTGGATTAGACAGATAACGCTCTCTGAAATCCTTTGAAATCACAGAGGTTTTCATGATTGCAGATTTGAAAAGATTGCCTTTGAGGTTGAGGAACCCGGCGTCTTTCATCATCGGCTTATCATAGGGGTAGATCACGTCGTAGTCGGCGACTGTGCTCTCGTCGTAGATTTCACCTGTGGTCTTTCCTGAAACAGTGACAGCATCTTTATGGATGTGGTCGTGTTTCATCAGCTCTGAGAAGATGCCCGGTATACCGCCTGCACGATGGAACTCTTCTGAAAGGTAAGCCCCAGCCGGTTGAACGTTGGCAAGCAGTGGGATTTTATGGCCTAGGTTCTGCCAATCATCGTTGTGCAGCTCAACGCCGATATGTCGTGCGATAGCATTGATATGTATTGGCGCATTGGTTGAACCGCCGATGGCCGAGTTCACTGCAATTGCGTTTTCAAACGCCTTGCGTGTGAGGACATCTGACGGCTTTTGATCGTCATGCACCATCTGCACGATCCGCTTACCGGTCTCATAGGAGATCTGGCCACGTTCGCGATATGGCGCGGGGATAGACGCGCAACCTGGCAGGCTCATGCCCAGAGCTTCTGCAAGTGAGTTCATGGTTGAGGCAGTGCCCATGGTGTTGCAGTAGCCGACGGATGGCGCAGAGTCTGCGGCCATTTCCATGAACTCTTTGTAGTCGATCTCTCCAGTCGCCAACATCTTGCGGGCTTTCCAGATTACCGTGCCGGAGCCAACACGCTCCCCCTTGTGATACCCATTGAGCATAGGCCCAACAGTCAGGCAGATGGCGGGAATGTTGACGGTTGCGGCGGCCATGAGCAGCGCTGGCGTGGTCTTGTCACAGCCGATGGTCAAAACAACACCATCGAGCGGATAACCGTAGAGCGTTTCGACAAGCCCGAGATAAGCAAGGTTGCGATCAAGCGCTGCGGTTGGGCGTTTGCCGGTTTCCTGAATAGGATGAACAGGAAACTCGAAGCAGATGCCGCCCATTTCGCGGATGCCTTCGCGCACGCGCTCTGCCAGCACCAGATGGTGGCGGTTGCACGGGGATAAATCGGACCCCGTCTGGGCAATACCGATAATCGGTCGGCCTGACTGAAGCTCTTCACGCGTAATGCCGTAATTCAGGTAGCGCTCCAGATACAGTGCGGTCATGCCCGGATCGTCTGGCGAGTCAAACCACTCTTGTGAGCGGAGTTTTGTTTTTGGAGCTTCAGTCATAGCTCTTCAGTTCCTTCCCGAACCAGAGCAACCCCTGCTGGAGGCAGCTCCAATCCATCCAATTCCGCTGCATCAGCGAGACGCAGCGCTTTCAAATTCATCTTATTTTTCGAATAGTTATAGTAGAAAGTGCCGGCAGATGTTTTGCTTCTTCTCAATCCGCTCGGCAATTCCACCTTATCAATTTTGGCAGGTTTGAAGACCTCATCCAAAATGGCGCCCATGAGTGTTGGGTCGGCCCAGGCGGAGACGTAGTAGATGTTGTTTTCGCCCATGAAGATCGGTTGACCGCTCTCGTCTTCGAACAGGATTGGCAAGCCGGTGGTGACCTCTTCTTGCCAGACGTAGGCTTTGCCGCGTTCCTGATCTGCCAGGTCTGAGACTGGTGTCGCGAACTTTATCGGGCTGGTGCTGACGCGCAGAACCTCAACGCCTTCAAAGGGTTCAGGAAGATGAAGGGTCTTTTGAGAGATCTGGTAGTTCTTGTCTTTCTGAGCCAATCGGGGACCACCGAGGACGACACCGCCGAACTCGATGTAGGCTTTGAGGTTTTCTGAGAGTTCCTCGCTCATTGCATAAAGGGCGGGGACAATGACCAGCTTGTAGGGGGATAAGTCCTGAGAGGCTGGTCTGATGACTTCTACATCAACACCCTTTTGTCTCAGCGCGCGGTAGTAGGAGAGGACGAGACGGAAGTAGCTAAAGTCTTGACCCTGCTGCTGAGTTTCGTGTGCCCAGTGACTTTCGTAGTCAACAATGAGTGCAACAGGAGCTTCTGACGGGGTGAATGCGCCCAGCTCCTCAATTTCGCGGGCAACCTGAGCGGCTTCGACATAAGCCTGCGCAGGCTTATTATCGGTCTGCTTGAGCCCTGCATGCATTTGCTCCTGTGCGAATGGGGCCTGTCGCCAGCGGAAATAGCTTGTGGTTTCAGCACCATGGGCGAAAGCTTCCCAGCTCCACAAGCGCACCATTCCCTTCAGTGGGATTGGGTTATACGGTGCCCAATTCACGGGGCCGGGTTGCAGCTCCATGATCCAGAGGCGGCCATGACCAGCTTGTCTGTAAAGGTCGTGGTGGAAGGCCTGATAATCGGGATCGCCTTGCTGGAAATAGTCTTCCCAGTAGCCATCAGGTGTGCCCTGCGGGTTTTCCATCTGATATTGGCTGTGGAACCCAAGGGGATAGCAATCCCAGCTGGAGATATCGAGCTGGTCTCCGACTTTGTAGTGATCGAAGGAAAACGTGTTGCCCATGAAGTTATGGAGGATTGCGCGGCCCGGAGAGAGCTTGCGCAGGATATCGACTTGCTCACCATTGAATTCAGCGACTTGATCTGATGAAAACCGTTTGAAATCAAGCCTATGAGATGGGTTACTCTCTGTCACCGTCAGGTTTGGCAGATCGACCTGCTCAAAGCTGTTGTATTCCATTGACCAGAACACGTTGCCCCAAGCCTCATTCAAGGCTTTGATATTGCCGTACTTTTGCGCCAGCCAGAGTTGGAAGGCCTTGTGGGCGGAGCCAGACCAAGAGCGGACTGTCTCATGACAGCCGTACTCATTGTCGGTTTGCCAAGCTGCGACAGAGGGGTGATTACCGTATCGCTCAGCGAGGATTTCTGTGATCCGGCGGGATTCCCAGCGGTAGCCTTCGTGGGAGAAGCAGTAGTGGCGGCGGCTGCCGAATTTTCGGGGGTGGCCGTTCTCGTCAACGGCGAGCATGTCCGGGTGTTTATCCACCATCCAGCGCGGCGGGGTGGCGGTTGGGGTGCACATCACGATCTTGAGCCCCGCACTTGCGAGAGTCTCAATTGCGCTGTCCAGCCAATCCCATGAGAAACGCCCTGGTTCCGGCTCTATGCGAGACCAGGCGAACTCAGCGATGCGCACATAGGTAATGCCCAGCTCGGCCATTTCTTTGGCGTCTTGCTGCCATAAGTCCTCTGACCAATGTTCTGGGTAGTAACAGATACCTAAGTGTTTCTTATCGCTCATGAGATCACATTTGTAGTTCAGGGTCCGGCAGACCTGGAGTATCAATAGGGACTGCAAAAACCGATCCAGCGAGAGGCTCTTTCGCCAATTGCTCCTCACTCAGGTTTTCGCGAGCCGTGGTAATGAACAGCGTTTTGTAGTCGGCCCCACCAAACGCAGGACAAGATACCTGACTTGCGTCAATCTCAATAATGCGATCCACCATTCCATCAGGTTTATAGCGAACGACTCTGTATCCGCCCCATTGAGCGTTCCAGAGATATCCCTCAGCATCAACCACGGAACCGTCGGGGCCAAATCCTGTCCCGGAGATATCAGCAAATATCTCCGCGGGCCCTTCTGGCAGGCCAGTTTGCGCATTTAGTGACCATTTGATGATCTGAGATGTCACCGTGTCTGAAAAGTACGCAGTGTCCCCATCTGGCGAGAAACAAAGGGAATTCGGGATTGTGATGTCGCTGGCAACCTTCGCTAATTCCCCTTTGAAAAAACGATAAAGGCTACCTGCGCCTTTTTCTGCTTTGTGTCCCATGGAGGAAATCCAGAACCCACCGGTACGGTCGGTGCGGGCGTCGTTGGAGCGGGTGATGGGGTTTTGGTCCTCGACAGGGAGGATAAGGTTGCGACTGTGCGTTCCCGGGGACCAGCGATACAGACCTGTTGCAGAGGATAACATGAAGTCATCGCTGCTTGGGATCTGCGCAAAGGCGGAGACCGGCTCATCGAACTTCCATGTCTCAAGGTCGCCGGTTATACCCTTTTTCAGCACCAGATGATTGTTGATGTCCACCCAAAACAGCGCGTCATGGCGGGCGCTCCAAAGAGGGCCCTCCCCTAAGCTGCATTCTGTTTTAGCGAAAACATAGGGCTCACTCATGCACTCTCTCCGAGTTTGAGCGCATCGTATGCTGCAACCATTTCTTTTGCGTTTTCAGAAACCTGCACCGCTGTAAAGCCCGGTTTGTACAGGTTACTTGCCATGCCGAAGCCCTGACAGCCTGCTTCCACATACTGCGCAAATTCCGCAGGGCCGACACCGCCAACGGCGTAGACCAGAGTTTCTTTTGGCAGGACTGCACGCACTGCCTGAATGCCTTTTACTCCCACCTGAAAGGCCGGGAAGATCTTGAGTGCATCAGCCCCTGCCTTCAGCGCGGCAAAGCATTCTGACGGGGTGAGAACTCCCGGATAGGAGGCCATGCCTTCTGCTTTGGTGGTGCGGATAACGTCTTCATCGTAGTTGGGAGAAACGATGAAGGTTCCGCCTGCTGCGCGAACCTGTTTGACTTGCTCTGCGGTGAGAACTGTCCCCGCGCCGATGGCGGATAACTTGCCGAACTTGTCTTGTGCCATGGTGATAGACTTGAGTGCCTCTGGCGAATTGAGCGGCACTTCAATTTGTGAAAATCCTGCTTCTATAAGCACTTTCACAATATCCAAAATCTCAGCAGGCTTTACTCCACGGAGGATAGCCATGAGGTTGCGCTCTGGTGTTTGTTTAACTGTTGTCATTGAGTGCCCCTTGTCTGACGGCGGAAAGTCCTTTGAGCGCTGCTTTGTCTGCATCATGCACGATCGGCGTTAAGCCGAGATGTTGCAGGGCGAGCGCGTAATTTTGAGCGAGTTTGCTGCCACCGACGAGGTGGACTTGCTTGGGTGGGTTGTCCCCGCACTTTGCGAGCATGTCGAGAAGCTCTGTTCCGATAACAAGTGCGGAAAGTTTGGAAGCGCCTGCCTGTGTGCTGGTGTCGTTGAGCAGTTGTCCGGCGCGCAGACCAAACAGGTTGCCGAGCAGTGTAGCTTCCTGATTTTTCAGCTGATCCAGCGTGGAGAGGAAGACATCCCTGTCCAGCTCTGCTTCTGTGTCCAGTGAATGGCGCAGGATAGATTGTTTGGCGATCAGCGCGAATAACTCACCACTCAGGAAGGTGGAGGTGCGCGTCACTGTCCCCTCTTCCATCTCCACCCATTTGCTGTGGGTGCCAGGCAGGCAGAAAACGCCGGATTTGTCGGATAACTCATCCAGAATGCCGAGCAGGAGTGTCTCTTCTCCGCGCATAACATCCGGATGTTGCTCTGATTTTTGGCAGAGACCGGGCACTATGAACGGTTGGATGCGGGCATTCCTTGTTTTGGGTGCAACCAGATGCTGGTGCAGTTCTGTCAGTTTGGTTGGCACAGGCACATATTCCGCCTCTTGCCAGCCCTGACGGCTGCCAGCCATGCCGCAAATGAACACTTGCGTTGGTTTTGCGTTGCTATGTAACCAGTCTCCGATCAGACCCAGCAAAACTCCTTCAAATTCAGAAGGTTGCAATGTCCCCGCACCTTGCGTTGATTTTGCGTTGTTTTGCGTTACACCGTTTTCGTCAATCAGCCATGCGCGAAGACTGGAGGTCCCCCAGTCCACGGCGACCCAGCTGCTTGCCTTTGTGATCTGACGGAGGTCGTTATTTGGCGATGCCACTCGGTTCACTTATGCCCCCTGTTCCCTTTTATGTTTATTATTAGCTTTAGGCACTTCCTAAGCGCCTTCGGCATTGATTGATTTTTGGAAGCAGGATTGCTTGGGACATTCCTGCTTCCGGTATTCTGTTAGCCCTTGGTCGCCCCCAGCGTTAGCCCTGCAATGAAGTGCTTTTGCATGAGGAAGAACATGATGACCGGCGGCATGGCTGCAACGACGGACCCGGCTGATACCAGATGCCATTGTGCAACCCACTGACCGTTGAGCGAGATGATGCCACCTGTGACCGGCATGGCGTGCGTGCCCTGCACCAGAACGGTCGCCCAGAAGAAATCGTTCCAGATGAAGGTGAAGATGAGCACCGACAAGGCCGCGATGGCAGGCCGCATGAGTGGCAGCACCACGAACCAGAAGATGCGTAGCTCAGAGACGCCTTCCACACGGGCGGCTTCGATCAGTTCACTTGGCAGTGCCTTGATGAAGTTGCGCATGAACAGCGTACAAAAGCCCGTCTGGAAGGCCACGTGAAAGAGCACCAGACCTGTCACCGTGTCGTAAAGGCCCATCTTGAGCGTGAGATCACGAACCGGCACCATGAGGATTTGGAAGGGTACGAAGTTGCCAGCCACGAACATGAAGAACAGCCAGAGATTGGTTTTGAACTTGTAGGTCGCCAGCGCGTATCCGGTCAGGCATGACAGGGCGATGGCACCAATCACGGTTGGAATAGTGACCTTAAACGAGTTCATGATGAACAGGCCCATGGGCGTGTTTTGGAAAACGGTCAGGTAGTTGCCCAGTTCAAACGAGGAGGGCACGCCGAAGTAGTTGCCCATGGCAAGGTCTGAGCCCGGGCGGATGGAGGTGACCATGACGCCGATCAGCGGCAAGAGCCAGACCACTAAGGAGATTGGCAGGGCCACTTTGTAAGCGACACGGGTTGGTGCGGATGCATTTGCAACGGGAGTTGGAAACATCTTAGTAGCCCTCCCTTTCATCTTTCAGCATACGCACGATGAAGAGCGTGATGAACACCATCATGATGGCGAAGAGCACAACTGCGATGGACGCACCGTAGCCCATGCGGAAGCCGTATTCGGATAGTGCTTGCTCGTACATGTAATAGGAGAGCACGCGGCTGGACCCGTACGGGCCGCCGCTGGTCATGATGGAGACCAGATCAAACGAGCGCAGCGCGCCGATGATTGTGACGACAACTGCGATGAAGGTGGCCGGGCGTAGCTGCGGGATGATGACATACCAGAGCATCTTCCAGCCTTTTGCCCCATCCAGTCGCGCCGCTTCAATCTGGTCTGGCGAGACGTTGTTGAGGCCCGTCAGGTACAGGATCATGCAATATGCGATCTGCGGCCAAAGGCCAGCGACGATGATGCCATAGGTGACAAAGCGCTCGTCAGCAAGGATGGCAATGCCTTCCACGCCCATAAACTCCAGCAGCTTGGTGAACAAACCGAAGTTGGGGGCATAAAACCATGAGAAGATGAGGCCAACGACGATCTGGCTGATGACAAACGGGAAGAAAAACAGAGACTTATAAATACGGATGCCAGTCACAGTCTGATTGAGGAAAATCGCAATCAGCAGCCCGGCAGGCACTGCCAGCATATACAGCACGAGCCACAACACGTTGTTGTACAGTGCGGTGTAAAACGCCTCGTCATCTATAAGCTCAATATAGTTTGCAATGCCGATGAAGGTTTTGACGCCGATGCCATCCCACTCATACAAGCTGATCCAGAGTGACTGGCCGATTGGCGCGATCACATAGACCAGAAACATCACAACACCCGGCGCTAAAAACAGCCAGGGTGCAAGTTTGCGCTGGTTGGCAATCCACTTTGACGATCTGGTTTTGCTGGCGCCTGATGTGGCAGGTCCTCCAGAAAACTTTGGTGAGTTTCTGGAAGATACAGGAGCCAAGGCCTGCTCGCTCATCTATGTCCTCCTGCAGAAGATCATGCTTCTGCGCTATTCATTCCTAGAGCATAGGGCGGCGAAATCTTCCGCCACCCTACTTAAGAATTCCGCCTATCTACTACTTGTAGACACGGGTCCGGATCTTCTCGAGACGGTCCAGAATGGCGTCAGCCCGCTCTGGCTTCACCATGAATTCCTGGAAGCCTTCCATGCCTGCTTTTGCCATTGCTGCCGGAGCATCACGGTCGTAGAACTGCGCCAGCGCATACGCATTGGAGAGCATGTCGAAGCCCTGTTGCAGGATGCGCTCTTCAGGACGCTCTGCACCGGAGTTTACTGGCAACTGACCGAGCGTGACGTTTGTTGCTGTCTGCACATCTGCACGCGCCATGTAAGCAAGGAACTTCTTCGCATCCTCCTTGTTTTTGGCATTTGCCGGAATGTGAATGGTGTCGGTCGGCGCATCTTCAGCCATTGGAATGCCCGGTGTGATTTCCGGGAACTGCATAAAGCCGATCTGCTCTTCCTTCAGGCCACCGTTCTTGAATACGTCAACCGCGAAGTTGCCCATCAGGTACATTGCTGCTTTGCCCTGCACGAGTGCTGGCACAGCTTCCTGCCAGTCCAACGCTGCATGGTTTGCGTTGTAGTAGCCTGGCTTGACCAACTCGGCCCACTTGTCGAAGGTCGCTTTCACACGCGGGTCGGTGTAAGGCACCTTGCCTGCGGTGAGGTCCATGTGGAACTCGTAGCCGTTGACGCGCAGGTTCATGTAATCAAACCAGCCGCCTGTTGGCCAAAGTGCTTTTGTGCCGATTGTGAACGGGTCAATGCCAGCTGCTTTGAGCTTTGCGGAAGCTGCAACCAGCTCGTCCCAGCTGGTTGGAACAGCAATGCCCTTCTCTTCGAAGATATCTTTGCGGTAGTAGATGCCCCACTGGTAGTACGTGTAGGGAACACCCCATTTTTTGCCATCAATGGTCATGGATGCGGCGGCTGATTTCAGCTGCTCGTTAAGGCCGTTTTCCTCCCAGACATCCGAGACGTCTTCAAACAGACCGGCATTGACGAAGGGTGCCATGCGGTTGCCTGCGTACCATGTTGCCAGGTCCGGCGCGTCTGCTGTGAGGAAGTTGCGAATGGAGGTTTTATAGCCCTCCTTATGCATCGTGTTGACGATGACGTTCACATCCGGGTTCTCCTTGGAGAAGCCAGCCACGATGTCTTCAAATGCTTTTTTTGGAGCCGGATCCGTCTGGTCGAGATTGATAATCAGATCGCCAGCGGCATATGCGGAACTTGAAATCATAAATGCTGCAGCGAAACCGCCCGCAGCTACTTTGCTAAAATTAAACACCTAAACCTCCCAATATCGCCAAGAAATAAGTTCCATTGAATGAAACTTCGTTTTGACCATTGAAATAGTTACGTGCTAGTGCATAATTGTCAACCAAAGGAACTAGGAAGGGATCTGTATGAAAATTGCAGATTTCCGGAACGGGTAAGGAAACAGCAGGAAATGGGCGCACAAACTCTGAGTATCTCTGAGGAAACCGAGCAAGACCTCACAAGCCCCATTTCCAAGGCACTGGTGGTGCTGGACGCGGTTGCAATGGCAGAATCACCCCCTCGGTTCGTAGAGCTTTTGAATGCTTTGCCGCTGAGCCGGGCCACGTTGCACCGTCAGCTACGGCAATTGGTAAAGGAAGGCATGCTGGTGCATGACGAGGTGCATCAGACCTATTCCATTGGCATGCGGGTGCTGCGGCTGGCCCATTCTGCCTGGAGCCGTGCCAGCCTTGCCAGTGTGGCGCGGGATACGCTGGACATGCTGAGCACGCAGATTCCGGAGACCATTCATCTGGCTGTGCTGGACAACAATCAGGTGCTTTACGTGGACAAGCGCTTACCACCACGCAGCGTTTCCATGTTCTCCAGTCCCGGCAAGATTGGTCCGGCCTACTGCACAGGCGTGGGCAAAGCGATGCTTTCTGCTCTTCCTGAGGCGCGGCTTATTGAGGCGATCAAGGCGCAATCATTCCAGCGCCATACAGATAAAACGCTGGTGAACGAGACAATGCTGCGCGATGAGCTGGCTCGTATCCGTGAGCGCGGACATGCCTATGACGATGAGGAGCATGAAGGCACCATCATTTGTGTGGCCTTGCCGATCCTGAACAAGCGCGGGGAGTCAATTGGCGCGCTTTCCGTGACCAGTACAACCTATGTGACCTCGCTCGACACTATGGTCGAAACCTATTTGCCTGCCATGAAGGCAGCAACCAATGAGATTTCAGAGAACGCTCAGATTGCACTGGGTGTTTGATTTGCGGGGCTTTGGGAGGCCCTTGCTCAGATATTGAAGATATTTTTCGGGAGGGGAACAAATGACCGCAGTTGTGTTGCGCGATCTAAAGAAGAGTTATGGCGACACGCAGGTGATCCACGGTGTGGACCTGGACATTGAGGAGGGCGAGTTTGTTGTTTTCGTTGGACCCTCTGGCTGCGGAAAATCCACCTTGTTGCGGACCATCGCCGGATTGGAGACCAGCAACAGTGGAACCATCCATATTGCGGATGAGGATGTGACGGACATCGATCCCTCCCAGCGCGGCATTGCCATGGTGTTCCAGAGCTACGCGCTCTACCCGCACATGACAGTTGCGGAGAACATGGGCTTTGGCCTGAAGATGACCGGTCATCCCAAAGCCGAGATCAAGCGGCAGGTGGATGAAGCAGCGCGTATTTTAAAGCTGGAAGAGTATCTGGACCGTCACCCGAAAGCGCTTTCCGGCGGCCAACGGCAGCGCGTGGCGATTGGCCGGGCGATTGTCCGCAATCCGAAGGTCTTCCTGTTTGACGAACCGCTTTCCAACCTTGATGCAGAGCTTCGCGTGCAAATGCGCATTGAGCTTGCCAAACTGCACAAGGACGTGGCAGCCACGATGATCTACGTGACCCACGATCAAGTGGAGGCCATGACACTGGCTGACAAGATTGTGGTGCTGGAAGGTGGTTACATCCGGCAGGTAGGCAAGCCGTTGGAGCTTTACGATAACCCCGCAAACCAGTTCGTGGCAGGCTTTATCGGTTCTCCCAAGATGAACTTCCTGAGTGGTAAGGCTGTACGCTCAACCGATGCCGGACTAGAGATCTCCGTATCCGGTTTTGACGGGCAGACGCTGGTCGTGCCGGGGATCACCTCCTCCGTGGTGGAGGGCGCAATGGTGAGCGTTGGCATTCGCCCGGAACACTTTGTGGTCGGCTCAGGTGAAGGCGGAGTTGGCGCCGATGTGAGCGTGTCACTGGTCGAGAACCTTGGCGAAACCAGCTACGCCTATTGCACCTTGCCCGGAGGCGTTCAGGTCATTGCAGAAAGCCGCGGCAACCGCCTTGAGCAAAACAGCAACACCCTGCACCTGACCCTGCCCGCCTCACGAGCATTGCTGTTCAAGCCCGATGGCGAGCGGTTGCGTTGAGGGACATGATGTGCGTTGACCTGCGGTTGCCAGCCAGCATGATTTGCCTTCACTTGTGAAACTCGGTCGAAGCGGATTTTCACTGTAAGTATGAGAATTCAGGTAAACTAAATGAAGTTGTTCGCATCAAAGGATAACAACGGAACTTTTGGTGGTTATGCTATCAAAGGGAAAGGTAGTTTAATACAAAACAGCTGGCATCACTCTCGCAGTACATTTGTCATCACATTGTAACGCAAAAACGAAAACTCAACTTCAGGCAAATAGAGCTAGAGATGACGGCCACACGAGCCATAGATGCAATCCATGGCTCCTGGAAACCTGGGCTTCAAATCACTAACAATGATTGGTTGAATACCATCTGCGAACAGAGTGTTTACGCCTTAGATCAGCATAAGAAAAGCAAAAAAGATCAAGGTCATGCCATCGTAGGATTAAAGCTGGACTTCAGGACATGAGGCTAATGAACCGTACCATAGTGCTCCCCACAAAAAAATAGCAAAGACAATTCCTAGCCAGTTGGCGAGTATATCCCACCTACCGCTAAACCCAACTTTTTTGCTGCTGCTGTCTATGTAGTCTACAAGATGACCACATAATCAGATGCTGTTCTGTAGCCCTGTAAAGACCTCTTGCAATTTCTGTCTCCTGACGGAATTTATAAGCAATTTGTATAAAACCCTACCCCAATAAACATTAGTATGAATGCATAGCATCATATTCTTTTAAGAAATAATATCTGTGAAACGAATCTCTAGAGGGGCTGATCCCAAAAGCCGCTTCAGATGCATCTCCAAGACTGGCAGGGCTGGGGTGACAAATCAAATCCACTATCACGATGAAACAACGGGATTAACTTTGGTTCTGGCAGAGGCAAAGACTTCACCGGAATTGTGGCAGGCGTTTCTGGCTGGTGCGCGTCGGCGCTACAAGCTCTACGATGCAGAAGAAATGGTTTTTGCTTCACAAACTGCGGTTTTGAGGGGAATTGAGAGGTTTTCCGTTGTGATGCTGGATGGCAGGCCAATCGCCGGGGCCAGGACCCGGGGGGCTCTTAGCGAAAATGACCTTCCGGTTTGTAAGGAGCTTGATGGTTTCCCTGCTTTCGAAATGATCCACAACAAGGTTCGGTCGCGCCTGAGCGAAGGTGTTCTGGAAGGCAAGACCGGATGGATGGATAACGAGTTTCGTGGTGACAGCACATCGATTGCCCCACTTTTGGTCGCGGGCCTTTATCTGCAGTTGCCTCAAACGGGCTGCCGCTGGATCGTTGCTGCCCTTTCACCATTCTCAGTTCCGGTTTTCACCCGCTATGGCGGGGTAATGGACAGTGATATCAAGCCGGTTCCCTTCCCCAAGCCTGATATTCTCACAGGTGTAGTTTGGTTTGACAGGAACCGTCTTGAAGCACAGATCGCCAAGTTCCTACCAGTCTCACATAGCATGAATGCAGGATGTTTTTGACGATGACAACACTATGGAAGCCAGAGATCCTTGACCCGGCAAATGTCAGCGATGCCGCACGCATTAAAGAGTTGATGTCAGATTCTGTTCAGCTTGTTGATCACGGTCCAGCCTTGCAGGATGAAATTGGCAAGTGCCTGCCGGACGTGAAAGAAGTCTCATACCGCATAGTTTACTACCCGTGGCGCAATCTTGCGCTGCGCCTACCAGAAGCGGGTGCATTTCATGGCATCCGTGAAAACCGGAATAGATTGAAAATCGATGATCATGCGGCGGAACTTATTCATGCAGCGCGCGTGGGGATCGTTGGGCTTTCAACTGGCTACGCGATTGCAATAGCGATGGTTTCTCTTGGGTTCCAGCGCTTTCGGCTTGCAGATTTCGATGCGTTGGAGCTGACTAATCTTAATCGCATTCCTGCCTCCCTCATGGATATTGGTCTCAATAAATGCGTTTCCGCAGCGCGGCGCATGGCTGAGATCAATCCCTATTGTGACATTGAGATCTATCAGGACGGAGTAAACCCTGACAATTGCACTGATTTCGTGGCTGGGCTCGATCAATTGATCGAAGTTTGTGACAGCTTTTCCATTAAGGTGGCTCTTCGCGAAACCTGCCGTACAGCGCGTGTTCCCGTCATCATGAATACTTCTGACCGCTGCATGTTAGATGTGGAACGTTATGATCAAGAGCCCGAGCGTGCCTTGTTTCATGGTCTTGCTGGCGATTTGAATGTTGCAACCCTCTCAAATATGGGAGCTGATGAGCGCGTGGGGCTTGCTTTGCGGATCATCGTTGCCGACAATGTTTCGACCGGGTTGGGCGCTTCGTTGTTCGAGATTGATCGGACCCTGCAAACCTGGCCGCAACTCTCCAGTGATGTTACCTCAGGTGCGGGAGCGGTGGTGGATATTGCCCGGCATATCGCGGTCGGCCTGCCCGTGGCCTCGGGGCGGTCATTTGGTCAATCTTATCTCGACCTTGTTCAACCTGAGCCAGACTACGCGTCGTTCCCTTCTGCCCCGCCGCGCGATACCAATTGTGCAACCGGCGATTTAAAACGGGATATGATCGCTGCTGCAAAACTGGCCCCGTCCGGGGGCAATGCTCAACGCTGGCATTTCGAGTGGCAGGATAACCAGCTTGAACTTGCAGTCAGCGACGGGGTGCAGGTTGCCATGGACATTGACCAACGTGGTAGTCTGGTTGCGGTGGGGGCTGCCTGGATGAATGCCCGTGCACTGGCTGCCTCCCGGCGATCACTTGGGGATGCCCGATTGAGTTCAGGTGATCGTGCACTGGTAGAACTGGGTGACGGCGACGGTGGTTTGCCCAACTATCTGGCTGAGTTTATACCAAGGCGAATGACCAATCGGCGGCATCTGGAAGCCCGTGGTCTTTCAGTGGAAGACATAGCCGCGCTCAAAAATGCTGCCTGGGCTGAGGGCGGAGAGCTTGTTCTGTTTGAGGGGGAAGCACGTAACAGCTATGCCAATTTTCTGGCACGAGCCGAGCGACTGAGGTTTCTTTCACCGCAATTGCATGATGATCTGGCCCGCGAACTGGTCTGGCCTGGAGAAGAGCCGGTCCGTCAGGGACTTGATGTGCGAACACTTGAGCTGAGCCCACCCGATCTTGAAAAGGTGAAGCTTGCCATGCGTCCAGATATTATGGCAGCGCTTCGGGAACGGAACCTTGGGGCCGCCCTCGGTGATCCAGTAAAAGATGCTTTTGCGGCTGCCGGACTGGGGTTTGTGATTACGATTGAGGGTGAAGGGCAAGAGGCCTATATGCGCGGAGGTGCCGCGCTGCAGCGTGTTTGGCTCGAGGCTACCTGCCGGAGGCTCTGGGCGCAGCCATGGTCGCCCTGTTTCCTTTATGCGCAAACAGGAGATGAGGCGGCATCACTAATGCCTGAAGAGTTAAAGGTTGAAGCCAGAGCTTTGCACGAAGAGTGGGTGGAAACTGTTGGTCTTGGCGCTCGTAAGGCAGTCTTATCATTGCGTATGGGATATGGGGCTCCGCCAACTGCCGTAAGTATGCGTGAGTAATCCCAAAAAGCTATGGCAACTCGGACGATGTTCGCTCCCGCAATCATAATTGGCCCATTGGGTACATAGCTGTCGTTATTTGAAACCCGTTTGCTCGCCCAAGTGTTTTTGTTCAGGTTAGAAAAGAGTTATATAGAGGTAGTCTCGTGTATTTGCGCACGTTGACGGTCAGATTGAAATGAAATATTTTAGCCGGATCTCAGCTTGCCTTAGGAACAGCAAACCAATCTTTTGTTTGTCCTCCCTTTATCAAAAGCAAAAGTGGACGCCCTGCTCAAACGCAAGTTTTGTGAGCGTAGCAATGCTCCGGCTTATAACATCACTCTGGCAGGGAACTTGCCAAGTAAGTTCGTAGGTCCACTTTGGTCACCCAACGCCTCTCTACACCGCGAAGAGTTAGACACTGTCGAACTTCCGTGAAGGGCTCAGCATGAAAGAGTTTCCCACACCCACGAAGGCATGCCTGAGGGAAGACCTCAGGCGATTTCTTCTGCGTAGAATGGGAGATGTTTGCGGAGGCGGATGTAGGTGATTTCGCATTTGAGGTCTTCGTCGAACTTGGTGGCCTCGCGCACATCCTCGTATCTCATGTGGTGATAGAGGCCCAGAGCGCGTTCGTTCTGGATGAGGACCGAGATTTCTGCGGTGTGGTAGCCACGGGCGGCGATGCGGCGTTCCGCTTCTTCTGCCAGCGCGGTGCCCAGTCCGCTGCTCTCGTAGTCCGGATCAATCCAGAGGTCAGTGATGAAGTTGTCGGCATGTTCTGTTGCAGCAAAGCCGAGCACACGATCTTCTTTGACTGCCACCACAATCTGATCCAGACAGGCGCTTGCAAAATCGGTGAAGGAGGCTTTGCTCATGGTATCGTGAGCAACCTGTGGCACGTGGGGGCCGATGCCCCGTTTCCATGAGGCGAGACCGACCTCTCCGATCTGCGGGATATCTTTTGAGCGAGCACTACGAATTTCAAAGGACTTCATCAGACTGATCCACCTCTCTGCGGGCCTTTCAACATCTCTCGCAAGTCTCGCTTAAGGATCTTGCCATAATTGTTCTTGGGCAACTGATCCATGGCGACGTATTGCTTCGGACGCTTGAAACGCGCGATGTTATCAATGCACAGCTGATCCAGCTCTGCAAAAGCGACGGTCTTTCCCTTCTCTGGCGAGATGATTGCCACCACCTCTTCGCCCCACTCTTCATGGAACCGACCGACAACTGCGACTTCAGATACATCCGGATGCAGCAGAAGGATCTCTTCCACTTCGCGAGGATAGATATTGGACCCGCCCGAGATAATCATATCCTTCGAGCGGTCGTGCATGGTGAGGAACCCATCCTCATCCAGCGCACCCATGTCGCCTGTTTTCAACCAACCATCGACAATCGTGGAAGCGGTTGCTTCCTCATTGTGCCAGTAGCCTAGCATGACCGCCGAACCTGACACGACAATCTCGCCAATCTCACCGACGGGCAGGTCTTTCATGTCCTCTCCTACCACACGAACATTCGAGACAACTTGAGCTACCCCAACTGATTTCAATCTTTCTTCCCAACGGGGATGTTTTCTGTTGCAGACCTGCTCCCGGCTGAGGACTGTGATGCCCATTGGGCATTCGCCCTGCCCGTAGATCTGCGCGAAGCGTGGGCCGAGAACATCAACGGCTTCAACGATATCAGCGAAGTACATTGGACCGCCAGCATAGATGATGGTGTCCAGCCCCTCACCCGTTGCGCCTGTGGCTTTGGCCACTTCCACCAGCCGGTGCACCATTGTGGGTGCCGCAAACATGGCGATCCTGCCGACCTGTGGGGCGATTTCCAGAATCTCTGCAGCGTCAAACCCGCCAGAGACCGGACAAACGTGGCGACCACCCGCCACAACGTGCATGAAACTGTAAATGCCTGCACCGTGGGACATGGGAGCTGCGTAAAGCGTGGCGTCTTCGTGCGTTGGTGTGCCAATGCCTGCATAATACCCGAGCATCATGCTCTGGATGTTTTGCGAGGACATCATCACCCCTTTAGGGCGGCCTGTGGTGCCGGAGGTGTAAAACAACCAGACCATATCCTGCGCGTCAATGGGTACAGGCTGCGCCAAAGGCTCTGCGGTGAGCATCTGCTTGTAGCTGTCCTGATCTACCGAGATAACCTTGGTTTTGGACTGGTCAATCTCCCTGATCAGATCCTCCCCCACATCATCAGAGATGAAGACGGTGGTGGCCTCAGCATTCTCAATAATCCATGCGGCTTCTTTCGGGTGCAGCTTGGCATTGATCGGAATTGCAGCGGCGCCAGACCACCAAATGCCATAGCTGGCTTCCAGATACTCTGTGCGGTTTTTCATGAAGATGGCAACACGGTCGCCCTTGGAAACACCATAGTCACTTTGCAGAGCACCGGCGATGGCAGCGGAGCGCGCGCCAAACTGACCGTAGGTTGCCACAAGCTGCGTTCCGTGAAAGAGCGCAGGTGCATCGGGTGTTATTCTTGCTGTACGGGCCAGCCATTCTGCCAGGTTCATTCGGTCTCCCCCTCAAATCAGAGTGCTTTCCCTCAAAAGCAATCTGGCTGCTACCGTCTCATCGCCCGTTTTTCTTCTGGCGATCACGCACTGTTCACTCGTCTCTTATTATTGGTCTGGGAGCGTCGTGGTGACGAATTATGGTCGGCTGCTTCAACACAAACTTTCAAACTGCGAATACTATAGTTTTTTGCAAGTCTGGGTATACGCCTCTTGTTTAACGCAATTTGTAAGTTTACGCTGCGGCTTTCTGCACTTTACATTTCTTTGTTGCTCAGAGCATCCCATGTTCTGCCTGAGTTCAATTATGAATATTAAGAGGGACCCCTGCCATGAACCTTCAAAAAGCTGGAGGAATAGCCTCTCTTATTGAAGCGGCCACATACATTATTGGCTTTGCTCTTTTAACCACCTTGCTCGCGGATGCCGGCTTTGGCGAAGACGGCAGTGATGCGAACCTGCTGGCATTCATCGTGTCCAATCAGAGCCTTATGTATCTCTGGAATTTCATCATCTACATCGTCAATGCAGTGCTTCTGGTGGTGTTGGTGATTGCGCTGCATGACCGGCTGAAAGCTGCAACGCCGGGTCTCTCTCAGGTTGCCGCTGCTTTCGGGTTGATCTGGGCGGGTCTGATTTTGGCCAGTGGCATGCTAGCCAACATTTCTCTGGCGGAAGTTTCAACCCTTTACGTACTGGACCATGACGAAGCACTGGTGATGTGGGCAACCCTGAGCAACGTGCAGGAAGGTATTGGCGGGGGCAACGAGATCACCGGTGGCCTGTGGGTGTTGCTGCTGTGCTGGGCTGGCCTGCGTGGCTCCAGTCTTTCCAAGGGACTTGGCTGGCTTGGCATTATCATCGGTCTGGCAGGGATTGCCACAGTCATTCCAGGCATGAGCGATCCGGGCGGTATCATCTTCGGCCTTGGCTTCATTCTCTGGTTCATCTGGGCAGGTATCTATCTGCTCAGACATGGTGAAGCCTCTGGTTAAGCCGGTTGCAGAATGGTCTCAGCGATCAAAGCACCCTCAAGGAATTTGGGCAAGCTAAGGTCGCCAGGCAATGAAGAGGAATTATCTCAATTAAAACAGCATGTTACATGATGCAAAATCTTCTTGAGAATCGACACAGTTATATTTTGGGAAGGAACGTGGCTGGTAACTGGAATGTGCATGCACAGAGAACAGCATTTAAGCCAGTGTTACTGACTGCTCATTACAGGCTTTAGAGAACGCATAAAAGCTATGTTTAACTCTAGGCTAGTCGAATAAATTTTCAGGAGAAAATGGCTGGGGTGGTAGGATTCGAACCTACGGTACACGATACCAAAAACCGTTGCCTTACCACTTGGCTACACCCCATCGCTGTGTGTGGGGCGGGTTATAGCTTTATGATTTGGAATAGGCAACCACTCAATTTCTTTTTGCTGTGAGAAACTTACAAGTGTTCCACAGGTGAGCATAAAAGCGGATTGTGTGAGTGCTGGAACTGGCGTGCTGCTCTGGGCTTTTGCCTTTGTAATTTCTTATCTGAAACCTGCTTCTTTCATTTCCCAGAGGGGTTGAAACCTCAAGGAATTCTGCCGTTTTGAGAGTTTGCCCTGTTTCACTGCGCTATCAGGTTGGGTCTGGTTCACCGTTTCCCTTTGGCAATTCCTCCGCTTTATCATCGGGTTGTGCCAGTTTGGAGCGATCTTGTGCAATGAGCATGTAGACATTTGGGACGACGAACAAAGTGAAGAGTGTTCCGATGGACAAGCCAGTCGCAATCACCAGCCCCATGTTGAAACGAGAGGCTGCGCCTGCTCCGCTTGCCAGCACTAGCGGGATCACGCCAAGCACCATGGCGGCGGTTGTCATCAGGATAGCGCGCAGGCGGATTTGCAAGGCGCCAATCACGGCTTCACGTTTGGTTGCGCCCTGATTTTCCTGGAGTTCGCGGGCAACTTCCACGATCAGAATGCCGTGCTTCGAGATCAGGCCCATGAGCGTGATGATCCCAACCTGCGTATAAATGTTAATGCTCGCTCCGCCCAATCCGATATTGATGAAGAACAGCGCCCCTGCGATGGACATTGGAACCGAGACGAGAATTATGATCGGGTCACGGAAGCTTTCGAACTGGGCTGCAAGTGCCAAAAAGATAATAAGCAGCGCAAACACGAATGTGACGACAAAGCCGCTGCTTTCTTGCTCGAACTGGCGCGACTGTTGGGCGTAATCAACATCATAACCTTCTGGCAGTTCTTCTGCCGCTATTTGCTGCAGGACTTGCAAGGCCTCCGCCAGAGGTACCCCAAAGCTGGGTACGCCGGAGAGCGTCATGGAGTTTTGTTGCTGGAAGTGCGGAATGAATTCTGGCGTGACCTGCATATCCAACGTTGCAACGCTGGAGAGCGGCACGATTGTACTGCGCGGAGCATTGCTGCTTGTGTTCGTTCCTGACGCACCTGCTGCCGATGAACTGGCAGCGGAGCTGGGTGACGAGCTTCCGCTTTGCGCCGCACTGCTTGGAGTTGCCGAGCTGTTCGGCACCCGGATATAGGTGTCCAACAGCTGTTCCGGATTTAGGCGGTCATACTGAATGATTTGCGGGATGACCCGGTAAGAGCGGCCATCAAAATCGAAGTAGTTGATGTAACCGCCACTCATGAGCGCTGTGAGGGATTGCCCCACATCCTGCAGAGTGAGCCCGAGCTCGGCGACTCGATCCCGATCGATGTTGATTTTGCCCTGCGGCTTATCGATCTTCAAGTCCTTATCAATAAAGATGAACTTACCCGTGGCCTGCGCTTTTTCCAGCACTTGTGACCCAACAGCGTTGAGTTTATCGACGGGTTGGGTGGTTTTGATGACGAATTGCACGGGCAAGCCGCTGCTGCCCGGTAAGGGCGGGTTTTGGAACATCACGGTTTTGAAACCTGCCACGCCTTCCATCGGGGGCTGCATGGCGTATTGCAGTTCGGTGGCCGTTTTGTCGCGCTCATCCCACGGTGTCAGCAGAACGCCAGACAGCACGCTAGAGGACAGTACCAGCTGGAACACGCCTTCAACCTCAGAATACTTTCGGGCGATGCGATAGATTTCTTCTGTGTAGAGCATTTTTTGTTGCAGGGTGGCCGAAGGTGCTGGCGTTGACTGCGCCAGAACAAGGCCCTGATCTTCCTGAGGTGCAAGCTCTTGCTGGGAGGTGGAATAGAGTGTGGGAATACTGGCGAGGATCAGAAAGGCAAAGGTGAGAACGACCAGTCTGTTGTCCAGTGAGGCTTCCAAGGCGCGCAAGTAGCGTTTGCGGAACCGGTCGTAGATATCATCAACCGTGCGGGTCATGGCATCATCCCAGCCTGAGGTCTCCTGTGATCTCGCTTTCAGGATCTTGGAGCTCATCATGGGTGTCAAAGTGAGCGCTACAATGGCTGAAATGGTCACCGAACCAACCACTGTGAAGGCGAATTCTGTAAACAGGGCTCCCGTCAAACCGCCCTGAAAGCCAATGGGGGCATACACTGCTACAAGCACGACCGTCATCGCGAGAATGGGTCTGCCGAGATCTTGTCCGGCCTGAATAGCAGCCTGAAACGGGGTACTGCCTTCCGAGATGTGTCGTTCCACGTCCTCCACCACGATAATTGCATCATCCACCACGAGGCCGATGGCGAGCACCAGGGCCAAGAGTGTGAGCAGATTGATGGAGTAGCCCAAAACCAGCATGATGAAGAAGGTGCCTATGAGCGATAGCGGGATCGCGATGATGGGAATGGCTACCGTGCGCAGGGAGCCGATGAAGAGGAAGACCACGAAGGTTACGATCACTAATGCTTCAAGAAGGGCGCTGATTACCTCATCAATTGCAGCGTTGATAAAGAGACCGGAGTCGTAGACGATCCGTGCTTCCAGTCCCGGGGGCATTCCATTTTGGATTTTGGGCACGACTTGACGTACTTGGTCCAACATGGCAAGCACGTTTGCGGCTGGCGCGGCCTGCACCCCAATATACACGGCCACCTTGCCGGAATAGAGCACAGCCAGATTATAATCTTCTGACCCCAGCTCCACTCTGCCCACATCACGCAGGCGAATGATCGCACCATCACTTTCTGCCACAGCAAGCTGACGGAAATCTTCAACATCTGTCAGATTGGTGTTGGCAGTGAGTTCCACCTGCACCATCTGGCCCTTGGTGTTGCCTACGCCGGAGATAAAGTCATTGCGGGCCAGAGCATTTGCGATGTCTGTGCCAGTGAGGCCATAGGCAGCCAGTTTATCCGGATACAGCCAGGCGCGGATTGCAAAGCGTTTTTCGCCAATAAGTTCGGCGGTTTGAACTCCGTTGATCGCCTGTATTTGAGGCTGAACAACACGGACGATGTAGTCCGTGAGCTGGTTACGGTCGATCACGTCGGATGTGAAACCGATGTACATAGCATCGATGGTCTCACCGATTTGAATTGTGAGTACCGGGTTCTGCGTTTCCTGCGGCAGCTGGTCCAGCACCGAACTGATGTGAGTGTTGATCTCCGTAAGGGCTTTGTCCGCGTCGTAATTGAGCACCAGATTGACTGTGATGGTACTGACCGTGCTGGCACTGGTCGAGGTCATGTAGTCGATGCCGTTGGCCTGCGCGATTGCTTCTTCCAGCGGGGTGGTGATGAAGCCCGCGACAGTCTCAGCGCTGGCGCCGAACAAGGTGGTTGAAATGGTGATGACAGCGTTTTCCGTCTTTGGATACTCCAACACCGGTAGTAAGAAGATTGCGCGCAAGCCCAGCGCCAAAATCATCAGGCTGATGGTGGAGGCCAGAACGGGGCGACGAACATAAATTTCTGTGAAACTGTTCATGGCCCACCTATTGCTCTACGGGTTTCGGGTCAGGGTCATTGAGTGGCAGCACTGAGTTGTCGATGACGACCTTGGAGCCATTGCGGAGCTTGAGCTGCCCTGCACTCACTACGAGTTCATCCACCTTAAGACCTTTTGAAATCACGATCTGGTCACCTCGTTTTGCACCGACCTCGATGAAGCGCTGCTTGGCAGTGTAGACAGGTTTATCCATGTGCTTTTCGTCGGTCTTAGTCAGCACATAAACGTTGACCCCATAGGAGTTGTAGGTGATTGCCGTTTGCGGCACTGTGACCTGCTCTTTTGGCGCAGATATCACTGTTTGCACATCGACGAACATGCCCGGGATCAGTTCTTTATTCGGATTTGCAAAGCGACCACGTACTCTGGCGTTACCGTTGTTGATGTCAACCTGCGCATCTATGGCAACCACTTTGCCTTTGATGGACTTTCCCGGATAGGTATCAGCCGAGACCTCAATTTCCTGAGCGCGCTTGATGGTGCCCAGAAAGCGCTGGGGGATGTAAAAATCAACGAAGAGATCATCAAGCTGCTGAAGGTTGACGTAGGGCTGGGCCACATTGAGATACTGGCCAACGCTAACCTGGCGGATGCCCAAACGGCCTGAGAATGGAGCACGGATGTTTTTCTTGGCAATGATCGCAAGCTGGTCTTGCACTTGTCCCTGAAAGTCTCTCAGGCTCGACCAGTCGGAATCGATCTGCTGTTTGCTGACGGCGTTGACTTTGTATTGCTTCAGGTCTCTGTCCAGTGTTTGACGCGCCAGAGTTTCCTGAGCCTGTAAGGACTTTAGTTGCGCAATCTCCTGTGTGGTATCCAACTCAATCAGCAGCGCGCCTTTCTGGACGTCCTCACCAGATGCGAAGTTGATATGGGTCACCGTACCGGGAAGTTCAGGCGACAAATCAGTACCCATGATTGCTACAAGCGTGCCAACTGCCGAGACTTTTTCGGTCCAGAGTTGTTTGGTGGATTTGTAGGAGGAGACGGTCTCGATCTTGTTTTGCAGACCTGACACGACCTTCCCAAGTATTCTGGATTTGTAGAGCTGAAATCCGTAGAGCCCACCAAACGCTATACCGACGCAAATCAGCATAATGATCATGTGTTTTTTGGTGTTGGGCTTTTTGCGTTCATTCATGGCTGGTTCACCGGCTGAATCTGTTTGCGATTGAACGGCGGGACAGCCGAGATGATGGTCAGAGGTCTTCCATCCCTTATTGGTGCGGCATTGGGACGGTTCCACCACCCTCCGCCGAGCGCAAAGAACAGTGCGACAGTGTCTGTGAAACGTGCGGCTTGTGCCTGCACCAGATTTATCTTCGCTTGCTGATAGGTTTGGACTGCAAGCAGCAGTGTTGTGAGATCGATAGCGCCTAAATTGTACTGTTGCTGGGTCAGGCGCAGGCTCTTTCTGGCAGAGCGTTCGGCTGCAAGACTGGCCTTCAGGGCGCGGGCATCATTCTTCAAAGCGCTGACCGCATTGGAGGTGTCGCCAAATGCGGTCAGCACAACCTCGCGATAATTAGCGGCAGAGGACTCGAACGCTGCAACCGCAGCTTTACGCTGACTGTTGAGCGCTCCAGCATCAAACACGGTTTGAGCTACGGATGTTGTTATTTGCCAGGCACCCGTTCCGGAGAAGAACAGACGGTTGAACACGTCGGAGTCGTTGCCCACGTTGCCGGTAATCTGGAAGCTTGGGAGCTGGTTGGCTAATGCAACACCGATGTTGGCACTGGCTTGCCAGAGTTGCGCCTCAGCAGAGCGGATGTCTGGCCTTCGCGCTACGAGCTGCGAAGGCAAGCTTAGCGGCAGTTTTCTTGGCAGTTTCAGATCAGAGAGATCAAACTCCTTCACGATGTCCTGGGTGGGGTAGAAGCCGCCCAACGTTTTGATCTGATTTTTCTGCACCACCAATTGTTGCTGGAGTGGTGGCAAAGTCGCCTTGGTTTGCTCAAGCGTTGCCAGTTGTTGCAGGACCTGACTTTCATCCACGCCGCCTAACCTGAACTGTGCTTGGAGAATGGAGAGTTGCCGCTGTTGTGCCTTGATTATCTCTTCAGTTGCGCGGATCTGACCTCTGAGTGAGGCTTCCAAAATGACGGCATTCAACAGGTTGGATGTGAGCGTCAGGTGTGCTGCCTCGACCTGAAACTGCGAGTACTGAATGTTAGCGACCTGAGATTCAATGTTCCGGCGTGTGCCCCCCCAAACATCAAGTGTATAGGAGATGGCCAATGACAAGCTGTAGGTCGTGAAGAAAGGGTTCAGGTTCGCAACAATCTCACTTGCTCCGCCGCCACCTATGGGGAACTTCTGTCTGTTACGGCTTGCATTGCCAGTGACGGTTGGGTAGAGCCCAGCACCAGCCACATAGGCATTTTCCTGTGCCTGTCTGAGATTGGCTTCTGCCTGCGCAATTGTGGGACTGTTGGCGACGGCAAGGCTGACATACGTGTTGAGGGCATTTGACTCAAACAACTCCCACCATTCGCCTGGCAGATCTCTTTGGGTAGAGAAGGATTGAGAGGCTCCGCCTTGTATGTCTGCGGACACAGTTGCTCCGGGATCATTGCGGGTAAACTTGGCTTCTGGTGAGAGCTCTGGCCTTTTGAAATCCGGGCCTACCATGCAGGCTGACAGCAGGAAGAACAGCATAAGAGAGGAACGCCGACGCACCGTAGGCGCAGGAGAACTCCTCGTCTTGCTACAAAAACCGAACCAGACACTCAACAGTGGTGCTCCAATGACCTGTATCTATTGTTAGCGGAGAACGAAGCTGTACGCACACTCAAACACTGGCCAAGAACACGGCTGACCTTATGGTACTTGATGCAGATTTTGCAGGTCAAACACGCTTGTGGTCTGTGCCGGGTTATCCCACGTTAATGACGTGAGGCACCCTATTTTACCTAGTTATATTAACTAGTTAGGCTGAAAATTCCATGGAGGTCACTCTTAGTGCAGATCTGTGACACGCTCAGAAATCATGGAGAGGAGCAGTTTCTCATAGGCATCAATTGCACGTTCCTGAGAGAAATCACGTGCTCTGGTGGCCAAAGTGTCGTCAGATCTGTCGCATTTCACTGCGGCGAGGATCGCTTCTGATAGTTTGTCCGCATCACCTGATGGAACGAGCCAGCCATTGCGGACATCGCTGAGCACTTCGCGGGCACCAGCGCCACTGTCGAGCGCTATGATGGGTGTTCCCAGGGCCATTGCACGCACCAACTCGCCGGACACGCTGTCTTGTTGAGATGTTGAGACATACACATTGGCTGCTCTAAGGAACCTCTCCGGTTTGACGACTTCGCCCGGCATGGTGACGATATCATCGAGTGCCAGATTGGATGCCAGCAGCTGGAGTTCTTCCTGCTCCTCTCCCTTACCCAACAGATACGCCCGCAGATTATCCTTGTAACGGCTGAGTGCCATGGCGCGGAGGAGTTGGTGATGGGCATTGCGACTGGACGGGGCCCCGACGCTTATCACCTTGCTGGTGCCGTGCGTTTCGAACCACTCCTCTTTAATCGGCTCTGCTGCCGTTTCAAACACATTCATTTCGACAAGAGGATTGTAGATGACACTGATCTTTTCTTTGGGCACCTGCTCGCAAAGATCAACGACATGTTCGATAGACTTGAGCGTACAGATCACCCGCTCTGCTTCACTGTAAATCAGCGGCACTGCTATGGTGGCTGCGCTCTTTTGGGTTTTCAGTGCGAGACGATCTGAAATGTTAACCGACGAATGGAGCGTGATCGCCACAGGCACCTTCAAACGCGAGCGTGTCTTGACCGCGGACAGACAAGCTATGTTACTGCCTGTGCCGTGAGAGAGAATGATATCCGGCTTCTCTTTCTCGACCAGTCTGGCAACCCCTGCTGCTGCGGCTGCAGCTCTGGCCTTTTCCAGAAAGACCGGCGTAATTCGCGGTGAGTAGTGGGAAAGGTCTCTTGGTTTGCCCGTCAGAGTGATCAGAGTGATGTTGTGTTGACGCGCAGCAAGGCCGTTGGAGACCACCTCGGTGATCTCAGTAATGTCTTCATCAAGGAAGCTTTCCTGTACTATAAAGAGCTTCATGACGCGCCCCCGGCCCACCGGTCGAACAGATGCGCCTCCAGACACTCGAAAATCTGGTTTTAAGAGCACGCACCGAAGCTCAATCTAGAAATCTACGGTGTTGTTCTCAATCTGGTTGATTTGATACCCAATTATCTCCCAATGCATTTATCAGGGTAATTCTCTACTTGGCACCCTATCTCCTGTGTATCTGGATCTGTCTGCACAAGCTTAGTGGTTTTAGTGGTTTCTACCGTGAGTATGAAAAAGAATCACATTGTTGCAGCACAATGCTTTTTTCTGCGTCCCAGTGTTGATTTACCCTTTAAAAATTAGGTACTCCCGCCTATTGTGCGCGGCAGCAAATTCAGTTCAAACGTGTAGATTAAGCCTCTTATGAACACCAAGGCCAACTATGTGCTCACCCTTTCCTGCGGAGACAGAAAAGGGATCGTGGCAGCGGTTGCAAACTCAATCGCTTCTCAAAACTGCAACATCTGTGAAAGCGCTCAGTACGGCGATGCAGAGACAGATCGCTTTTTTATGCGCATCTCTTTCAACGCACCGGACGGGATGATCAAAGAACAGTTTGAAGAGGGCTTTGGCCCTGTTGCAACCGGCTATGGTTTTGACTGGAAGGTGCATGATCTTTCCAAGAAACCTCGTGTTCTGGTGCTGGTCTCACAGATGGGGCACTGTCTGAACGACCTGCTCTACCGCAACTCCACTGGACAGCTGCCGATGGATCTTGTGACGGTTGCTTCCAACCACACTAAGTATCAGTCCCGCGTTGAGCATGAGCAGATTGCCTTTCACTATCTGCCAGTGACCAAAGAGACCAAAGCGGAACAGGAAGTCCAGATTGTTGATTTGGTAGAGCGCGAAAACATCGATCTGGTGGTGCTCGCGCGTTACATGCAGATTCTCTCCAATGAGCTCTGTGAGAAGCTTGCGGGCAAGGTGATCAATATCCACCACTCTTTCCTGCCAAGCTTTATAGGTGCAAAACCGTATCACCGGGCCCATGCACGCGGCGTCAAGATGGTTGGAGCCACAGCGCACTATGTAACCGCAGACCTTGACGAAGGACCAATCATCGAGCAAGACGTGAGCCGGGTTGAACACTTCCATTCGGTGAACGAACTCATCGCCCAGGGGCGTGATACGGAAAGTCAGGTTCTTGCTCGCGCTGTCCGCTATCATCTGGAGCACCGAATTCTCCTTAACGGTGACCGTACCGTGATCTTTAAATAGGACTTACCATGAGTGAGGCTCTTATTATCGACGGCAAAGCCATTGCTGCATCTGTCACTGACGAGATTGCTGCACGTGTCGCACGCCTTGAATCTGAGACAGGTATAAAGCCGGGTTTGGCTGTTGTGATTGTGGGTGAAGACCCTGCCAGTCAGGTTTATGTACGCAACAAGGGCCGAACCGCAAAAGCATGTGGTTTCAACTCCGTCACACACACGCTATCAGCTGATGTGAATGAGGAAGAGCTTCTGGCTCTTGTCGCATCACTGAACGAAGATGACACCATTCACGGTATTCTGGTTCAGTTGCCTTTGCCGAAGCACATCAGCGAGAATAAGGTCCTCGATCTCATTAAGCCTGAGAAAGACGTCGACGGGTTCCATCCGATCAATGTTGGCCTGCTGGGCAGCGGTAATACGGACCGTGCGCTTGTGCCATGCACCCCTGCTGGCAGCGTATTGCTGGCAAAGAAAGCACTTGGCAACAACCTTTCCGGCAAAACCGCTGTAATCGTTGGCCGTTCCAACATTGTTGGTAAACCGATTGCTCAGCTGCTGCTGCAAGAGCACTGCACAGTGACGATTGCTCACTCCCGCACCAAAGATCTTCCTGATGTGGTTCGTACTGCAGATATTGTTATCGCTGCAGTGGGACGCCCGCAGATGATCAAAGGCGACTGGTTGAAGCCGGGCGCGACTGTTATTGACGTGGGCATCAACCGCATTCCAGCGCCTGAAAAAGGCGAAGGCAAGACCCGCCTGGTGGGCGATGTGGCGTTTGATGAAGCACTCGGTCACACAGCTGCTATCACCCCAGTTCCGCGTGGTGTCGGGCCAATGACCATCGCAATGCTGATGAGCAATACCCTGACCGCCGCGCGCCGCCTGATGGGACTGGACGAAGAACCGCCGCTCTTTGAAGCCCTGAACGGTTAAGGCACTGCGCCAGCCAGACAAACATTCTTTGTCTCTGGCTCACCTATACAGTTGCAATCGATTTATAGATAAGGCTCCGAAACATCTTCGGGGCCTTTGTTATTTGTAGTGGTGTTCAAGTTCAAAATATCTTGAGCTTTCCAGCACTTTATTTTTATTTGCATTTTCAAATAGATTGTTTCTTTCAGCACATCGCAGGCACTGATGACTCGCTAACTTCTTCTTAAGCAACGTATTTGAGGGGAAACACGATGCATAACGCAAACCGAGACATCACAGGTATTCGCAAGATAGGTAGTCTACCAGAACTGGTGTACCACGAGGCTGATCATGTGGTGCAGCTTGTCGATGGCCGACGTTCAGGGCGGCACTGACTGCAACAATCTGAAATCCATCCAAGCTCGCATATTGAAAGCGCTACTTGCCGGAACTGTCTGTCGGCTTACTGATGGCCAGAACAGGATTGTCGCAAAAGGAATGCTAGTCTGATTTTAACAGCAGAAAGTGTTTAAGCCGCAAGGTTTGTCTGCTTCAGGAAAGTTGAGAAAGTCATGCATCAACTACTAGATGAACTCTTTAACGAGATCGGGCGAAGGATTGGCCTTGATGGTCTGTCTTTGAATGAAGACAACACGCTCTTGCTTGGGCTGGAGCATGAGCTCTTTATGAACGTGCAGTGGCGCGATTCGACACAGACGCTCTTGTTCAATGCCGTGCTGTGCACGCAGCCTTGCAGTGACCTGGAGAAGCTGCAGGCTCTCATGCAGACAAACTGTGTCCTCACACACGGACACGGCATGAGCTTCAACCTTGATCCGGCGACAGATCACATCAATCTGTCTCAGGTGGTTAGCATTGCCGATAAGTCCTCTTTTACGCTGCAGGAAAAGCTGGATCTGTTCATCAGTACATCTGCCGCCTGGCATGAACGACTGAACAGTACCGCACCTCTTCAAATGGACTGGCAACACTCTACGCCTGTTATCGCTGAACCTTCTTTTGAAACTTTGGGTATGAGAGTATGACAGCAATTAATCTGAGCATTTTTCAAGGTATCTCTGATTTTGTCGGTCGGGATCAGAAACTAACTATCACTGATGGCAGCTTAGCAAAACGGGAAACCCAAACGACACATTTGGGGCGTGTGGTTTCCTGGGTTAAGCAGCACACAGTTGATCATACTCGAAAAACAGTCGATCAAGGCACTTTTCGTACTGCACTGCAAAACGAATACGGCAAAAGGTCGGGTAGTCAGGCTTACCAGTATGCTTGCAAAGCCTGCGGTTATACGGATGGAAAATCACACAGTTTGACTGCAAAGCAGATCTCGGCAGGCGTCTACTTCGCTGAACAGCGTAAACAAGAAGCTGAAGAGCAAAACAAGAACATCATTCAGCACTTTATAAAGAACCCAGATTTGCTGAAGAGCGTGGGGATAGCTCGTGTACCTGGTCAACGGGCTAGTATTCAGCAGCTGATTGCCGCTCGACACTCCGTGGATTTTGAAAGCTTTTCAGAACACGACCTCACAAGTGTTTTCAAGCAAAATCTGAGAGATAACCTGACAAATACTGAATCTGCAAAAATGTTGGCCTTCATGAGAGACTTCGATCTTCCCCTTTCGTTACTACCGGGACCCGGAAACTTGCCACCGGTAAATGAGTTACCCGAAATGGTTCAAGACGCTGTCAAGTTTTCAACGATGGTGCTCGAACATCAATCGAAGAATAAAATGGATGCACGAAACATTGGAATTGTAATGGCTCCCAACATTGCTGAAGGCAACAACGCGGACCCGATAAGGGCACTTGCTCTCAAAACCAATTTCTTCAATGCACTAATTAACCGCGCTGACTAGCAGTCATCACTCATACAGAATAGGCCGCTGAGTTTTATTCTCAGCGGCCTATTCTGTAATTCTCAGGCTGAATTACTTGCTCAGTTTTTCAGCCATGATCTGGATTGTTTTGACATATACGCCAGCACGATTCCAAGAGCGGATCACCCCGTAGTTAGGTGTGCCCGGTCCCCAAGGTTGACCCGGCCGCCAACCGTAAGACATGAGGAAGTGCGCGGTGGAAGCCAAAGTATCTGAGGTGTTGTACAGCAGATCCCGTTTGCCATCACCGCTGTAGTCAATCGCGAACTTGATGTAGGAGGATGCAAGGAACTGGGTCTGGCCCAACTCACCTGCCCAAGCTCCCTTCATTTCGCTCGGCTTCAAGTCGCCCTTCTGGACGATGAGCAGCGCATGATAGAGCTCATTGCGGAAGAAATCAGCACGGCGGCAATCATAAGCCAAAGTTGCCAGAGAGCGTATGGTGCTCATATTGCCTATGCCACGCCCGTAACCAGTCTCCAGGCCCCAGATGGCGGTGATGATCTCACGAGGAACTCCAAATTCGTTCTCTATACGCGTGAAAAGCCTGTCGTGTTTCTTCATCAATCTACGGCCCTTGTTTATGAGGGCGTTGTTGACGCGGAGCTTGTAGAACTCCTTAAAGCTGAGCTTGAAAGATTTCTGATTCCGGTCGTAACCGATCACCTTGCGGTTATAAGTTACGCTACTCAGAGACCTGTTTAACGTTGCTTTTGAGATCCCCTGGGACTGGAGCGTCTTTTTGTAGGATGACAGCCAGCGGTCAAAGCCTGCCCCTGTATCGCCACAGGTTGCGGCTTGAGCAGAAGATACGCCTAGCAACACCAGACCAGCGCCAAGTAATAGCCCGGCTTTTCTGGTTTTGAATTTAACCTTGTCAATAAATGATTCGAACACCCCAAACTCCTGCATGTTCACTAAGCAATTTTGATCTTTCTAACGAATAAAAGTAGCCAAATTGGCGGATAACTGAAAATTTTTGCAGTCCTGATATATTTATTCGCATTTTAACCTTGATCCTACCACCGGCATGTGTCCAACTAAAGACCGTACACATAACTGTTTTCAACATGCCTGATCGTTTTGGACAACCTATAAGCGCATAATTAAGGACAAGCTAACACTTAGCTGGACTTACGCAGGGGAAGTTATGCACTTAGACGTTCACCTCAATGAGGTGAGTCTCCAGGTTGGGATTTAGTGGTGAAGACGGACTTGGTGACGGGGCAACGTGAAGATTTCCCATTGGGATATAACGGAGGAATGGGTATGAAATCCATCAAAACCATCGCTGCAACTGCAGTATTGGCAGCAGCAATGAGCACAACTGCTATGGCAGCGGACTTTAAGCCTGCAGTTATCTTTGACATGGGCGGCAAGTTCGACAAGTCATTCAACGAAGCTGCCTATAATGGTGCTGAGGCTTTCAAGGCTGAGACCGGTATCGAGTATCGCGAATTTGAGATCTCCAACGCTTCCCAGCGTGAGCAGGCTCTTCGCAACTTTGCGCGCCGTGGCATGAACCCAATCGTTGCAATGGGCTTCGCGCAGGCTGCTCCAGTGGAAAAAGTTGCTAAAGAATTCCCAGATGTCAGCTTTGCTATCATCGACTCTGTTGTAGATCTGCCAAACGTACGTTCTGTTGTCTTTAAAGAGCAGGAAGGTTCTTACCTTGTTGGTATGATGGCAATGCTCTCATCCGAGACCGGCAAGGTTGGCTTTGTGGGCGGCATGGATATTCCGCTGATCTCCAAGTTCTCCTGTGGTTACAAGCAGGGCGCACTGACCACCAACAAAGACGGTGAAGTCTTCGCAAACATGACTGGTACTACACCAGCTGCATGGAACGATCCGGTTAAAGGTGGCGAGCTTGCTAAGTCTCACTTCGCACGTGGCGCAGACGTAATCTTTGCTGCTGCTGGCGGTACCGGCCTTGGTGTTCTTCAGGCAGCTGTTGATGAAGACAAGAAGTTCATCGGCGTTGACTCCAACCAGAACCATCTGGCTCCAGGCAAAGTGCTAACCTCCATGGTTAAGCGCGTTGACGTGGCGGTTGCAAATGCATTCATGGATGCAAAAGAAGGCAACTTCACCACCGGCATCCAGTCTCTTGGCCTTGCTGAAGACGGTGTTGGCTACGCAATGGACGAAAACAACGCTCCACTGGTTAGCGAAGAAATGAAAGCAGCAGTTGAAGCAGCTCGCGCAGACATCATTTCCGGCAAAATCACCGTTCATGACTACATGAGCGACATGGCTTGCCCATACTAAGATTTGCTTAGTATGCTGGCTTAGGTCAGAGATTAGCCCCTGCCTGAACACAGGCGGGGGCTTTTTTTATGCTCTACCCCACCATTGGTCTTGGGGTCTGTATGACTTCCAGATGTTCGATTGACGCTTTCAGAAGAGATATCGCTTCTTCAAAGTGCTTATGATGCGCGATCGTTGACAGGCTGACACGCAATGCGTTGATGTCCGTGCGTGGCATTGCCTGAAAATTGCGGTGCGACAGGACTTCCACGCCCCTCAAAAGAGCCGCTTGCGCCACCAATTCTGCACTTTGCTGTTCTGGGAGTTGCAGCCATGTGAAGAGTTTTTCCTCACCGCCTTGCAGCACGTTGTTTGGAAACATCTCTTTGATGTGCAGATAGCGTTGCCTCAGAACTTCTCGTTTTCTCTGCAGCGTTTCTTGCAGTTCCCCACCTGTAATCCATCTGGACACAATCTCCACGTTGAGCGGAGCTGCCATCCATGTGCTTTCACCAATGGCGTTGGCAAAGGCTGTTTTGACATTGCCCGGGACATGGATGTAGCCAGTGCGCAACCCAGCTGACATGACTTTGGAGGGGGAACCGATCAGAACAGTGTTCTCTGGCACCAGCTCAAGAAAGCTCTTCTGCTTGCGGGAAATGAAGGGCGTATAGGGATCGTCCTCAATAACCGTGAGGTTGTGCTTTTCGATCACAGTTGCCAGTCTCTGGCGCTCGGCATTACTCAGCGTATGAGTTGTCGGGTTCTGTGCGTTTGGTATCAAAAAGACGCCACGGATGTCATGCTTAGTGCAAGCCTCCTCCAATGCATCAGCAGACATAGCCCCCATATGCCCGTTCTCATCCCGTTCGGCTTCAATGGGTACAATTTGTAGGCCCAGAGCCGGGAGCACAGACAGAATAGGCGGATAGATCATCTCATCTACAGCAACGACATCACCACGGTTGAACATGGCTAACATGGCGATCTGAATGCCATGTTGTGCCCCACATGTAACGAGTGTCTGGTTGGCATTCGCAGGCGCGCCATAGAACTCTGAGAGAAACTGCGCGCCTATCTCCCGATGATAGAACGTCCCCTCAGACGGACCGTATTCATTCAGTGAGTTGACCAGAGGGTCATTGCTCAATTGCTTGAGTATTTGGCCAAGATCCGGGTTGAGGTGTGCCAGACCCAAGTTGCGAGCTAAATCATAGCTCTGAATGCCTTCTGTATTTGGCATCAGCATCAGTGGTGAATGCACATTTGCTGTCTTGGCAATGAATGTGCCCCTGCCCGTTTCTCCACGCACCAGTTTTCTACGCTCAGCCTCGGCATAAGCCCGCGTGATTGTACCAAGCGTTACTCCAAGCTGATAGGCGAGCTCGCGCTGAGGCGGAAGCTTGTCACCTTCCACAAGGCGGCCAGTTTGGATGTCTTGTTCCAAAGCCGTTGCAATACTTAGGTATTTTGGGCTTGAGAGCTTGTTTGGGTCAGGCTTCCACATTGTATTCATAACAATAAAGAGATTGATAGATACGATCGATACAATAATTTAGCACATCGTGTAGATTGTATCAATTGACTGGAATAACAATATGGATTGGGCAACGCTCAGCGCATTCGCGATTTTTGTAGCCATTATGACCGGCACTCCGGGGCCGGGAAACCTCACCTTCATGGCGATTGGTGCCAGCGCGGGTTATCGCACTGCCTTTCCGGTTATCATAGCGGCAGAGCTGGGCAGCCTCCTGCTCAACCTCTGTGTGGCTTTCGGACTGGGGCAATTAATGGCGCGCGGGGGGCTGATGGTCAATGCCTTAAAATTTGCCTCGATGGCCTACATGACATACCTAGCCTGGCGCATTGTGCAGCTGAACATCAAGCCAAAGGGCGAAGTTAGCTTGCCGACATTTTGGGAAGGTTTGCTCATTCATCCACTTAGCCCCAAAACCTGGGCAATGAGCCTGGTGGCGTTTACCAGCTTCTTCGCGGCCAATGGTATGGGGCTTTATGAGAATGCGGCGATCCTGACAGCTGGCTTTTTGATCGGCGGAATGATCTCTCACAGTGTGTGGGCAATGGTTGGGGTTTCAATTCTTAAGGTGATTGGCGAAGGCGCTTTGATGCGCGGCATCACAATAGCTATGGCAGTCGCGATGCTTGCAGCAACTGCATGGTCCTTGCTGCTCTAATGTTTTCACTGGTGGCGCGAGGCAAGCGCTGCCAGTGTTCCTTCCAATATACGTTCCACTTTAGGGCGGTCTGCCCGCTCCATGATGCCGATAATAGGTGCCTGCGTTTTACCCTCGTGATCCAGAATAGTCGCACCGCGGGCAAACTCTCCACCTGTTTCAACGAGTACGCCGCAAACAATGGTTCGGGCTATGACCTCAGAGTCCAACAGGGCAGCAGCGGCCAATGGATCAGGCAGGATGAGAAGGTCTTCGTGGTACCACGTCTTGCCACGCTCTCGCATGAACGTACACATATGCTCTGCAAACTTGGCTGGGATCGTATCTCCCAAACGCTCAAATATACCATCGACCACATCCCCCGGGAGGGCATCATGGAGGCTTGGTTCCCATGGAATGAGCGTTGTGTTGATCGCCTGCGAAAACACTGCTTTTGCCGCTTCCGGGTCGCAGAGGATGTTGAACTCAGCGGCAGGCGTAACGTTGCCGCGTCCATGGCAGGTTCCACCCATAGACCAGATGCGATCAACTCCTTCGACCAGATCCGGCTCCTCGCGCAAAACTTCTGCCAGATTTGTGAGTGGTCCAATGGTCAAGATCTGAAGTTTTGGCCCACCGAGTGCAGCTTTGCGCAGAACATCCCGGAGAGCATTGTGTGCTGTCTCACCTGAATGCCTCAGGAGGTGCCGGGGGCGTTCCACTCCGCCTAATCCGTCTGGTCCATGAACATAAACCGCATCGATACGCTCACCAGAAATTGGATCAGATGCACCTTTATGGACCGGAATATCTGCATTGCAGATGGCGAGCGTGTCCAGAATATTCTTTGTTGCCTGCTCCAGATCGACATTGCCAAATGTGGTCGTGATGAAATCTATCTTCTTGCCTGAACCAATGAGCATCATGAGCGCGATGGCGTCGTCAACACCGCCATCCGTGTCCACTGCAAAAACAAAATTATCCGGCACGTCATTCTCCTGGCACGCCTTTTTGGCAGTGCGTATCCGTCAATCAAAGCCAGTTTCAGCATTTTGCGTTGGTGAGCAAGCCCTCGTTTCCTCAGGTCTTCAGGCCACCTTGCCGTTATCCATATAGGGCGGAAGATACCACGAAGGGTTATTCAAATGATTTAACTGCACATTTGCCAAATTCAGCCGTCTTGCAACATCCCCCCAGGGGGGATAAAAGCGAGATATGACTGAAAAGCACACACACCAGTCCCATCCGGGAATTGTTAATCGCCTTAAACGCGCTGATGGGCACCTCAAATCCATTATTGGTATGATTGAAGATGGTCGCCCGTGCGTGGAAATAGCCCAGCAACTTCATGCGGTTGAGAAGGCTGTCATGCAGGCAAAGAAGACCCTGATCTACGATCATCTGGACCACTGCCTTGATGACACGGTCAACAATCCGGATGCAAATTCCGAACAGACGATTGAAGAGTTCAAAGCAATCTCCCGTTACCTCTAGGGGGATATAGTCAACTCAAGAAAACAAGAAGCCAAAGGAGTTTCCGCGTGCTGTCCGTACTCGCGAACCGAACCTATCGCCACCTGTTTCTTGCTCAAGTCATTGCCTTGTTTGGTACTGGCCTTGCCACTGTCGCCCTAAGTCTTCTGGCATTTAACATCGCCGGAGAAGACGCCGGTTCAGTGCTTGGAACTGCCTTTGCGATCAAGATGATTGCCTATGTTGGGCTGGCCCCGATTGCAGCTGCGTTTGTTGAACGGTTGCCGCGACGTGCTGTGCTGGTGGGGCTGGATCTCATCCGTGCAGTCGTTGCTCTTGCCCTGCCGTTTGTAACTGAGATCTGGCAGATCTATCTGCTTATCTTTGTGCTGCAGTCCGCTTCCGCTGCCTTCACTCCCGCATTTCAAGCCGTCATTCCTGATGTGCTGCCGGAGGAGAAAGACTACACCAACGCTCTATCCTTGAGCCGCCTTGCTTATGATCTAGAAAATCTGCTCAGCCCGACGATTGCGGCTGGCTTGCTGTTGGTGATCAATTTTCATGGTCTGTTTAGTGGCACGGTGATCGGTTTCCTTGCTTCTGCAGCTCTCGTTGTTTCGGTGACTTTGCCAAAGCTCAAACCGGCCAAAAACCAGCGCACCATCAAGCGTATGACGCAAGGCACCCGCATTTACCTCAGCACCCCTCGCTTGCGCGGAATGTTGGCTGTTTATCTGGCTGTTGCGGCAGGTGGATCTATGGTGATTGTGAACACCGTGGTGATTGTACAAGGCACGTTTGGCCTGCAAGCTGATGACGTTGCCATTGCTCTAGCCTGTTTTGGTGCTGGCTCCATGATTACAGCGCTCAGCCTTCCTAAAGTTCTGGAGCGTTTTAAAGACAGAAGCGTCATGATCTTGGGCGCCAGTGTCATGGCCGTTTGCCTCAGCTTCGGATTTATGTTGAGCAGCTTTACGCAGTTGCTTCCGCTCTGGTTCCTGATGGGCCTTGGCTATTCTGCAGCACAAACACCCTCTGGCCGGGTTTTACGACGCTCTGCGAGAGGTGGAGATCTTCCGTCAGTGTTTGCAAGCCAGTTTGCGCTCAGCCATATATGCTGGCTGATTGGTTATCCAATGGCTGGCTGGGTTGGCGCTCGTCTGGGCATTCCGGTCAGCTTTCTCTTCATGGCGGTATTGGCGTGGATCAGTGTTTTCGCAGCAATGCTGCTGTGGCCGAGCAAGGATGCAAAGAAGTTGCGGCATTCCCACGAGGACCTGCCAGACAATGATCCACATTGGTCAAAGGGCGTCGACAAAGTAGGCAAGAGCCACGTGCATGAGTTCAAGATTGACGACCTACACACACGATGGCCTAGCAGCCTATAAAGCAGCTGTTGCTCAGAGACGGCCCAGCCGCATTGCGATGGGCCAACTGATCTTGCGGGGTTGCTGTAGATCTCCCCAAAGGCTGGTCAGCTCTTTTGCAAAGCTCTCCATCAGGCTTTGCTTGCCAGCCTTTGCTGCTACTTTGACAGAGGACCAAGTGCGCACGTAACCGAGGAAGTGCTCCAGCGCCCATTCCCGCTCAATAGACATCTCCGGATACTCCAGCTCCTGAAACGGAAAATCAAAACTGGCGTATCCGTTGTCAACGTGCTGGCGCTCTGGAGGCCAATAAGGACCGATTTCATCGTAATAGAACTGGCGAAAGCGGGCGTTGCATTCGGTATGATTTATGGAGAGAACACCATAGCTGACGAGTGCGAGCACACACTCTGGTGCTGCAACACGTCTGACTTCCTCATAAAAGCTTGTCAGATCAAACCAATGTGCAGCCTGTGCAGCGACAATCAGATTGAGGCTCGGTGTCTTCAGCTGAGCAGCGCTCTGCTGGTTCCACTGCAAAGCGAATGTTTGGAGCAGGTGCTGCGTTTTCGATTTGAGAGACGCTGACATCTGTGGCTAGCACCTGCCTGAAGTGCCTTGCAATCATGCTACTGAACTGACCATTCCCGCAGCCAACATCCAAAGCCAGATTGTGCTGCTGGCATTTTGAGGCCAAAAACTCAACAAGCTCGGAAGGATAGGTTGGGCGATACTTTGCGTAACTCTCTCCAGCATTCTGGAAATGTGATGCAGCCAGATTATCCTGCGTCATGTGCAAGCCTCCCCTATTTACGGCGGGAGACTAACAAAAAACGCGGCCCCAGCAAGGGACCGCGTTCTAAAACTTTTGCCTGTCTGAAAGATTAGTTCAGAGGAGACAGGACGATTTCTACGCGGCGGTTCTGCGCGCGGCCAGCTTCAGTTGCGTTGGACGCGATCGGGCTGGTCAGGCCGTAACCTGCTGCGGAGATGCGTGCACCGTTTACACCCTGATTATACAGGTAGTTGCTGACGGAGTCTGCACGGCGCTGAGAGAGCTGCAGGTTGAACTGAGCGGAACCGGTGTTGTCGGTGTGGCCGTAAACGTTCAGTCGAGTCTGCTGGAACTCTTTCGCCACCAGAGCAACACTGTTGAGGACCTGCATTGCGCGGGAAGACAGAGATGCCTGACCAACAGCAAAAGTCACATCGTTTGGCATGTTCAGCACGATCTGGTTGCCGTTACGGGTTACGGAAACACCAGAGGACTGAAGCTGCTGACGAAGCTGAGCTTCCTGACGGTCCATATAGTTACCGATACCGCCGCCGATCAGACCACCTGCAGCTGCACCAACGAGTGCACCTTCAACACGAGCACTTTTACCGCCAGCGATTGCGCCGATGATTGCGCCAGTGGCTGCACCAAGGCCTGCACCGCCTGCAGTTTTGGAAACGCGGGACTCACCCGTGTATGGATTGGTTGTCGTACATGCTGCAACGGAAAGGCCGAGAACAATAGCAAACGCGGCGTGCATCAGTTTTTTCATTTAAAATTCTCACATCGTAATTTTTGGGGGACAGATGAATCACAATGAATCTGTCTCCCTATCGAACATTAACCCTATCAAAAGCCACTGAGCGCCTAATACAAGTGCCCAATAGGAGTGTGTCCTTGAATTCCACCGGATTTGTCGCTGAAAACAGCCATTTTCTTTGGTTTGTGATGGCAGTCACACAAATCATCACTGAATTAAACAAAGCCTTTTGACACTCTAAAATTTGCCACAATTTCCGCAAGGCAATTTAAAGCATGCTGTTTAACGCCGTTTTTTCCTAAAAGATGAACACTGAAGGAAGCCCAAAAACAAATAAGAAGGTGGGGTTCCATGAAAACGGTGCTTGTCCTTGCATTCAGCATTCTCAGCATGACGTGGTCATTTGCTCAAAGCCCAAATGCAGATGACCAACTGCTTTTTGCCCCTGACCAACCAGCACCGCCTGAGCAGCCCTGCATCACTCTCAGTAATAAGAAGATCCTTTGCGGAAAAGCTGATGATGCCGGAAGCCAGCTTCTTAGCGTGTTCAAGGGCGTGCAGTATGGGCAAGCGACCCGATGGCAGCCTTCCAGTGTGTTTGATGAGTATGAGCCCAACGGCTACGAGGCATTGCAGTACGGCGCTCGTTGCCCGCAACCGATTTGGAATCCCAAAGATCAGCTGCGTGGTGAAGAAGACTGCCTCTATATGAATATCTGGGCACCGGCTGACGCTATCAAGAACCTCAGCAAACTGCCTGTCATGGTGTTTTTCCATGGTGGTGGTTTTATGGCTGGAGGAGCAGACAAGGCCTATCACGCTGCTAATAAAGAGATCATTGAGCTTTATTCCGGCAAGTCTTTTGCTGCTGATCAGAACATTGTGCTCGTAACCGTCAACTTCCGCCTTGGCATTCTCGGCACTCTTGCGACTGACGGGATCACCGGACAAGAGCCTTCCAACGGTGGCAATTACGGCTTGCAGGATCAGCAGACTGCACTGAAGTGGGTGCAGAAGCATATTTCATCATTTGGCGGAGATCCTGAGCAGGTCACGATCTTTGGTGTGAGTTCCGGCGCGATGGCTGTTGGCCTGCATATGTTCAGCGCTGATAGCTCTCAGGATCTGTTCCGCGCAGGCATCATGCAAAGCAGCGCATCTGCCTATAAGTATCGCAACAAAGAGGGAGGGCGTGACCTCTTCTACTTCTATCTAAAATGCCTGAGAGCTGTCATTCGCAATCCAGACTCGGATGAATGTGCATTAACAGCACAGCTTGATGATCTTGAGAAAGCGAATACGCGACAAATTCTTCTGGCTCAGGCTTTGCTTCAGGATACGCTCTTCAAAAAAGGAGTGTTCCTGAGCGCCCTGCCTGGCAGCATAGCCTTTTCCCCCATCATCGATGGCAGTTTCCTAAAAGAGCAGCCCAATGTGCAGATGGAAAAGGGTAATGAAAAGCCCTTGATGTTGGGCTTTAACAAGAACGAAGGCGTTCTGTTCGCGAACACCATTGACGCGACCGGGAAGCTAAACGCTGTAACTTTCAATGGGATATTGGGTCGGGATTACGAAAACCCAATGTTGATTGTAGGCCGTACTGGATATGGTGCACAAACTCCTGCTGCATATGGCTTGCGCCCAAAGACACCGGCCACGGCTCTTTCCAACCTGATTGGGAACTCAGTGCTCACCTGCCCTACTATGTCCGCCAACAGCGAGCGGGAAAAGCCGAGCGATAACACGTGGCTCTATTTCTTTGCGCAGACATCTGTCGAGAATATGGAAAAACCGCCTACAAACCCGAAGGTGAATAATGTTTGCGGCCCACACAACCAGTGGGACAACGCCTGCCATGCTTCGGAATTGCCGTTCGTGTTCAACACTATTCCACCGGACGCGACACAAGAAGACAAAGACCTTGCTGTGAAGATGAACGCGCTTTGGGCGCAATTTGCAAAGACACCCACAGAGGGACCATCCAAAGACTGGAAATTGTGGAGCTGGCCGAAAATTGGCAACCCATCAAACTTCAATGTCCTGCAGGGTGCGAACATCGAAACAACCTATGAGGATCTCTTTGAGCAATCCGATTGCGCGTTCTGGCTTGGGGAAGTTATTGAAAGGAATGCAAATACCATTCTTATTCCCAAGCAGATACCTGAGGAATGATCCAGTCTTTTCAAGGAACTAGGGAAAAGAACTGGCGAAGCAGATGATCTCAACTATCTCACTAAGGAGCCTTAAGAAGAGATGGTACAGACGAGTGGATTTGAACCACCGACCTTCGGAGCCACAATCCGACGCTCTAACCAACTGAGCTACGTCTGCTTGCCAGTGGCGCGGAACATAGGTACAATTTTTGAGGTTGGCAAGTCCCTTGGAACATCAAAATGAAAAAAGTCCACAACACTGATAAAAAACCGCTCGTTACACACTCTAACTAGGTGGTTTCACTCTGTTTTTCAGAGGCTTAAACGCAAAATCCTCCCGTATGAGTTGCAAATTGCTGTGCAATCCAATCGGGAGGATATGTACGTTCTTGAAAAAATTTAGCCGGAATTATGCCAGCTTCATATCTTTCATAGATTTGTCGAAAGCTTCTTTTGCAGGCTGAGACATCGTGGTTGCAAGTTTCGTTGCAGTTTCCTGCATCTCTCTCACCTGTTGGCTCATCGCATCATACTGTTTGCGGCTGTAAGAAGACTGAAGCTCGATTGCTTCAGACAAGCTCTTCACACCGAACATGTCGCGAATATGAGAGAATGCAGCTTCGGAATTGTCTTTCGCTGCATCGACAGCTTTCAGATTGATTTCCATGAAGCTGTCACGTGTCACTTCCATGCTCTCTTCAAGCATTGCAGATGCTTCTTCAGAAGCAGACTTCACTTTGGCATAACCTTCACGCGCCTGATCAACGCTCTTTTCGGTCATTTCCTGAATAAATGCAGGCACTTCCATCTTGTTCATTGCAAACACCTCATTCTCTATAGACTTGGCGGCTTTTGGAGCAGCCTGTTCAGTTTTCTTCTCGGATTTAGCAGTATCAATTTTCGCAGTAGTCATTTGGATTGCTCCTTATCGTCTTGGGAGAAACATAAAGGATCAAGAGGGAGAGAACTGTCTCCCCTTAGGTCAACTTGAGATTAATATAGGAGCTATTTTGTGCATTGCAACATTATTTTGCGGCGCAACAATATCGATCGTGCTTAAGCTGCTGAAACGAAGAAGAAAACTTTTTTATTCTGGTGGTGCAAATCGTGAATTTGCAGCGGTGGGTTTCAATGGCACCTCTCGAACGAGGCGCCAATACGCTTCATTCCACTGTTAAGTGGGGCAGGACTCAGCCCCCTTAAAACCAGGGTTCCTCAAAAGTCTCATGCTTTCTTTGCTGCGTCTTTTACAGCGCGGGAGGCCTTTTCACCCATCTCACGCATTTGTGCTCCACTTTGCTCCATCTGCTTGTGCAAGTACTCTTGCTGCAAGCCTACGAGCTCTTCCATATCGCGCGCCTGAAACATGCGCTGCGCTAATTCAAAAGCGGAATTCACATTTTGCTCAGCAAATGAAAGGGCCTGACGATGCATGTCTGAGGAATCCACATGCATTGTGCTTGATGCATCTTCCATGCTGCTCACCGCATTTTCGGTTGCATCCATGAAATTATCAAAAGCCTTGCGTGCCTGATCAATGCTTCGATCAGCAAATTCACGCATTTGATCCGAAACTTCAAAAGGAACTTTTGTATCTGCCATGCTCAAGCCTCCACCATTGTTGATTAAGGTTTCATTCGCACTGTGGAAAGGGCCTATTCCCTCCCCTATTTGCAACTCGTTTACTCTGATGTGGCAATGCTATACTTAACCATAGGGAAAGAAAATAGGAGCTTAAACGAGCAGTGCAGTTTACGGTACTTTAAGTATACAGGAATTGTGGGGTGAATAATTGGGTGGCTTGTATCTATTGGAATTGACAGATGCGAAGTTCGGCGCTCATTTGTTAAACTCTAAGCCTTTATCAGGATTTAGCTTTTGAAAATGCCGGTGGGTGGGTTGCCATAAATGGCAGGCTCTGGTTTTTCAAAGCTTATAGATAAAGTAGAGTGGGGCTATAATTGGGAAAATATACCCCTGATAAATTGAGGCAGGTTTCTTTAGTAAGCTTACAGCAAAACTGCTGAAGTCGCTTACATGCCCGTTTCAAACCGGATATCATTTGATTGCACCGCCAATTTTGAGTCTTGGTGCCTGTGAAAGAGAGTAGATTGCGTTTCTCAACCAACCCCTTCTTGGGAAACCTTCAGTGTAGGGACCGAGCTCGTGGCTGACTTTGTCTTCAAACGCCGACAACGGCCGATCCGCTTCACTTGGGAGCTGGACCGAAACGGCTGTTTTCGTAGCTTCTCGAAGGAGTTCGCCGAGCTATTAGGCCCACAGGATGCCGCTCTGATCGGCCTCCCCTTCGATGCTGTCCGCAAAAAGATGAGGATTGGTAAGGTCCCGGCGATTTCGAAGGCGATTAAAAAACAACGTGCCGTCAGCGGTGCAACACTACTTTGGCCCGCCTGCAATTCCAATAAGGTTGTTCCTCTCGATTTATCTGCTCAGCCAGTAGAAACAAAATCAGGTGAGTATGATGGCTTGCGCGGATTTGGGGTTATCCGCAGCGTCGATGCAAAGAAATCTGATGAACCTGTTGATCCGCTTGCAGTCCTGATCAAATTACGTGCCTCTTTGAAAGAGGAAAGCGAAGGCGCTGAAGCTACCTCTGAACCGGCAAAGACAGAATCTCCGGTCAGTGAACCTGATGTAGGGCTGACGCTTGAGCACTATCAGCCTGAACGATTTGTGCAGGGAGACGCCGCACCAATCGAAGCACTTTCCGAGGCTGAGACACATCAGGTAACGGAAATTGTTGAGGCACCACTGGTTGAAGGCATTACGGCGCCAGGTTTCTTACAAAGTGAACCTGAGATTCCAGAGTTGATCGTTGATTTCAACGAGGATGCCGAGGAAGAAGAGCAGGAAGTCGTTGAGAGTGCCGAACATCCTGAGCCGGAAACCTCTCCCGAAGCTGATCCGGTTGAAGAGGTGACAGTCGCGGTGGCTCTTGAGCCTGAAGCAGACGACGCTGCTGATGCTGAAATCAACCTCCCACCAGAACCTGATCTACCTGCATCAGACACACAGCCAGATGAAAATGGATTGCACTTTCTTCATGACGAAGAAGCAATTGCTGTTGAGGAGAATGAGGGGTTCCTTCAGCTGACGGATGCTGACGTCCTTCGCGATCCGACAGACCCTCTTGAAATTGCAGCTCCCGTTGAGGTCGAAGCGCAACCTGAGGAGGTTTCTGAGCCTGAAATAGCTGATCAGACTGTTTCTGCTTCGGAAGGTCCAGAGCAAGTGACGGCTGAAACTGATTTGCAGGCTTTTGAAGAGGATCTTACTGAGGCTGAGGAAGCTCCTCCAGAGACTGCAGAACAGGTGAGCGCTGCTCCGTCAATTCCCGAGCCAACCAGTAAAGATGACTTTGAGCGTGCTATCGCAAACTTGCCGGACGCGCCGCAAAAGAAAGTCAGAACTGGTCCACGCAGCCTTGCGGAATTGACCAACAGCATTGTTCGGCTGGTAGATAAACATCCTGTTCCAAGAGAGAATGTTGGACTTTCCAAACCAGAGCGAGATGCCTTCGACAAGATTGCGCGGGCATTGGGTGCTGAGAAGAAAGATGAGCAAACTGCTGTTCCGGCACAAGCTGAAACCACAAAGACAGTTCCTGCTGCACCCGAAGAGACAGCAGCTCTCGCCGTCTCTGAAACTGATGTGGTGGAGACTGAGTTCCACGAAGAACCAAAGCCTACAACAGCGGCGAAAGCTGACAACATTATTCCGCTGCCCGCTGAACCAGCAGCACGTGATGAAACCGTTGCGGCTGAGCCAAAGCAGGATAATGTAACCCATGTAGTTCTGCCGCGCGTTCCACCGGATATTGAAGAAGCTGCAGAACGCGCTCGCGAAAAGACTGGACGTATTCCAGACAAGCCGATTGTAGCGCCAATCGATCCCCGCTTACTGGATCGCCTTCCGATTGGGGTCGCCGTTGTTCGCGACCGCGATGTTGTTTATGCAAACGACACTCTGCTTGAGCTGCTTGGTTACGAGCGCTTTGAAGGATTGAATGAGGCAGGAGGCCTTGAGGCAATCTTCGCAGAACCTGAAGAGTGCCCTACTCCAAGCTCTCAAACTGTAGACCGTATCGTACACGTTCGGCTCGCAGAAGGTGGTGTGCTTTCCGTTGATGCGCGTATGCATGCTGTGCCTTGGAATGGTGCGCAAGCGCTCATGATCTCTGTGGTGGAGAAGATACAGGGTGAAGCAGATGCCCCTGCAGCTTCGGCTCACGTTCAGGCTGCAACTGGCTCCGAAACTCAAATCAAACATCTGCACACGCGCATTGAAGAGCTGGAATCCGTTCTCGCAACTGCGACAGACGGCGTGCTGGTGATGGATCAGCGCGGTATCATCCGCAGTGCAAATCACTCTGCAGAAGCCCTGTTTAATGCCGGCGAAGATGACCTTCTAGGTGCCCCGTTTACGACATTCCTGGCGGATGAGAGCCACATTGCAGCACTGGATTATCTGGATGGGTTGGTCGCCAATGGCGTTTCCAGTGTGCTCAATGACGGACGTGAGGTCATTTGCCAAACACTGGATGGTGACATCTTCCCAACGTTCCTAAGCATGGGACGTGTCAGCCACGCAAACGAGCAGCTTTTCTGTGCTGTGTTGCGCGATATCACGCAGTTCAAACGAGCTGAAGAAGAGTTGGTGAGTGCCCGGTACAAGGCGGAGAAAGCCAACACTCACAAGTCTGAGTATCTGACTAAAATCAGCCATGAAATCCGCACGCCGCTCAATGCGGTGATCGGGTTCTCAGAAGTGATGCAGGAAGAGCGCTTTGGTGAGCTTGGGAATGTGCGTTACAAAGAGTACGCCCGCGATATCCATCGCTCCTGCTCCCATATGCTGACGCTGATCAACGACCTGCTTGATCTGGCCAGGATTGAAGCTGGCAAGATGGATCTGGCGTTTGAAGCTGTTTCTGCAGCCGATGTAATCAATGAGTGCGTTGCACTGCTGCAACCTCAGGCGAATGATCAACGCGTTATTATTCGCGCCAGTACACCTCTGTCTGTTCCTAAGATTGTGGCGGATCCGAAAACGCTGCGCCAGATCACATTGAACCTGCTGTCTAACGCCATCAAGTTCAACCGGTCCGGCGGTCAGGTGATCATCTCGCTTGTGCTTGATCCGAGTGGTGAAGTGCACTTGCGCGTTCGGGATACTGGCCACGGGATGTCGAAGGCTGATCTGGAAGCTGCGCTTCAACCGTTCCGTCGCCTTAATGCCTCTTCTTCAACAGAAGGGTCTGGTCTTGGTCTTCCATTAACCAAAGCCCTTGTGGAAGCGAACCGTGCTTCGTTTTCAATAAATTCTGAAGAGGATGAAGGTACGCTGGCGGAAGTCACTTTCCCACCTCAGCGGGTTCTCGCCGAATAACGCGCTCCTGTGGTGGCCTGACCATCGCAGGAGATTCGCATGCTCACACTGGCTGCTTTGGAAGATGCTTCGCAGGAACTGCGGCGCCATATGGCCCCGACAGCGCTTTACAGCTGGCCCTTGCTCAATGACGCCTTGGGCTGCGAGGTCTTCATCAAGCACGAGAACCATGCGCCCACCGGATCGTTTAAGGCCCGGTGTGCTTTGCTTTATCTCCTACGCCAATCACAACGGCATGTCAGCTCTACAAGCTTTGTTGCAGCCACACGCGGTAACTTTGGACTGGGCATGGCGTGGGCAGCAAAAATGCTGCACCAGCGTGCAGCGATTGTTGTTCCTCAAGGCACTTCCAAAGAAACGACAGCGGCTATCCAAAGCTACGGCGCATTTTTGATTGAGCACGGCAAAGACTTTGAGGAGGCCCATACATTCGCCTGCCAGATGGCCGAGAATTCTAAGCAGGTGCTCTCTCCCGGCTTTGATTATGACCTTGTTCTTGGAGCCGCGACTTACGCGCTTGAGATCTTCCGCGCGATTAAGGATCTGGATGCCATCTATGTGCCTGTTGGTTTGGGCACTGGCATATGCGGACTAATTTCTGTGCGTGACCTCTTTGGCCTGAAGACGAAGATTATCGGAGTGGTTGCAGAAAAGGCGGATGGGTGCGCGCGCTCCATTGAAGTTGGTGAATATACACTCACGTCTTCAGCCAATACCTTTGCTGAAGGGATTTGTGTGCGAGGGCCTGCCCGGGAAGCTTTTGCCTTAATCAGATCAGGTGCTGAGCGCATTATCCGTGTCAGCGAGGATGAGATTGCAGAAGCAATCCGTCTGCTTTATCGCACAACACACAATGCGTGCGAAGGTGCTGCTGCTGCTGGTCTGGCAGGTCTTTCAAAAGAGCGTGCCAACCTGCAAGACAAAAAGGCTTCTTTCATCCTTTGCGGGCAAAACATGAACCGCATCTGGATGGCACGAGTGCTGCAAGGAGACACTCCGACTCCTTAAAATTGGAATCGTTTCTGCGTATGAACACCGGTACTGCACTCTCCCCAGACCCGTTTGTTTTCAACAACTCTGAGTTTTTCAGTAAACTTTTCCTTGAGGCTGACATGAGCCGCAATTGAAAATCATTCGCAATTGCAGATGGATAGCACCTTAAAAGCTGAATTTCACAGTTTAGAATAGTTCTATCTCATTGTTTTCACGAAGTTTATTAGTTGACAGAGAAAGTCAAGTTTCCGATATAACGGCAAATGATAAGCGTTTGCAGACGCGTACAAGATCACTCAGGAGATGTTCCGATGAAGTCGTTGTTTAAGGGAATTGGGCTGACAGCAGCTGGTTTTGCACTTGGTACAACCGGTATGGTCGCATCAGCTCAGGCAGAAGGCGAAGTGAATATCTATTCTTACCGCCAGCCAGAATTGATCAAACCACTTCTCGATGCATTCACTGCTGAGACCGGCGTCAAAGCAAACGTTGTTTTCGCTAAGAAAGGTCTTGGCGAACGTATGAAGGCTGAGGGTAAGAACTCTCCAGCTGACGTTCTTCTTTCCGTAGACATTGGCCGCCTACAGGGTGCAAAAGACCTCGGTGTTACTCAGCCAGTTGTTAGCAATGCAATCAACGGCAACATCCCAGCCAACTTGCGTGACTCTGAAGGCCACTGGTTTGGTCTGACAACGCGCGCTCGTGTCATCTATGCTTCCAAAGACCGCGTTGCCCAAGACAGCATCACCTATGAAGAGCTTGCTGATCCAAAATGGAAAGGCCGCCTTTGCACCCGCTCTGGTCAACACGTTTATTCCATCGGTCTGATTGCTTCCATGATTGCTCACAAGGGTGAAGCTGAGACACAGAAGTGGCTGGAAGCTGTTCGTGACAACCTGGCTCGTAAGCCAACAGGCAATGACCGTGCACAGGTTAAGTCCATCTTCGCTGGCGAATGCGACATCTCATTGGGCAACACCTATTACATGGGCAAAATGCAAACCAACGAGAAAGATCCTGAACAGAAGGATTGGGCAGCGTCAGTTCGCATTCTCTTCCCGAACACTGAAGGTCGTGGCACTCACGTGAACATCTCCGGCATGGTTCTGGCGAAAAATGCTCCGAACAAAGACAATGCTGTAAAGCTGATGGAATTCCTTGCTTCCGATGAAGCGCAGGCTATCTATGCTGCACAGAACTTCGAGTATCCAGTAGAGCCAGGCATCGCACCATCTGAACTGGTTGCCTCCTGGGGTTCCTTCAAAGCTGATGAAGTTTCTCTCAACGAGATTGCTGCTCAACGCGCAAAAGCGAGTGAGCTGGTTGATATCGTTGGTTTTGATAACGGTCCATCCAGCTAAGTTCCAACAGGTAAATTGAGTTGAAGCCATTCCATGACATCCAGACACGGACATAGTGGATCGCCACAATACAGAACCGCCGCCCCCTCTTCTCGAGGGGAGCGGCTTCTTGCGTTTGGGACCTACTTTCTGACCGGCCTCGTTGTGATGCCGGTTCTTGCAATTGTTATTATGGCTATGGGGTCTTCGGGCAATCTGTGGCCGCACCTTGTTTCAACAATTCTGCCACGCTCAATTGCCACCACATTCCAGTTGATGGTTGGTGTTGGTGTGATCGTGTTTGTCGTCGGGGTCAGCACGGCATGGTTAGTTACCATGTGCCGTTTTCCCGGGCGGCGCTGGTTTGATCTGGCACTGTTGTTGCCGTTCGCAGTCCCGACCTACATTATCGCATTTTCATATGTTGAACTGCTGGATTACACTGGTCCGGTGCAAGGTCTGATACGCGATATCTTCGGATTCAAGACCTCTCGTGACTACTGGTTCCCTGAGATCCGCTCTCTTGGCGGTGCCATGTTTGTTATGGGTTTTGTGCTCTACCCTTATGTTTATCTGAGTGCACGCGCCTCATTCCTTATTCAGTCAGCTTGTGCATTGGATGTATCCCGCACCCTCGGTGCTGGTCCATTTCGCTTGTTCTGGAAGGTCGCGTTGCCGCTGGCTCGTCCTGCTATTGTAGTTGGTGTGACGCTCGCCCTGATGGAGTGCCTGAACGACATTGGTGCTGTCTCCTTCTTTGGCGTACAGACGCTCACATTCTCCGTTTATGATACATGGCTCAATCGCTCTAATCTGACAGGTGCGACTCAAATCGCAACAATCATGCTGGTGTTTGTGCTGGCGCTGATGTTCATCGAGTATTACGGCCGTCGTAAGCAGCGTTTTCACCAAGCAACGGGTACCTATCGCGCTTTACCAAGCTACGAGCTGAGAGGCTGGCGTGGCTGGATTGCTGTGACTGTTTGCGCCCTGCCTATCATTCTGGGCTTTGTCTTTCCTTCTCTGCTTCTGATCAGCCGTGCAAGCCGCCGTTTAGAAGATCTATTTGAACCGGCTCTCTGGGCAGCGGCTGGCAACACTCTTTGGCTGGCTGCAGTGGCTGCTGCCGTATCTATCGGCATCAGCCTGACCCTTGCCTATCGCCGCCGCCTGTTCCCAAGCAAAGTGACCACGACACTGGGCCGGGTGGCTTCAATTGGCTACGCTGTTCCCGGAACTATTCTGGCCGTTGGTATTCTGTTCCCCGTTGCTGCGCTAGACAATATGATCTCAGAGGGCTTTGAGGCACTGTTTGGCTTTGGTGCTGGGCTGCTTCTGATAGGATCGGGCACAGCGCTCATCTATGCCTATGTCGTGCGTTTTCTGGCTATGTCATACGGACAGATAGATGGCGGCTTCGGCAAGATCACCCCGCACTATGATATGGCATCTCGTAGCCTTGGTCAGACCGCCTGGGGCACGCTAGGCCGCGTTCACATGCCGTTGATGAAGCCGGTCATTCTCTCTGCGACACTCCTTTCCTTCGTTGAGTGCATGAAAGAGCTGCCTGCAACGTTGCTTCTGCGCCCGTTTAATTTCGAGACACTCGCAACAACGGTTTACAATGCAGCTTCTCGAGAAGCGTTTGAAGACGCAGCTTTGCCAGCCCTTTGCATTGTGCTGGTGGGGATCATTCCGGTAATCATGCTTGCAAAGACAAGCGCTGATACGTTCCGCGAAAAACGCGGCAACAAGCGCTTTTCCAAGGACACATCAATGGTGCCTGCTGAGTAAGAACAAAAAGAATTTGCAATAAAAAGCCGCTGAAAATGTTCAGCGGCTTTTTTGGTATCTAATGCATCTGTATCCGATGTTATCTGGTCGCAGCTGCCAGTTTCAGCGCCATTCCAACAAAAACAACAGAGGCAATCCGGTTCATAACTTTCTGAGCAGTTATAGACTTGCTCAAACGATCGCCGATGGCACCCGCTGCGAAGGCGACTGAACCAAAGACCAGAATTGCAGAGAGCATAAATACCGCCCCCAATTGCAAGAACTGCGGCATAACAGGACCGTAGGCAGGATCAACAAATTGCGGAAAGAACGAAAGGAAGAAGATCGCGACCTTCGGATTGGTGATGTTCATGATCACACCGCGACGATACAGAGGGATCAAAGCAGAATGATCGACTTTATTCTGTTGTACCGGCTCAAGCTTCGCTCTGAAGGCTCCCCATGCAAGATAAAGCAAATATCCAACACCCAGCACCTTGACGAAGGTGAAGGCTAATTCGGACGCCTGAAAAATCGCAGATACACCAAGCGCCACAGCTGTTGTGTGGAAAATCAGGCCAGTGCAAAGACCAAGCGTCACTGCAATACCTGCCATACGACCACACACTGCAGATTGTGTCAGCACGAAAATATTATCAGGGCCTGGCGTCAATGCCAGCAAAACAGTGACAGTAAAAAAACCAGCCAGTACGTCTATTGGGATCACACAGTGCTCCATCCGTTCAGAAAACTGAAGCGCACAATGCCTCAACTTCCCAACCAGAGCAAGTTTCTTAGCTTTATGTGAGCGCTAATGTCGCCTCAATTTCATTCTTAAGATCAGGATGGAAGAGCTTTTTCTTTGAAATAGCTCTGTTACTTTCTCCTAAAAGCAAAAAGCCCAACCAAAAAGGTTGGGCTTTTAATTACATACGCTGAATAGCTGTTAGTCTACCAAATTAGCTTCAGTTTTTTCTTTGATCTCATCTAACGTTACACCCTCTGCCATTTCGACGACTTTCAGGCCGCCGTCGACGATGTCGAAGACACCGAGGTTGGTGATGATGCGGTCGACGCATTTTACACCTGTGAGCGGTAGAGCGCATTTATGGAGGAGTTTTTTGTCGCCGCGTTTGTTGGTGTGATCCATAATGACCACAACGCGTTTAACGCCTGCCACCAGATCCATTGCACCGCCCATGCCCTTGACCATTTTGCCAGGGATCATCCAGTTGGCGAGATCACCCTCTTCTGAGACTTCCATCGCACCGAGGATGGACAGGTCAATGTGACCTCCGCGGATCATCGCAAAGCTGTCTGCAGAAGAGAAATAGCTGGTACGGTCCAGTTCAGTGATGGTCTGCTTACCTGCATTGATCAGATCTGCATCGACTTCATCTTCAGTCGGGAACGGGCCCATGCCCAGCATGCCATTTTCTGACTGCAGAGCTACATTCATTCCGTCTGGAATGTAGTTTGCTACCAGTGTCGGGATGCCAATGCCGAGGTTAACGTAGAAACCATCTTGCAGTTCTTTTGCCGCACGGGCGGCCATTTCGTCACGATTCCAAGCCATGATTACTGCCCTCCCTTAAGCTTCGCGTGTAGTGCGCTGCTCGATGCGCTTTTCAAATGTGCCAACAACGATGCGGTCAACGAAGATACCTGGAGTATGGATATGATCTGCATCCAACTCACCGATCTCGACGAGCTCTTCAACTTCTACGACAGTGGTCTTACCAGCTGTTGCCATGACCGGGTTGAAGTTGCGCGCTGTCTTACGGAAGATCAGGTTGCCTTCTTTGTCAGCTTTCCATGCACTCACGAGAGCTACGTCTGAAACCAGACCGGTTTCCATGATGTAGGTTTCACCGTTAAAGTCTTTGTGCTCTTTGCCTTCAGCAATCAGGGTGCCAACACCGGTTTTGGTGTAGAAGCCTGGGATGCCTGCACCACCAGCACGGATGCGTTCAGCAAGAGTGCCCTGAGGGTTAAACTCTAGCTCAAGATCACCATCCAGATACTGACGCTCGAAAGTTGCGTTTTCGCCAACGTAAGACGACACCATCTTCTTGATCTGGCGCGTCTGCAACAGCAGGCCCAGACCGAAGTCATCAACGCCTGCGTTGTTGGAGATGGCAGTCAGGTCTTTCGCACCAGAATCTCGCAGCGCAATAATCAGGTTTTCAGGAATGCCACAGAGACCAAACCCACCTGCCATGACGGTCATGCCATCAAAGGTAAGTCCTTCCAGAGCAGCGGCAGCACTTGGATAAACTTTATTCATTATAAACTCCCAATACATGAGTTGGTAGAACTCACGCTTCTCATTCTCCAGAACGCAAGCAATACCGCCTTTTCATGCTGGCAATGGGACCTGACCCTCCATCCGGATCAGCATCCTGCCGTTCCCTCCTAGGGAAAATAGGTATAGCGACAGCAATGTTGATAGCTGTGTTTTATGTCCTCGCCAAGTGCTCTTTGTACAGAGAGCGACTATTTATTGAGGTGAAAACCACAAAGCTGGGAGGAATGAGTGTTTGCGGCGCACAATTTTTTAGAATGTAACACTCAGACCCATGAAAATTCTTAAAGATGAGCTGCTGCGAGTCGCTCTTCTTCCATGCGCTTGAACCTCTGCCTTTTGGTGAGGAGAGATGCCAAGATGACGCCAATCGTCACGATAACGACCAGTATCGTGCAAATAGCATTGATCTCAGGTGTTACACCCAATCTCACCTGAGAATAAATCTTCATAGGCAAAGTGGTTGATCCAGGTCCGGAGTTAAAGCTCGCAATTACTAAGTCATCCAGTGACAATGTGAATGCCAGCATCCAACCTGCGAGCACTCCTGGCAGGATCTGAGGGAGGGTGATGCGGAAGAATGTTCTGACAGGAGGACAGCCCAGATCCATTGCAGCCTCCTCTAAGGAGCGGTCAAATCCAGAAAGGCGGGATTGCACAACGATCGCGACGTAACACATGGAGAATGTGGTGTGGGCAATCATGATCGTCCAAAAACCGCGATTTTGATCAATAGCCACAAACAGAAGCAGCAATGACAACCCGAGGATGACTTCTGGCATCACGAGTGGTGCGTAGATCATCCCCGAAAACAGAGTACGCCCGAAAAAGCGCCCTTGCCGGGCTAAGACCAGCGCAGCCAATGTGCCAAGAACCGTTGCAAGAGTTGCTGATGTGAGGCCGATACGAAATGTAACCCATGCAGCTTCCAACAGCTGTTCGTTTTGCAGCAAGGATGCATACCACTTGGTGGAGAAGCCGGCCCAAACCGTGACCAACCGAGATTCATTGAATGAAAAAACAATCAGAATGACGATGGGCAAGTAGAGGAAGCTGAACCCCAAAACCAGTGATGTGAGATTAAACCAACTCGGTTTTGACGGCATTACACGTCCCCTTCGTTGCGTCGGGTCTCGTGCCGCTGAAACAGCAAGATTGGGATCACGAGCAATACCAGAAGAACAATTGCCACCGCAGACGCAACTGGCCAGTCTCTGTTGGAGAAGAACTCAACCCACAGGGTTTTCCCGATCATCAGAGTTGATGAGCCTCCCAACAGGTCGGGAATGACGAACTCTCCTACGGCTGGAATGAAGACGAGGAAACACCCTGCAATCACGCCAGGCATGGCAAGAGGGACTGTTACCCGCCAGAAGGTCTTCCAGGGTGGACAACCCAGATCCTCTGCAGCTTCTATCAGGGTCGTGTCCAGTTTCTCTAAGGAAGAATAGAGCGGGAGGACCATGAAAGGCAGGTAAGAATAGATAATGCCAATGTAGACGGCGATGCTGGTGTTGAGGATAACCAGAGGCTCATTAATGACACCGATCGTGATCAGTGCCTGATTGAGCAGGCCATCGGTTTTCAAGATGCCGACCCACGCATAGACCCGGATCAGAAAACTGGTCCAAAACGGCAGGATGACCATCATAACCAGCGTTGGCTGCCAGCTTCTTGGTGCCCTTGCCATGCCGTAAGCAAGTGGGAAACCAACAAGCAAGGTCAGTAATGTGGATATGAAAGCTATTTGCAGGCTGGAGACATAGGCGCGCCAGTAGAGATCATCCTCTGTTAGCCAGATGTAATTATCTAGCGACCAGCGCTGCGCAGCTTCCCAAAGTCCAAACAGCCCCCTTCCCCAATCGATTACCGGCAAGTAAGGCGGAATTGAAACGGCGGCTTCAGACAACGAAATCTTTGCAACAATCACAAACGGAACAAGGAAGAAGAGCAGCAGCCAGATGTATGGCACACAGATGAGTGCGAAGCGGCCCCATTTTCCGGTTGGATTGGTCGGTGAGTTTTCCGGTGCCTGAAGTTCATGACGTGGCGGTGGGATCGTTTCTGATCTCATGAGGTCGGTTGATGAGAGGTTAGGGTCAGTCATTTGGCACCTCTCATCGTGTCAAGATCACGCCGGCGTCGCTGTCCCATGACAGCCAGACCTGATCTTCCCAAGTGATCGGTCTTTCAACCAGCCGTGCTGTATTGGCAACAATCGCTCGCAGCGTCTCTGTCTCAGCTACTTTGATATGATAGATGGACACGTCGCCCATGTAGGCGATATCCCAGACTTCTCCTTGAATGGCATTGGTACCCAAGCGCTCTGGTTTATCGAAGGAGATACGCATCTTTTCCGGGCGGATGGCTAGAGCAGCATGATCCCCTACATTTGCAGAGGTTGGATAGCACACATCCAAATGGCTACCCAGAACAGATGAGAACATCTTGACGTCCTCAAGTTCCTTATTGGTGACTTGCCCGTCCAGTACGTTGATGTCACCAATGAATTCCGCCACAAATCGGGAGTTGGGTTGCTCGTAGATTTCTCCCGGTGTCGCATTTTGAAGGATCTTGCCCTTATCCATAACCGAGATGCGATCTGCCACGGTCATCGCTTCTTCCTGATCATGGGTCACGATCAGGAACGTCATCCGCAGCTGTTCTTGCAGATTGATCAGTTCCAGCTGGGTTTCCTCACGAAGCTTCTTATCGAGCGCAGCAAGAGGTTCATCGAGGAGGAGCACTTTGGGGCGTTTGGCGAGGGATCTCGCGAGTGCAACACGTTGGCGCTGACCACCGGACAACTGGTGCGGCTTGCGTTTGGCAAATCCTTCCAGCTTGACCAGACTAAGCATCTCCATGACACTGCTTTTGATCTCCCTGGAAGGCAATCCGTCCATTTCCAAGCCAAAGGCGATGTTCTTTTCGACGTTCATGTGCGGGAAGAGCGCGTAGGACTGGAACATCATGTTGACCGGGCGCTTATATGGCGGCACGCCGGCGAGGTCTCGCCCTTCCAGAAAAATCTGACCTTCAGATGGAGCTTCAAACCCTGCAAGCATTCTCATCAAAGTGGTTTTACCGCACCCAGACCCGCCCAGCAGAGCATGGAACTCACGCTTGTAGATTTTGAGAGAAAGGTTATCTACGGCAACAAAAGTGCCAAAACGCTTGGTGATATTCCGAAATTCAATAAAAGGCTGCTCGCTCGGGTCGTCCCAAGGTGAAAATGTACGACGTACGGGGCCAAGCGGTTTCTTCGCCAATACTCCAATCCTTTTCAATGGCCTGCTTGGTCAACGGTTCAAGGTAGGATTGCATCTCACAGAGCAACCCTACGCTTGCAGGCCTATGGTTTTTAGTGACCGGTTTTGACAGTTGTGAAGGTTCGGTTCATCAAGCGCTGTGCTTTGAGCGGCTTGGCACCGATGGTGTAGAGGCGCTGTTTCACCTCATCTGTGGGGTAGATATTTGGATTTGAAGTCACTTCTTCATCCACCAAAACTGTCGCGTCTTTGTTGCCGTTGGCGTAGTAGACATAATCCGACATTTTGGCGATCACTTCCGGGCGCATCAGGTAGTTGATGAACTCGTGCGCTTCTTCAACGTGCTCTGCATCAGCGGGAACTGCGATCTGGTCAAACCACATCTGTGCTCCTTCGTTCGGCAGGATGTAGGTGACCTCAACGCCCTTGTCAGCCTCTGCAGCTCGGTCTGCTGCCTGCAGCACATCGCCAGACCAGCCGTAAGCCAAGCAGATGTCACCGTTGGCAAGGCCGTTTACAAACTCAGAATTATGGAATTTGCGAATGTAAGGGCGGATCGTTTCCAGAAGTTCGCCAGCCGCTCGAATGTCTTTCGGATTGTTGGAATCTGGGTTTAGACTCAGGTAATGCAACGCAGCCGGGAACATTTCATCCGGCTCATCCATCACATATACACCACACCCTGCGATTTTTGAGAGCTCTTCAACGTCAAACAACAAATCCCAACTGCCGATTGGAGCATCCGGATTGAGTGCACGCACCTTTTCCTCATTTACCCCATAACCAGAGGTGCCCCACATATAGTTGACGGAGAACTCATTGCCTGGATCGAACACTTTAATACGCTCTTGCAGAAGCAGATCCATATGCTTGAGATTTGGAAGTTTGTCTTTATCGAGCTTTTGATAGACGCCAGCCTGAATCTGACGCTGCAGGAAGGTGGCACTTGGAACAACGACGTCGTAACCAGTTTTACCAGTCAGTAGCTTTGTTTCTAAAACCTCATTAGAATCAAAGGTATCATAGTTCACTGTGATCCCTGTTTCCTTCTCGAAGTCTTTGAGAACCTGCGCATCAACATAGTCGGACCAATTGTAGATATTTACAATGCGATCCTTAGCGTTGGCGGCAGACAGAGAGAGAGCCAGCGCTGCTGCTCCTGATAGCAAAATTACAGTTTTCATTCTCAAATACTCCAATCTCAAATACAGGGGCTCAAAGCACCTTTACGAAGCGAACCTCTGCATACAGCCGCCATGGTATATCCTTCTAGTGGCAGATTAATTTCGGCCTACATTCCAACCCAATATTTTAGGAATGCCGTAGGTTGGTTGGGTGCCTCAGGTCCTCTCAACACTATCAGGGTTTCTAGTGTGCAGCCTTAACCCGTGTCCAGAAGCTGCTGGCTAGAATCAAAGGTTTTATTGAGAACAATGATTCCGACTTTAATCTCAGAAGCACTAGAAACTTCTTCATCACTGCCGTCTGGTCAACGGTCCGTTATCTGAAGTGTCTTCAACTGTGCTGGGAACCTGAAAGAAGCCACAGAGTGTCATCAGACATTGTTGGCTCTTGTTCATCATTTTAAATTCAGAAAGCAACCAGTTCTCAATGCTATAGGCTGGCTTTGCTCACCAGGTCCTCACCTTGAGTAAGTATTGTAATTACGCTCACGACTGACGTAATTAAACATTCGGAATAATTAAAGAGAGGGTACAATTAAACTTCCATAATACAACATAGTTTCCGACTTGAGCTGACCTCTGCTAGACTACTATCCCAACCAGAAGCAAGCTGGATCTTGTAGCAGCCGCAAAGAGCTGAATTACTTTTCATGAGTGAAACGCTGCCACGAACATTTGGTAGCAAACCCAATTGGAAGTCCTATGAGTTCTGAAATTAATCCGGATGATGAAGCGGCGCTTAATATGCGCGGTGTGAGCGACCTTGAAGAAGCCCGCACCTGGCTGCAAGCCCGGAACATTGGAGATATTGAGTGTGTTGTACCTGACGTTGCCGGGGTACCACGCGGCAAGATGATGCCGACAAACAAGTTTTTCAGTAGCAACACGCTGACAATGCCCTCCTCTATTTTCGCCCAGACTATTTCTGGCGATTACCCTGAGGATGATGATCGGTTTCAATATAATCCGACGGATGGCGATCTTTATTTCAAGCCCGATTATTCAACGCTGACCATTGTCCCTTGGGAGACTGACCCAACAGCTCAACTCCTGCATGATGCTTTTACCAAGGATGGGAAGCCCTTCCCGATTGCTCCGCGTAATGTTCTAAAGCGCGTTCTTGAGCTTTATGATGCTGAGGGCTGGCAACCAATTATCGCCCCTGAGGTGGAATTCTATCTGGTTAAGCCCAATACCGATCCCGATTATCCGCTGGAGCCTCCAGTTGGTCGTTCTGGTCGCCCTGAAGTTGGCAGGCAGTCTTATTCAATCTCCGCTCTTAATGAGTTCGACGAGTTGATTGACGACATCTATGATCTTTCTGAGGCTCAGGGACTGGAGATCGACACCCTTATTCATGAAGAGGGTGCTGCTCAGATGGAAATCAACTTAAGACACGGTCACCCTCTGGAGCTGGCGGATCAGGCGTTTATGTTCAAACGCACCATCCGCGAGGCCGCGTTGCGCCATAACATTTACGCCACCTTCATGGCCAAGGCGATGTCCTCTCAGCCAGGGTCATCTATGCATATTCATCAGTCTATCCTTGACCGGGAGACAGGACAAAACATCTTCAACAGTGCAGAGAACGAGGCAACGCCTGCCTTCTATCATTTTATTGGTGGGCATCAGCGTTACATGCCCGCTTTAATGCCGATTATGGCGCCTTATGTGAACTCCTACCGCCGTTTCGCGCGGGATAGTGGGTCTCCGACCAACCTGTTCTGGGGCTACGACAACCGCACTGTGGGGCTTCGTGTTCCTAGTTCGTCTCCGGATGCGCGACGGTTAGAAAATCGGGTGCCGGGGTCTGATGCCAATCCGTATCTCGTTATCGCTTCCAGCCTTGCCGCCGGATACCTGGGTATCAAGAAAAGGATTGAGCCTGATAAGCCGAGAGACACCGACAACAGTGAGGTGATGAGCAAACTCCCGCGTACATTGCTTCATGCCGTTGATGAGTTTGAAGCAGACGATGATTTGCTGGAGATTTTCGGCGAACAGTTTGTTGCCACATATCGAGCCATCAAACTTGAAGAGTACGAGACCTTTATGTCCGTTATCAGCGCCTGGGAACGAGAATACCTGCTGATGAACGTTTGATTCCCACTGGATGAGGTGTGACTTTCACGCGAAACTGTGGATACCACACCCCTTAGTTGAGTGTATTATGTCCAGCAATTTTAACTTTCATAATATTCACTAGAGCCAGTCACAGCATAGTTCCTAAGAGATACTTCCAGGAAACTTAATTTAAACCGATTTATATTTCGAATTTAACTAATTACAAATACATATGCGGATCGAATTTTCGTCAAAACATCACAAAAATGTGAGATTATACGAAATTATACTTACATATTTTTGAATTCACTGGGTATTTAATTTCAGAATTCCTAGTCTATCATGCAATTTTTGATTTTATTTAATTTTATCACAACTTTATGTCTAATTTTAAATACATTTCAAATGTTGTTTATTACAAACCATATTCGAGGCTATTGATGGCGGTTAATAGGTTGCAAACGCAATTTAAATCGCATTTGCTGGTTTTTGAGGACATCACATGCCAGATCAGAAAAAGAGCATTCTTCTCGTTGAAGATGCCAATTTCTTTGCTCGCGTAACTGAAAGCGAGATTGAGCGTGCGGGGCATTATCATGTCACGACAGCGAAAACGTATGCTCAGGCAAAAACTATTTTAGAAGAAGGTAAGGTAAAGCCATTCCTTGCTCTTGTTGATCTGACGCTTCCAGATGCGCCGGATGGTGAGGTTGTAGATCTCACTATCGACGCCGGACTACCGACAATCGTGTTCTCGGGGCGTTTTGATCAGGGTACCCGACGATCAATTCTGAAGAAGGGGATTGTAGATTACGTCCTCAAAGATTCTCCTGCGAGCCTTGGTTACCTTGGTGAGCTGGTCAACCGTGTCGATAGGAACCTCAGCACCAAAGTATTGATCGTGGACGATTCCTCACATGCACTGGCGTTGTTAAAGAAGCGGCTTCAGCTCTATTGCCTTCAAGTGATCACGGCTACTTCCGGTGAAGAAGCGTTGGAAACACTCAAGCAAAACCCTGATATCAAGCTGCTGATTATTGATCATTTACTGCCGGGAGCGACTGGCTTTGAAGTCATGACGCAGATCCGACGGAGACATAGCTTCAGTACTTTGGCAGTCATTGGAATCTCGGCAACAGATGACCCAGCCCTTACTGCGAAGTTTCTGAAATCCGGTGCTAACGACTTCCTGAACAAGGCGTGCACACCTGAGGAACTGATGTTGCGGGTTTCGCAGAACCTCAATCAGTTGGACCGCATAAGTGAACTGACCGAGATGGCGCATCGTGACCCGATGACAGGCCTGTTTAACCGTCGCCACCTCTACAACGTCGTCGATAAACTTCATAAAGACCAGATGCTTGCTGGCAAGGAGATGCGATATGCCATGATCGACATTGATCGCTTTAAGCAGATCAATGACAAGTTTGGCCATGAAACCGGAGACAACCTGATTATCTCTGTCGCGCATCGCATTTCGGATCTCCTGCCGCCAAGAAGCGTCGCCATTCGAATTGGCGGAGACGAGTTCTGCGTTGCACTGCCCGATATTGATGAACCAACATCCAAGCAGTTTCTCTCTGAGCTTAGAAGTTCTATGCCAGTCACAGATCCCGGTAATGATGAGCATACGTTTGCACCGACGATCAGCGTCGGCCTTTCAGCGGGCACTGAGAACTCACTGGCGAGCGCTCTCAGGGTTGCGGACCGTTGCCTGTACAGAGCCAAGAAATCTGGCCGCAACCGCATTGTAACGTCTTCTGCAACCACTCTTGATGCCATGTAGTCTGGCGGCACTTCTGCCGTCAGATTGTCCTACCTCCGTCGACTTCCAAAGCTACACCGGTGATAAACTGAGCTTCATCTGAAGCAAGCCAGAGTGCTGCGTTTGCAATGTCTTCTGGTTTGGAGAAGCGCCCCAGAGGGATGCTGTCACGAAACTGCTGGCGCTTTTCTGGGGTGTCTTCTCCCATGAAGAGTTCCAGCATGCCGGTTTCTCCGGCCACTGGACATAAAGCGTTGACGCGAATGTTTTGAGGAGCAAGCTCTACCGCCATGGATTTGGTCGCTGTGATGACCCAGCCCTTGGAAGCGTTGTACCAAGTGAGCCCGGGACGAGGACGAATACCCGCCGTGGACGCGGTGTTGATAATGACACCACCGCCCTGCTTTTCCAACTCAGGCAAAGCTTCAAGCGTTGTCAGATAGATGGCTTTGGCATTCACCTCTAGAATGCGGTCAAAGTTGTTTTCATCTACCTGTGCTAAAGGGCAGTTGCGGTGAGTGTAGCCAGCGTTGTTGACGACGACATCCAGCCGCCCAGTTTTCTCAATTGCATAAGCAACCATCGCTTTCACATCGGAACGCACGGTGACGTCTGTCTCAATAGCATGTGCTGTGTCCCCGATTGCGTCTGCAAGATTTCTTGCTGCAACTCCATCGAGGTCAGCGATGATGACCGCTGCCCCTTCTTGTGCATATTTTTGAGCGATGCCTTCTCCAAAACCAGCTGCACCACCCGTGATTATCGCGGTTTTTCCTTCCAATCGTCCTGACACGCTTTTCCTCCCCACGTGTGAAAGTCCGCCTTAAGCGTGACTGACAACAATGGTCTTCAGAACAGAGAATTCTTTAAGTGCTTCAAAGCCTTTTTCCCTGCCGTGACCAGATTTCTTGACCCCACCAAATGGCAGTTCAACTCCTCCACCTGCACCGTAGGTGTTTACAAAGACCTGACCAGAGTGGATGGCTTTGGCAACACGCGTTGCTCTTGCGATGTCTTTGGTCCAAATGCCAGCCACGAGCCCGTAGGGAGTGCCATTGGCAATGCGAATTGCTTCTTCTTCCGTCCGAAACGGAATGAGTGAAAGAACCGGGCCAAAAACTTCATCCAGAGCAAGTGGGTGATCTGTTGGAACCGGACCATAGACTTTTGCTGTGGTGTAATAGCCTTCTGTCGGCGCATCCGGAGCGATTGTACCCTCCCCAATCAACGGAATGCCGTCTGTTTCCGCCTGCTCACAGAAAGCGTTTACACGGCGGAGTTGGCTTGTGTTAATCAGTGGGCCGAGATCCCGGTTATCCTTGTATTGGCCTGAGACAGTGCTTCTAAAAGCGGTTCTGAGTGTATCAACTGTCTCTTCCCAACGACTTTGATGCACCAGAACACGAGATCCGGCAGAACAGGTTTGACCGCTATTCTTCAAAATGCAGTCCTGAATGACAGGTAGTGCTTTATTCAGATCAGCATCTTCGAAGATAATTTGCGGAGACTTGCCGCCAAGCTCCAATGTACACCCGATGTGATTGCGCGCGGCTGCGGATTGGATCAGTGTCCCCACATCTGGCGATCCTGTAAAAGTGATGAAATCTACCTCAGGATTGTAGGAGAGCGCAGCTCCAGCCTCTTCTCCTAAACCTGTCAAAACGTTGAGTGTTCCAGCTGGAAAACCAGCTTCAACTGCAAGATTGGCTGTTTCAATAATGGATAAGCAGGCATCTTCGGAGGGCTTGACGACCAGTGTATTGCCCATGGCTAACGCTGCTCCTGCAACGCGCGCGAAGATTTGCATGGGGTAATTCCATGGCACGATGGAGGCAACGACGCCATGCGGCTCGCGAACTGTCATTGCGAGATAATCAACCGCAATCGGTAGCGTCTCACCCGTGATTTTGTCAGCCGCTCCACCATAAAACCGGAAGTACTGGGCGGCAGCATCGATGTCATCGTAGCCCTGGCTTAAGGGTTTACCGGTGTCACGTGCCTCAAGCTCTGCCAGATGGTCCCGGTTTTGCGAAATCAACTCCGCGAGCTTTAATAAACGCTCTCCGCGTTGCCCTGCAGATAGCGAAGCCCATTCCGTTGAGATGAGCGCTGTTCTTGCAGAAGAAACCGCTTTCCCGACATCAGATGCAGTACACCGAGGAATCGTTGCGTATGGCAAGCCCGTGCTTGGGCAGATCATATCAATGGTTTCTCCAGAGGACGCATCACACTGTAAGCCATTGATAATTGATTGGTATTTTTTAAAATTATGAGAATTTAGTGTCGCGCTAAACTCTGTCATACCGCCCCCCTCGGATGATAAGCTTTGTGCTGGTCATCCAAACGCTAGATCATGTAAGAGGGCGGCGCAATTCTCTTCTTGGGGGAGTTTTACTGGGTTTCTGTTGGTGTCAAATCTGTTACCGAGCTCTTTACTCCATAAAACTGATTGTGCCACAGCTCTGCATATATCCCGTCTTTCGCCAGTAATTCCGCATGCGTTCCTGCTTCAACAATCTGCCCTTTGTCCATCACAATCAGACGGTCCATTCTGGCAACTGTGGTCAGGCGATGGGCGATAGCGAGGGTGGTTTTGTCCTTCATCACATCATTCAGGATCTCCTGAATATCCGCATCCAGCTTGGTATCCAACGCCGAGGTTGCTTCATCCAGTATCAGGATTGGTGGATTTTTCAGGAACACACGGGCCAATGCAATCCGTTGGCGCTGCCCACCGGATAGTTTGATGCCACGCTCACCTACGAATGCCTCAAAGCCTTTTCGGCCTTTGTTGTCTTCCAGTGCCTCGATGAACTCCAACGCATGCGCTCGGCGGGCAGCTTCACGAACATCTTTCATCTCGACATCATCTTTTCCAAGCGAGATGTTGTCGAAAATAGACCTATGAAACAACGAGGTGTCCTGTGTCACCAATCCGATTTCGACACGTAGAGACTCCTGCGTGACACTTCGCAGATCCTGATGATCAATGGTGATAGCTCCACCTTCAACGTCGTACATGCGCAGCAGCAGATTCACGACTGTTGATTTGCCTGCACCTGAGTGACCAACGATACCAACCTTCTCACCGGGTTGGATGATGAAATTCAGATCTTTCACAATCGCGGTTTGCTGGCCGTAGGCAAAGTCGACATTGTTGAACTCAATGAGGCCCTTCTCATAGCGAAAGTTCTTGGCCTCAGAATCATCAACAAGGCCAAGCGAGTGCTCCATGGTTCTGGCGGTGGATTTAAATGAGCCATAAGAGCGGAAAAGACCGGTTAACTGAGCAAATATTTCCAGCAGTTTGCCTTCCAAGCGAATAGCAAAACCAAGGACGATTGCAACTTCACCCGTTGTGATTGCCTGTTGATGCCACAACGTAAGACTTAGGCCTGTAAATGCAGCAAGACCACATGCTCCGACGAGTGCAACAAGCATCCGCGATGTAACCACTGTGGAGCGAAACCTAACTATTGCCTCTTTGAAACCTCTGAGCTGACTTGTGAAATGGCCAAGCGCACGATCATTACCCTGAAAGAGTTTCACAGTCTGAATGTTGGAGTAAACGTCAACAACAGAACCATTCACGGCATGCGCGATATCTGCTCCTTCTTTTGAAGCATCGCGAATGATTGGCACGCGGATATACGCAAGGACAGCAAACAATCCGATCCAGATAAGCATGACTACCCCAAGATACCAATGCAGCCATGACAAGGCGATCAGGAGCGACCCTGCAAAGAAAAAGTTTGGGATGACAATTCCAATCCCTGCCCAGAACAGTTCTGCAACTTCGCGCCCACCTCCAAAAGTTTTACTGGCAAGGTTTCCCGCAAACTCCTTTTGAAAGAACGTCATGTCCTGATTGAGTAGTCGATCAAAGAACGTGACACGCGATGAGGTGAGAATATTAACGTGAAGTGTCAGTGAAATCAGAACTTCATAAGCAATTGAAAATACTGGCTTTGCAATAAGAAATGCGACCGCAGCAGTCACAATCAGCCACATATTCTGCTGCCAGAACAGCTCTGGTCCACTCGCTTCCATCTGATCAATCAGGAAGCCAACAAATGACAGCAGGAAGACAGTCAGAATGGTTTCGACCAGCACCACCAGCAATAGAACCAGAGTGTGCTTTGGAAAGATGAACACGAGAGAACGCAGTTGTTGCAAATGCGTTTTGCTCTCCCATTCCATATGATTTTTGGCAAATGGGTCAACATGATTGGTTGCCCACTCATAAAGCGCATTCAGCACGATCTGCTCCGGGAGACAAAAAGAGAACACTTAGACTATCGTGCGACTCGGCTTGTGAAAACCCAGAAGAATTCATCTACTCAAATTTGAACTCGAGACTGTGTCATTTTGCGCAGGTTCTAGCATTACGCATATTTTATCTTATTAAATTCAATGCATTATCTCTATATTAGATTTTTCTAATTTTATGTATTGTTATTTTAGTATTTTCTAATATATTAATTTCAACTTCAAAAAAGGATTAGCCCAATGCGTTATCTTTCTAATTTAGGTGAGCGGTATTCTCCTCTGTACTTTTTGTCCGCCGTTGGTGCAGGTGGCTTGGCAATTAGCTTCTTTATGTACCTGATGTGGATGACACCACATAAGGGATCTCCTATCGCCAACGTTACCTCTTTGACTGAGGCCTTCAACAACGGTTCCATCGCTATGCAGGCGCTGATTGTTGTCGCCGCGGTTGGTATTATCTTCTTCTCAGTGTTGCACTTTCGCTTGCTGTTCTGGAATTTTTCCGAGTACGGAAAGTGGAAGCAAACCAAGGTTTTTGAAGGCTTTAAAAACTCCAACGCGGAAAGCCAACTGATGACTATTCCACTGGCTCTTGCCATGACAGTCAATGTCAGCTTCATCGCGGGTGCGGTGTTTGTGCCAGGCCTTTGGAGCATTCGCGAAATCCTGTTCCCCTTCTCCCTGCTGGCATTTGCAGCTATCGGAGTGTTGGGCTTCCGCATCTATCTGGACTTCATCTCCCGTGTCCTGACAGAGGGTGGATATGAGTGCGCAAAGAACAACAGCCTCGGTCAGATGATCTCCGTGTTCGCATTTGCCATGATTGGCGTTGGCTTCTCTGCTCCGGCAGCTATGAGTCAAACCAAGGTGATTGCGGCAATCGGCATTGCTGGTAGTGCCCTGTTCATCGGTGCAGCGATTGTGATGGGGACAATCAAACTGATCCTCGGCTTCCGTTCTATGATGGAACACAAGGCTGCGGGTGAGACCACACCAACACTCTGGATCATCATCCCATTCCTGACCGTTGTTGGCATTGCAATCTACCGCATAAAAATGAGCCTTGCACATAACTTCGATGCACCGGTAACTGCTGGCGGTATCTATGTTTTCCTGATCAGCCTGTTCGCAATCCAGATCCTGTTCGGTCTGATCGGCTGGGCAGTCATGAAGCGGGTTGGCTACTATGACCGCTGGATTGCTGGTCCGGACAAGTCTCCAGGTTCTTACGCGCTGGTTTGCCCTGGTGTTGCACTGTTCGTCTTCGGTAATTTCGTGATCAATGCGGGTCTTGTGAAGCTCGGTGTTCTTGGCTCCATGTCCATCGCCTACTTCGCGCTGTACGCCCCGCTGATTGTAATCCAGATCGCAACAGTCTGGCTGTTCCTTAAACTCAACGGAAAGATGCTTTCAGCGTCCAACCAGTTGCAGGTTCAACCCGCGGAATAAGAAAAAGGCGGGTGTTTGACCCGCCTTTTCTCATTGAGTTTGAGTATCTTGCTCTAAAATCAAATCGGACGTCGCGCCCATGGTCTCGTACCAGCGGGCGCTTCTTTTCGCGCAAAGACTGGCTGCGTATAGGCGGTGACCTCATTGAGGTTGCCGGACTCCAAATCAGCGCGTAGACGTGGGTTGTCCAGCGCGAAACTGTTGATGCCGACGCGGAGCATGAAGCCGATCTGATCGAGAATGAACGGACCAACTGCACGGATCTCGCCACCATAGCGCAATCCATCTCTCAGGATGCGGGCAGCAGAGAAACCTCGGCCATCTGCGAAGCTTGGGAAGTCCACTGCGATGAGTTCCAGCGCCTCAAGATGATCAGCCAGCTTTTCCGCTTTTTCACCAGCACGAAGAACAACACCCAAAGTCAGGTTTGTCTGCTTAAGCTGTTGTTCTTCTGCCAGAAAACGCTCCAGAGAGAAGATAAACTTACCCTCGGCTGGCAGGGCTTCATCCTCTGCGATATAGGCCCAGTCATCAGCAACGATCTCGTCGTTCTTGAAGATCTCAGTGGTCTTTTTGAGTTCTGTTGTCATTTGAACCTCAGATGCTTTGGGCTGCGCCGCCCTTGGACGCACTTGAGAAATGAATTCCACATTCAGTTTTGTCCTGACCGCGCCAACGGCCTGAGCGTGGGTCTTCGCCCGGAGCAACCTTGTCTGTGCAAGGCATACACCCGATGGAGGGATACCCTTCTGCGACCAGCGGATGTGGTGGCAGGCTATTATCCTTTGCGTATTGAAGGACTTCGGCAGCGGTCCAGTTGGCCAGTGGGTTCACTTTGATGCAGCCTTCTTCGACCTCAAAATGCTCCAGACTGGCTCGAGTGTCAGCCTGATGGCGTTTGCGGCCTGAGATCCAAGCTTCGAAACCACCAAGTGCTTTTGCGAGTGGAACTACTTTGCGGATGTGACAGCACGCGTCCGTATCAGAGGCCCAGAGAGCGCCCTTTGGGTCTTTCTCAGCAAGGTCTTCTGGTTCAGGCGTGATGACACGCACGTTCAAAAGCCCAAGTTGCTCAACCAGTTCGTCACGATAGCGCTTTGTTTCGCCAAACAGTTTGCCGGTGTCGACAAACAGGACTGGCGTACGCACGTCGATCTGAGAGACCATGCGCAGCAGCACGGAGCTGTCCGCGCCGAATGAGGACACCAGAGCGATCTCTCCAGAGAATTGCTCTGTGAGCGCATGCTGCAGGATGTCCTTAGCATCGCGCTCGGAATACATCCGGTTCAGCAGCTTCACCTGCGCCTCCAAAGAGGCCTTATGTGATTGACTATGCTCCATAAAGAGCGTCCTTAAATGGCTGATCACCCAAGCGGCGATAGGCGTCGATGAAGCTTTCGTCCTCATCCAGGCGGTTCGCCAAATAGGTATCGACAACAGTCTCAACGGCATCAGTGATCTCTGCTTCCGGGAAGCCGCGACCGATGATTTTGCCGATGGATGTGTTCTGATCTGCAGAACCACCCAGTGTAATTTGATAGAGCTCTTCGCCTTTGCGGTCTACGCCCAAAATGCCGATGTGGCCGACGTGGTGGTGACCACAGGCGTTGATGCAGCCGGAGATTTTCAGTTTCAGGTCGCCAATTTCATTCTGACGCTTAACCTCTTCAAACCGCTTGGAAATTTCCTGAGCGATTGGGATAGAGCGAGCATTTGCCAGCGCGCAATAGTCCAGACCCGGGCAAGCGATCATGTCGGTGATCAGGCCAGCGTTTGAATCTGCGAGCTCGTTTGCCTTCAGGATCTTGTAGACAGTGGGGACATCTTGCAGCTTCACGTGTGGCAGAACGAGGTTCTGTTCATGTGTGACGCGCAGCTCATCATGTCCAAACCGTTGCGCTACATCAGCAATTACGTCCATCTGATCGGCTGTTGCATCCCCCGGCGCTCCGCCAATTGGCTTCAGCGAGATGGTGACAGATGTGTAACCCTCAGCTTTGTGCGCATGCAGGTTGCGGCTGGAGAACAAGGCCAGATCGCGGTCTTCGCGCTTGGCTGCTTCCAGCTCTGTGCTAATCTTTGGCAGGGCTTCAAAAGATGGTGGTGCGAAGTATTCGTTGATGCGAACCACTTCTTCATTTGGCAGGTCAAGGATGCCGTTTTTGGTTGCCTCGAACTCGGCCTCAATATCCTGCTTCAGCTCTTCCAGACCGGTTTCGTGAACCAGAATCTTGATGCGAGCCTTGTACTTGTTATCGCGGCGACCATAGCGATTGTAGACGCGCAGGATCGCCTCACTGTAGGCCAGCAAGTCATTTTCCGGTAGGAAGTCCCGTACTTTACGGCCAACCATTGGTGTGCGGCCCAAGCCACCACCTACGAAGACCACAAAGCCGATTTCCCCGTCTTCATTACGGGTCAGCTGCAGGCCAATATCGTGCACCTGAACGGCAGCGCGGTCCTGTTCAGCACCTGTGATCGCAATCTTGAACTTGCGTGGCAGGAACAGGAATTCCGGATGCAGAGAAGACCATTGGCGCAGGATTTCGGCATAAACGCGTGGGTCTGCGAACTCATCTGCGGCTGCACCTGCGAACTGGTCGGAGGTGACATTGCGGATACAGTTACCGGAGGTCTGGATGGCGTGCATCTCGACGTCGGCAAGTTCATGCAGAATCTGCGGCGTATCAGAGAGCTTTGGCCAGTTGAACTGGACGTTCTGGCGCGTTGTGAAGTGGCCGTAGCCTCTGTCGTAAGTCCTTGCAATATGGGCAAGTTTACGCATCTGGCTGCCGTTAAGCGTGCCGTATGGAATTGCAACGCGCAGCATGTAAGCGTGCAGCTGCAGGTAAAGACCATTCATCAGGCGGAGCGGCTTAAATTCGTCTTCAGTCAGCTCGCCAGACATACGTCGGCGGACCTGATCTTCGAACTGGCTCACGCGCTGATTAACAAAGTCGCGATCAAATTCATCGTAGCGGTACATGGAAACTCCTGAATCTAAAAGGACTTAGGCCGAACGCAGGTGGCGTTCGGCTTGCTTGCCGAGGTCGAGACGAGTGGTTGGTCCTTGGGCGCGAATGCGCTCTTTCAGGCTCTTTGGCTGCAGGTGGCCGTCTTTCAGTTCCAGATCAATCGCGTAGGTGCCGAGAACGTATTGCTTGTCTTCACCGGCTTTTGCGAAATCCAGAGCTGAGGTCATGTCTTCGTCTGTGCCCAGGATCCAGGCTGCCTCAACGAACTCGACCCACTCTCCGTTGTGGCCGAGCCAGACGACATCACCATCGACCAGTCTGTTGGCGGTAATAGTTTTCATCGGGTCTCTCCCTAGGCTGCAACAACAGCCGGTAAACTTGCATATTTAATTGGGCTTAGAGGGAGCGAACGCGACTGATCTGCGTGGGCCACTGCCTTACCGATGATGATAAGTGTGGGTCCGGTGACACTGTCGTGTTGCTCGAAATTACAAAGGTCTTGCAGGGTGCCTGCAAAATTGCGTTCTTTTGTCTGGGCTGCGTTCTCAATTGCCATAACTGGGGTGGATAAATCCAATCCGGATTTCACCAGAAGGCTGGCAACTTTTCCGGCAACGGTACGCCCCATATAAACAGCGGTTGTCGCTCCATTCAGAGCAAGATCCGCCCAGTCCGGGAGGATATCTCCATGCTGGTTATGCCCTGTAGCAAACACCAGCGAGGAGGCAACACCCCGTAATGTCAAAGGTATTTGCGCGCTAGCCGCGGCGGCGAATGCAGCGGTGACACCGGGTACAATCTCAAAATCCACATCATGCTCACGCAGTGCGGCGATCTCTTCTCCAGCGCGGCCAAACACCATTGGGTCCCCTGCTTTCAGGCGGACAACACCTTTGCCGGACTTGGCAGCAGAGACTAATAACTGGTTGATTTGCGTTTGCGTTGAACTGTGCGTTCCTTTGCGTTTTCCTACGCTGATGCGTGTTGCATCGCGGCGCCCCATGGAAACCACGGCATCCGGTACCAATGCATCATAGAAAATAACATCTGCTTCTTGCAGGACACGCTGTGCGCGCAGGGTCAGCAGGTCTTCCGCTCCTGGGCCAGCGCCCACGAGCCAGACATATCCCCGCTGATCCTGCTCACTGTTCAGCAAGCGATGCGCTTCGGTCAGAGCCTTTTGTGTCTCACCAGCAAAAGTGTTCGCAGCTATAGTCCCTGAAAAAAATTCAGCCCAAAAGCGACGACGCGCACTTCCCGAAGGCATCAGCTTACCAACTGTAGCACGGAAGCTGTCTGCCAACCTTGCGAGTTGACCGGCTTCACGTGGTAACAAGGCTTCAACCTGTGCGCGGATGTGGCGGGCATAAACAGGGCCAACACCTGTTGAGGTGATCGCCACGGCAACAGGTGCACGATTGACCATCGCACCGGTGTAAAAATCACAAAGCTCAGGACGGTCCACAGCGTTGACCGGGATGCCCTTCTCACGGGCTGCTTCCACAACTTCGCGATCCGACTCTTCTTCATCGGTGGCAGCAAACACGAGGACTGCGCCATCCAGATAAGCCGGATTGAAAACGCTGAGCATGAAGACACCGTCTGCATCGGCAACGGCTTCAGCCAGAGCTGCACTAGGGCGTTCATGGCTGACAACGCGGATGTGTGCTTTGGTTTGCGCCAGAAGCCTTACCTTTGCAGCAGCTTCATCACCACAGCCAACAACAACAACCATTTTGCCTTCAACCTTGTGAAAGGTCGGAAAGACAGCGAGTTTATTGCTCTCGTCCTGGTGTGTGTTGAAGCTCTCTACCAAAGCCATTGCGCTCTCCAAGCGTTTTGGGATCATTGGGAGCGAGTTTACAGAGTGGAGTTCCTCTAAGCTCGGTATGGCATTCCAAAGCTGGATGACTGCGTAGAAAAGATTTTTTTCATGCGCTCGAACGGAGGAAAGATGCCCTGACCTGAAAAACGGCGCATGTGAAATACCATTCTATATTATCAGCAGATAGAGCCACATAAGACCTAAAAATTACCAAGTCATTTTTTGATTTAGAAAATAAATCTACATATCACTATTACAAGTTCGAACAACAAGCAGCAAAAATGAAAACCCATCAGTTTCGGCCAACGCGCATTTTGAAGAATCTGGTTCTTCGTGTTTCACAAGCTGCTATCACGCGTTTTACGCCGAGTGCCAAACCTATGAAATCTGTCCCGGCCTATCCTACTTAAGTCTTCCAAACAGGATCAGACAGCATAGCCAGCCTTGTCCTTTTCCATTTCGCTCAATATCCAGTCTCGGAACAGCTTTATTTTTCGGTTGTTTTTCTGCGTTTCACGGTAAACAAGCCAAACTGGATTTTCAGCCGTGCACTTTAATGGGAAAGGCTGGATAAGCAGGCCATCACGCAACGCACTTGAATGAAACAACGGTGTCAGAATCGCGACACCATGCCCCGCAATTGCAATATTTCCATCAACCGTTTGCGTGCCCATTTGGGAAACGGGTTGGTTTGAAAAATCGGGGTCTTTCACGCCAGCTGCTTCAAACCAGTTTCTCCACCAAGGATCTCCTGTATCGATAATGGGAAGTTTCAGCAGGTCTTCGGGCTTGTTCACACCGCCAATGCTTTCAGCAAGCCTCGGACTTAACATGGGAGTATATGTAACTTCGGCTAGTTTGAAAGAACATAACCCAGGCCATTTTTTGGGGCTGTTTCTGATTCCTATATCGATATCAGAGGATGCAAAGTCGACAACATCGCCAGAGACTTCCAATTGAACAGCAATTTTGGGGTTCGCCATCTGGAACCCTCCAATACGCAACGAAAGCCAGTTCATGGCAAAGGTGGGAACCACACTTAGTTTCAGTGTTCCATCCTGCGTTCCTTGCACCGCCGAAAAGCCAGCCCGAATAGACTGGAAAGCCTCACTTGCAACTGCCGCAAGTTGCGCACCTGCATCCGTTAAAACAACTTGTCTTCCCACCCGATTGAACAAGGGTTTACCGGTACGATCTTCCAGCACTTTTATCTGATAACTCACCGCTGCTTGCGTCATTCCCAGCTCCTCCGCAGCGCGGGTGAAGTTGGAATGTCTCGCCACCGCTTCAAAGGCGCGAAGAGCGTTGAGTGGAGGTAGACCATTCGGCATTATTAATAAAATCTCCTTATGCTTTGATCCCTACATTCGATTGGACTGCAAATGCAACCTCCGGCATTAATTCCCCAACAACAGCAGGAGAAAAAGCATGGCAGATTTCACCGTAGAAACTCAGAAAATCAAAGTGTCATCAAATTTTTTCAATAGGTTAGATAAAGCATTTAGAGGCATTTTCTTTTCAAAGAAAAGCAGGAGTGAGCGTTTAGATGCACGTGATCTGCCAGCACACTTACAAAAGGATATTGGGGTCAACTTAGAGTCAGAGCCATTTATCAGATGAAGCGATATAAGGTAGTCATATGGTTCTTATTTATGTCTTAGATATCGTTTTAGCTTGGCCCGCTTTGCTTCCGCAGCCTTTTCGATGTCCTCAGCCGAAAAGAGACCTATCTCAATACATCTCTGGATCATATGTGAAAGATCACCAACTTCTGCAGCCAAGAGCTCAGCGTTCGTTTTCTCTTGATCTGGTCCTGTCGCGTTCACTCCAAAACGCAAAATCTTGCTAACCTGCTGCTGCACTTCAGCACATTCCTCCATCAGGACGATCAGCAGCTCGCGTTCTAGGCCGTCAGGAAGGTTATTGGCATCTTGCATGATATTCTCCGACTAACAAATCCAAACCATGCATACAGGTGCATCACCCACCATAATGCGCGCTTACGATGACGCGGACTTCTACCAGGGCGCCTTCGCGGCGAAGGCCAGCGGCCTCAATGGCGGTCCAGGCAGGGTAGGGTTTGGAGAAAAACTCGAGGCGGATGGAGTCGAACAGCTCGAAGTGATCACGCAGGCCTATATGGTAACTGGTCATTTCGACGATGGCATCCATCTCGACATTCGCTTCATGGAGGATGCATTCGATCTTTTTGAAGGTGTTGCGGAACTGGGCTTCAGGGTCTTCCGGCATTTGGCCGCTCATATCCGCGCCTGTCATACCACTCAGGAAGATGTGATTTCCTGAGAAGATGGCTGGTGACATGCTGAGCTGTTCTGAAACGGATTGAAACTCGTGTGGGAGCACTAAACGCTTGACCATGAAATACCTTTCTACAAGTGTCTTCGTTCGAATTCAGATGCACTTCTCATAGTCCACACTTCCCCAGACTGAATAGGCAAGGATCGCTTTGAACGCTACGAAAGGAAAGAAATTAGAGCAAAAACATGCCCGAAGAGACATCTGAAGCAAGGAACTGTTCCACGAGAACAGTGCCCGATCCGGTTTCTATCATTGTGCCATCTGTACTTTGCCACCAGCTGATATTATCGAAGTTGGGCAGATTTAGTTCCTGTAGGTCAATCACATCGTTCCCAGAAACACGAAAGTCTCCGATGCGATCATGCCCGTGATCATTTCCAAACACAAAGGTATCATCACCTTCACCGCCAAGGAGGTAATCATCGCCCCCCGCGCCAATCAGAACATCATTCCCGCCGTATCCACGGAAGGTCTGATCACCGTCATTACCGATGATTGTATCATTGCCGCCAAAGACATCCTCATACTTGCCACCAAAAAAGGTTATGTCCGGGTTCTCAACAAAATCCGGAGAGATATCGAAGTGGCCGCTATAGCTAAAGGCTACATTTCCATCCGGATCTTTTACTGTGATGGATGCTATTGACCCAGAAATCCAAACCGGAAGCTCTGGTGTTTCAAACACATCTTCCCAAACGATATCGCTTCCAGTTAAAGTTATCTCACCATCAAGGACACCGTCGGTGAGGGCTTGGTAAACCACGCCATTTTCATTATAAGAAACGAAACTATCGCCCGGGTAGGGTAGCATCATATGCATGTCATTAAGGTCTACGAAATCCGCAAGGACATTAAAATAATTCATATCTATAACTCAATCACATAGGGGTAACCTAATACGCTTACTTAAGACGCTGCATCACAGACACGTAGTTGGCGACGGCTGCGCCGCCCATGTTGAAGATGCCGCCGAGTTCTGCGCCTTCAACCTGAATGCCGCCAGCGGTGCCTGTGAGCTGCATGGCTGTGAGGGCGTGCATGGAAACACCGGTTGCGCCAATCGGGTGGCCTTTTGCCTTCAGACCGCCAGATGGGTTGACCGGCAGTTTGCCGTCCTTCTGGGTCCAGCCTTCCAGGATGGCTCTTGCGCCCTGACCTTCTGGAACCAGACCCATGGCTTCGTACTCGATCAACTCAGCGATGGTGAAGCAGTCGTGAGTTTCAACGAAGGACAGGTCTTCGATGGTAATGTTGGCCATGGAGAGCGCACGCTTCCAAGCTTCGGTACAGCCTTCGAACTTGAGGATGTCGCGCTTGGACATTGGCAGGAAGTCCTGCGCATGGCCCATGCCGCGGAAGGCAACGGCCTTTTTCGCGGAGAGTGCTGTTGTGGTGTCGGTGAGGACGATGGCTGCTGCGCCATCAGATACAAGTGAGCAGTCTGTGCGCTTCAGCGGGCCAGCTACAAACGGGTTCTTCTCGCTCTCATTGAGGCAGAACTCTACGCCGAGGTCCTTGCGCATCTGTGCGTATGGGTTCTCCACGCCGTTCTTGTGGTTCTTCGCAGCGATGTGGGCCAGCGCTTCGCTCTGGTCGCCGTGCTTTTGGAAATACATGCCTGCGATTTTGCCGAAGACACCAGCGAAACCAGCGGGGGTGTCACCATCTTCTGGCAGGTAAGAAGCTTTCAGAAGGTTCGCGCCGATTTCGCGACCTGGCGTGGTGGTCATCTGCTCAACACCAACGACGAGCACGAACTTGGCGTCGCCTGCCTTGATGGATTTGACGCCCTGATGCACTGCAGCTGAGCCGGTCGCACATGCGTTTTCAACGCGGGTGGTTGGCTTGAAGCGCAGTTTGTCATCTGCCTGAAGCACAAGGCTTGCTGTGAAATCCTGCTGGGAAAAACCTGCATTGAAGTGACCCAGAACGATCTCATCAATGTCTTCAGCGGCGAGACCGGCATCGGCAATCGCTTGCTTGGCAACTTTTGTGACTAGAGTCTCTACAGTCTCATCTGCCAGTTTGCCAAACGGTGTGTGTGCCCAACCAATAATTGCGGCCATTTTCTTCTCCCAAAGAAATTAAAGTGGGTGCCGAAAGTCTCGCCTCAAACCCGGCTCTCAAATGCGCGCAAATCGTTTCACCCCTGCGCGCGAGATGCAATCATACGGAAGTTGTAGTGAACGGGGCTATCCGAGGGACTTTATGCTAGGTTTTGTCGATCTGACAGTCATTTCCACCCAAGCAGGGTGATGGTTGCTGGTTAGCCTTCTGTGCATGAGCAGGGTTAGACTGGCGGTGTGCGATGACTTTCTCATTCATCTCCCCTTATTTGATATTGATGGGTTTCTATTGGGTGAAAACAGTCCTTCATATTGAACGAATTTCGGAATGTGTATGGGGGAGTAAACTCTAGATTATTGCGGATAATCCAAGAGTTTGAGGCCCGATATCTCCACCCAGAGCAAAATCATCGACATTGCAGCAAAGCGAGCCCAGCAAGGAAGGCCAACCGCTGACGAGCGATCTGATGAGGCCCGCATTTCAATGTCCGTTTTCATCATCGCGATGAATGAGGAAGACCGTATCGGACAGACGATTGCCAGCTGCATTCACTGGGCTGATGAGGTCATTGTGATTGACAGCGGATCTACGGACCAAACCGTGACCGTCGCCCAGCGCATGGGGGCACGTGTGCTGCACAATGACTGGAACGGGTATGGCATGCAAAAGCGGTTTGGCGAGGACCAGTGCCGGAATGACTGGATCCTGAACATTGATGCCGACGAGGTGGTCACACCTGCACTGCGTGATGAGATAGTTGGCTTGTTCCAGACCTCTGTTCTTACGCAGAATGATTTTTGGGAGGTGGACATCTGCGATGTGTGGCCTCACGAAAAGACCGCTGCAAAACACGCTTACTCTCATAAGCAAATCCGACTTTACCGCAGGAGTGTAGGTCGTTTTTCTGCCAGCTCGGTGCATGACACGGTTCGTCCGCCCAGCGATGCCAAGATAGGCATGCTGAAGGGGCATATGGACCACCGCAGCATTCCCAGCGTTGCCTTCCACTTTGAGAAGATGAACCGCTATTCCACCATGCAAGTGCATGAGATGCGCGGGCGGGGCCGCAGGATGCCGAAGTCACGGCTGCTCTATGAGTTTCCCGCAGCCTTTCTGAAGGGCTATCTGGTGCGCGGGTACTGCCGATATGGCTGGTGGGGTTTGATTGCCTCAACCAACTACGCGGTCGGGCGATATCTGCGGGTCGCGAAATCCATTGAAGCAGATCTTCTGGAACAGACCCATTCATCTCAGAGGGGGGCGACTGCTGCACGGCAGGATAAGACCTGACCCAGCCTTCCACCCGATGTTCCTGATTTTTCAAAGAAACGAAGCAACACAACAAACGCTTAGCTTCCTTCGCAGCCTCAGCTGGAAGGCAAAAAGAGCTTAAGCAGATAGGTGGCTTATTCAATGGCTGAAAAGCAACAGCAAGATCCCGCCCCTCTTGTCAGCGTGTTAATCCCTGCACGCAATGCCGCAAACACGCTTGGAGAGACACTGAGCAGCCTGTTGGCACAAAGCTTCACAGACTTTGCTGTTGTGTTGGTGGATGATGCCTCCACCGATGAAACCCGGGAAATTGCGGAGCATTTTGCAGGCCATTTTTCGAAGGGCCGGTTTCAGATCCTTGAAGGGCCAGGTCAGGGTATCTCAAACGCGCTTAATACCGGGCTTGCGGTGATTGAGAGCCCATTGGTTGCCCGCCTTGATGCGGATGATCTGTCGGAGTCGCTTCGTCTGGAACGGCAGGTTCGGATTATGAACCGGAACCCTGACTGGCAGTTGTGCGGAACAGAAGTTTCCGTGATTGATGAGGCCGGGCAGATCATAGACCAGATGGAGTGCCCGAAAAGCTCGGTTGAGATCCGCAAGCGCCTCTTTGAGAAGTGCTGCTTGTACCACCCGACCATTATGTTTCGCCGTGATGCTGTGTTGACCCTTGGCGGGTATCGTCCGCATTTTGATGGTGCAGAGGATTATGACCTTTATCTGCGCTTGCTGGAATATGGGAAGATTGGTGCTCTTAACGAGCGGCTTGTTCGGTATCGGCTGCATCCGGGTCAGGTGACGGCACGCAGCGGACGCCCTTACCGGATGGTGGCTGATATGGCGTTGCTATGTGCTGTTGCGCGGTTGCATGATGAAGAGGAACCGAATTTCAGCGAGGATACATTGGCGAATGACGTGGGCCAAGCACTGCGTGCCGAACTTCGGGAACGCGGCTTCTCGCATATCTCGCCAAAGGTGGCGCGGCATATGGCACAGCGGATCAAAAAATCCAAGGCGCGGTTGGAGTACCTGAAGGGACTGCTATTTATTGAGAACGCGAAGGCCCGGAACTACAAGGAAGCAACCAAGGCGTTGTTGATGTGAGGTTTATTTCTCTAACTCGCAGGGATTGCACAGTCCCTGCGGTTGGTGATGAGCTGGAGACAGCCGTTTTCTTTGAGAAGGTGGGATTGCTCAGACGTTAAAGGTGCATCCGTTGGCCTTCACGCTGCTGCATTTCTTGTAAGCTCTCTGCCCTGCAACCAACTCTTTTACTAATAGAAGCGATCGTATTTGCGAACGCGTTTTACTCTGGTTTATGCCATTCAGCGAGTTCTATCGTGATCTTTTCTGGCCCAAACAGGAACACCAGTTTTCTGTCGTTGAACTCCATGACTTCGGAACGGGCTTTGAACCCGGCGGCTTGAAGCTTTGACAATCTGTCCTCCAGATCATCAACCGCGAAACACAGGTGATTGTAGCCTGTTCGGCAGAGGTCTTCGGGGTAAGGCTCGCTGCGAGGCTCTGGGTTGCGGTAGTGTAGCAACTGAATTTCAAACCTTGGGCTATGGCCTTTCAGCACCAGCGTGACGTGCTCTGCTTCCAGATCCGGAATGCCCATGTACTTTGAAAACACGGGACCGGAGATGACGAGAGATTTTTCTTCCTGAAAATCAAGCAGGGCAAAAAAGGAGCGCGCCTCCTCCAGATTGCGGACCGCCACCGTTACATGATCAGGGTGCATTTTGTTGGTCTCCTCGCATGCAGGTACACTCCGAAGCCGACTTACGCCCTCTACCAGCCTCATACCTCGATTGCTTCATTCTGACACGAGCATGTGGTCGATGAGACCCTGTGTATTGTCGGAGCCGCTGACGAAGTCGTCCCACAGGCTCATGAGCATGTCATCATAGTTTTCTGCGATCTGCTGGATGTTGAAGAGACGGAGCACTCTCTCCCGTCCTGCTTCTGCCATCTCCTCACGCAAAGGGCGATTGTCAGCTAGATCGAGTAGCGCTGACGCAATTTCTTTGGGTGCTCTTGGGTTGATCACCTTGCCAGTTTCTCCGACCGCCTCCCACAAGCCGCCTGAATGCGTGGTGATCACCGCTGCACCGCAGCTCATGGCTTCAATCGCGGTGCGGCCAAAACCTTCTGCCACGATGGAGGGCACCACTGCGATGGATGATCTTGCGAGGCGTTTTTGAACATCTGAGGCATTGAGGTTGGTCTCAATTGAGACACTGTCCGCGTGGCTTGAAAGCATCTGCCGGAGAGAGTTTGCTGTTGATTGCTCTCCCTCGTCGGTAACGGCCAGTACCAGATTCAGTTTCCACCCCGTCCGATCCAAACGATCTGCACAGGCAAGCCAAGCCTGCGCCAGGTCGAACACGCCTTTGTCTTCCCTTGCCCGCCCCACATAGATCACAGAGTTTTCTTTGGGGGCTGGGGACCAGAGCTCGCAATCTATGCCATTGGGCACCACCACACTGCGGGCTTTTACACCCGTGAAATTTTCGCAGAAGTTATTGCGGGCATCTTCGCCAACCCAGATGATGCCTGCAAGGCGGTTCATTTTGCGGGTGTACTTCCAGCGTTTGAACGCGCTGTTGCGCTCAAATCTGCCATGCCTGTGCAAGATTACAGGGGTGCCAGGAAAGTCCGTGATGATCTGAAACGCCGTTTCTAGATGCTGATGCACGACGATCAGTTGCGGTCCAAACTCTGACAGCGGATCATAGAACTTTGCGGGCGTCGGCTTTCTACCCGGTTCTGTCACTGCAAAAACATCAACATCTTCAAACAGATCCTCCTCGCCGCCTGCAAAAATACGCAGGTTGCTTTTGTTCTGGCTATGAAGCGCAAGATCATGAGCGCACAGATCTATTGATGTGGCTCGAGACTGGCAAAAATGCATGTTACGCGGCATTACGATTGCAGTTCTCAATGCGGCCCCCACTTTACTGTTTGCATTCAGCAAAGCTTGAAGTGCGGGGACTGTACATTCCTTAGAAGTCTTCCTTCTAATATCAGGGGTGCTTCTTTAAGGAGGTGAAAATCCCTGATGTGCCCTGCTCTCCATCTGTGGGATGTGGCGCTCTTCCGGCTTGTAATTGGCGGAAAACAAAGGCATTAGAGCTGTAAATGTCATTGGCTGGAGTCTCAATGACCATAAGCGGACTGGATGGATCTTTGACAAAGCATGTTGCAATCATCGGAGCAGGCCCTGCCGGGCTGTTTGCTGCTCAACATCTGGCAGAAGCCGGAGTGCGTGTGAGCCTCTTTGATCAACGCCCGTCTCCTGCCCGCAAGTTTTTGATGGCTGGGCTTGGTGGTCTCAATCTAACCCACAGTGAGGATCTGGAGGTTTTTCTGAGCCGCTACCGTCCTGCACATGCGCAACTGTTGCAGTCAGTGCGGGATTTTCCTCCTTCTGCTTTGCGGGAATGGAGCGCAGGGTTGGGGCAGCCGACGTTTGAAGGTTCCAGCGGCAAGGTGTTTCCTAAAAGCTTCAAAGCCTCTCCGCTGTTGCGTAACTGGTTGAAATTGCTTGATCAGCAAGGCGTAACATTGCATGCGAATACCCGATGGCACGGATTTGATGAAGCCGGAAGTTTGCTACTTCAAAAAGGCGATGAGCCCATTGAAGCGCAGGCGTTTGACGCTGTTTTGCTAGCACTTGGTGGCGGTTCCTGGGCGAAGCTTGGCTCTGATGGCGCGTGGGTTTCGACTTTGCGTGACAAGCAGATTGATGTGAACGCGCTGCTCCCTGCCAATTGCGGGTTTGAGATTGCGTTTTCGGATCACTTCAAGGACCGCCACAAAGGTACTCCCCTGAAGAAGATAGCTGTCTCCCACGGAGATCGCCGTGTTGTTGGTGATGCCATGCTGGATGCCAGTGGGATTGAAGGCGGCGTGATCTATGCGCTCTCAGCTGATCTGCGGGATACAATCCTTGCAACAGGGACGGCACAGATTGAGATTGACCTGAAGCCGGATGTCTCTGCTAACAAGCTCGCGGCCAAGCTGGCGCGGCCACGTGGTAAGCAATCCATGAGCAACTTCCTGCGCAAAGCAACCGGTCTGCCCGCTGCCGCCATCGCTTTGATGCGGGAAGTAGGACCACTGCCGATTGAGGCTGATGAACTGGCGGCGTGTATCAAGGCATTGCCGTTGCAGCTGACAGCGCCACGGCCTCTTGACCGGGCGATCTCCAGCGCGGGCGGCATTTCGTTTGACGAAATCGACGAGCACTACATGCTCACCAAACTGCCGGGTGTGTTTGTGGCGGGCGAGATGTTGGACTGGGAAGCGCCAACGGGTGGCTATCTTCTGCAGGCGGTGTTTGCGACAGGTCGCTCTGCTGCGCATGGCATCAAAGCGTACTTTCAGGCTTGACGGGTTTGGAACTGGCGCCTGTAGGCTGTTGGTGTGGTGCCATATTTGCTTCTGAAGTGATGCCGCAAGGTTGCTGCTGAGCCAAACCCGCAAAGGTGGGAAAGGTTCTCCATGTCCATCGCCTCTTCCGCTTCCAATAGGTGCTTGGCTGTTTCCAGTTGCTTGGTGCGCCGCCACTCTGCGGGTGCAAGTCCGGTTACCTTTGAGAATTTGCGGATGAAGGTGCGCTGGCTCATGCCCATCAGGTCTGCCATTTCTGGCACGGACATGGTGTAGGCACGTTTTTTCTCCAGTTCCTCAAAAAGTGCTGCGAAGCGTTTACTTTCCCGTTCCTCGGGTACAGGCTGTTCTGCAAACTGGGTTTGCGTTCCTTCCCTGAACGGAGGTGCAACCAGTCGTTTGGCAACGCTGTTGGCGATCTGTGAGCCGTAATCCTGCCGGATGATGTGAAGCGCAAGGTCAATGCCTGCTGCGCTGCCTGCGGAGGTGAATACCCTGTCGGATTCGGAATAGAGCCGGTCTTCTTCTACGTTGATGGACGGGAACCCGGTTTGCAGCGCTTCTGCATAGCGCCAGTGCGTCGTGGCTGTGCGGCCATTGAGCAGGCCAGAGCGCGCCAGTACGAAAGCACCGGAGCAGATGGAGGCAACACGAGCTCCGCGATTGTAGGCCTTACACAGTGCCTCAATCAGGTCCTCCGGCACCGGGGTATCAATGCCACGCCAGCCGGGGATGAGGATGATGTCGGCGTGCTCCAGCGCATCCAGCTGCTTTTCCGCTTTGATCTCCAGACCACCTGCAGCACGGATAGGGCCGTCCTCGATGGCGACCGTCTCATACCTGTACCAGTTCGCGCCGAGCTCTGGTCTTGGCAGGCCGAACAGCTCGTAGGCCTGACCAAACTCAAAGGTACACAAACCGTCATAGATGAGCGTTACAACAAGCGGGCCTTTTGGGCTGCGGGGTGTGGTTTGGGGCATCGGAAAAATCAACTCGAAAGAGATTGGCGTATTTTTTACGAATATAGTCATTTGAGCCAGTTTTTCGCAACCGGGAAATTCTCCAGATTACGTGGGCAGGCGAAATTCCTGTCATCACGCAAGGCTGTTTGCGGAGGCATCTCTCCTGCAAACTGCTTTAAAATAAGTGTTTTTGGTGCTCCTCTCCCTAATCAGGAGCATCCTCGCAGATTTGGAGAAATACATGTCCTCACGCACGCTCGAATATTCGCCAGCTGACCCAAAGCTGGCACTCTCGCATTTCCGTTCAATCCTGCAGTTCGAAACAGACTGTTCTGACGTTCAGGCAGATCTGGCAGATGGCACTGTAGAATTCGTATTGATTGATGTTCGCGGTGCAGCCCGCTTTGCGAAAGGACACGTGGATGGTGCGATCTGTCTTCACCACCGGGATCTGACGGAAGAGAACCTTGCCAAGTGGCCGATGGACACCGTGTTTGTGGTCTATTGCGCTGGGCCGCATTGCAACGGGGCAGACAAGGCCGCCTATAACCTCTCCCGGCTGGGACGTTCCGTGAAGATTATGTTGGGAGGTATGACCGGCTGGATCGACGAAGGCTTTGAGCTGATTGCGTCACCAGCTGAAGAAGTTGCTTAAGCCGAGCACCCACTCATAAAAAAGGCACCGAGGTGGGAGGATACCTCGGTGCCAAACAAAGCAGGCATAAAAAGGCCGATTGGGAGGGGGAGGTACGGCCTTTAAAATCGTCGGGGCAAGACAACCTGCCTTGAAACAAGGAAGACCCACCAAGCAATGGAAACGGGTCACCCTTCAGTTGTCCGCATAGTGATATGCAGATAATCCCTTTTCAGGACTTATTGTTATTTTGGTAATACTGACTGCTACGCACTCAGTACTTAATGACGCCCTGTTAAACCAGTGTTCTTATTGCTATTGAAGGTATCAGGATCTTGTTATCATCAGGTTTTCAGAGATGGTGAACAAACACTTATCTGACACACCTGCAGAGAGACGCGGCCTAACGGCTAATTGAGGTGTAAACAGGGCGAAATACGGCTTTTCCATGGCGTATAGCCGTCAGCTTGTCGCAGTGAAAGCAGGAGTAGTCACAACGACTTACAGTAAGTCGCAAGAATCATCTCTTTAAACTGAAACTGCAAAGAGTAATTGCAAATATTGGGCTGATGCCTTGATCACCAAAATCGATTTTTTGATATAAAATTCTGAACAGCTGAAATTTATTTTCCGGATAAGCAAATACAAGTGATCCGTTCAAATCTTAACAATTTGGATCAATCTGGAATCATTGACTCCTTCCTGAATACATGCGTCAACTATATTTACGTTGTTTGAGGGCAGGCTTGCGAAGTCTTTTGAGACGGTGTTTGCGTTTACGGAGGCCCCTGGGCAACGTGGGAGGGGTTTCATTATGCATAAATTACTTAGGGCCGCGGCGGTTAGCCTAGCGGCCAGCGCGTTTGCGCTTTTTGTTTCATCAAATATTTCCTCTGCGGCAGAGCCGATCAAGATTGCCCACGTCTATGGTAAAACCGGTCCTTTTGAGGCCTATGCCAAGCAATCTCATGTGGGCTTGATGATGGGGCTGGAGTATGCCACCGGCGGGACCATGGAGATTGATGGCCGCAAAATTGAGGTCATCGAAAAAGACAGCCAGCTCAAGCCGGATATTGGACGTGCCATGCTGGCCGAGGCTTACGGCGATGATGAGGTTGATCTGGCAATTGGGCCGGTCTCCTCTGGTGTTGCGTTGGCGATGCTCTCGATAGCCGAGGAATACGAGAAGCTGCTGATCGTGGAGCCTGCCGTTGCTGACAGCATCACAGGCGCCAACTTCAACCGCTACATCTTCCGCACGTCACGGAACTCCTCTCAGGATGCGATTGCGAATGCTGTTGCCCTTGGGCAGGACGGAGCGTCTATTGCCACGCTGGCGCAGGATTATGCGTTTGGGCGTGATGGTGTGGCTGCTTTCCGCAATGCAATTGAAAAGACCAATGCCAAGCTGGTGTTTGAGGAGTACGCACCGACGGACACCAAGGATTTCACTGCAAGTGCCCAGCGCATCTTTGAGGCTCTGAAGGGGCAGGAAGGACGCAAGTTCCTGTTTGTGATCTGGGCTGGTGGCGGAAACCCGCTGGCGAAGATCAACGCGATGAACCCTGAACGCCATGGGATTGAGATCGCAACGGGTGGCAACATTTTGGCGGCTCTGAAAGCCTATAAGGCCATGCCGGGTATGGAAGGCGCGACCTACTATTACTACGAGATCCCTCAGAACCCAGTGAATGACTGGCTGGTGAAAGAACATGAGGCTCGTTACAGCTCGCCGCCTGATTTCTTTACGGCGGGTGGTATGGCGGCAGGCATCGCTGCTGTCGAGGCGATCCGTAAAGCTGGCTCCACGGATACGGAAGAGCTGATCACCGCGATGGAAGGCATGGAGTTTGAAGGTCCGAAGGGGCTGATGAAATTCCGCGCTGAGGATCATCAGGCATTGCAGTCCATGTATCACTTCAAGATCCGTGTGGATCCAGAGGTTGAATGGGGCATTCCTGAACTGGTGCGTGAACTCAAGATTGAGGACATGGATATCCCAGTTCAGAACCAGTAGGTCCCCGTTTTACATAGCTCAGAGAGGGAGCGGGCCACTCGCTCTCCTTAAATCGCAAAAGATAACGCTCTGGAACCGTGAGGGGTTTCTGCAGGATTGCTGACCTCATCCTCAGTTGCAGATTGTCCCGCTTACGGAATATCAGAGCCTCAAAGAGCGAAGTACAAGACCATGGACATTCTCTTAAAGCTGTTTTTGCCGCTTTCGCTGGCGTTCATCATGTTTTCTCTCGGTATCTCCCTCACACTGCAGGACTTTAAACGCGTGGTGCAGATGCCGCGTGCGTTTAGCATTGGCATGCTGGGGCAGTTGCTTTTGTTGCCCGTTGTTGCCTTTCTCATTTTACAAGTGGTGGAGCTGGAGCCGGCCATGGCGTTTGGCGTGATGCTGCTTGCCTTCGCCCCGGGTGGTGTCACCTCCAACATGCTGACACGGTTCAGCGGCGGTTCTGTCGCGCTGGCGGTGTCGCTCACCGCCGTGACCAGTGTGCTGTGCGTGTTGACGGTGCCGGTTTTTGCAGCGGCATCCGCAAACTACTTTCTTGGTGCAGCCATGCCCAAGATTGATGTGACATCTATTGGCATTTCCATGGCACTGATTACGGCTGTTCCCGTTGCGATTGGGGTTCTCGTAAATCATATGGCGCCATCGTTTACCGCGGCGATCTCCAAAGTGGTGTCGCTGTTGGCCTCCGTGCTGTTTGTGGTGATCGTGCTTGGGGCCATTGCCACTAATTGGTCTGTGCTGACGGCCAATATTCTGGAACTGGGGCCAGTCCTTATTTTGCTGAATGTTGTGATGCTGCTGGTTGGGTATGGCGGCGCCAAGCTTATGAAACTCTCGCATCCTGACAGTGTTGCGATTGCTATGGAGGTGGGCGTCCAAAATGCCACGCTTGGGATCACCGTTGGGGCTTTGATCGCAATGAACGGCGAAGCATTGCCGCCATACAGTCTGGCCTCCGGTATTTACGGCATCACCATGTATGGCTGTGCCTTCCTCTTCATCCTCTGGGCACGGCGGAAAGCGCGGGCAAATCCGAGCCTTCGCGCCCAAAATGAACTCTCATAAAGGGCAGGTCTTTGGAATTACAGAAAGACGAAAAGCCGGTTCTGAGTACGCATGATCTGACCATTCGTTTTGGTGGGCATGTGGCCGTTGATGCAGTGTCCTGTGATTTTCATCGCGGGACACTGACTGCCATTGTGGGGCCGAATGGTGCTGGCAAGACCACTTACTTCAACCTGATTTCCGGCCAGTTAGCCGCCAGTGCTGGTCATGTCTGGTTTAATGGCGAAGACATCACGCGCCTTTCAATTGCCGACAGGACCCTGCGGGGCATCGGGCGGGCGTTTCAGATGACCAATCTGTTTCCCGGCCTGAGCGTTCGGGAGAATGCACGGCTGGCGGTGCAGGCTCATCAGCGGATGGGCATGGATTTGTTTTCTATGGCGGACAGCCATGTGGAGCTGATCCAACGCGCAGAGCACATTCTGGCAGAGGTGCATTTGCTGGATAAGGCCGAGCAGAGCACATCCGAGCTGTCACATGGAGATCAGCGCAAGCTGGAGGTAGCTCTGATGATTGCCATTGGTCCGCAAGTGCTGATGTTTGATGAGCCGACAGCAGGCATGAGCGTTGATGAGGTGCCGGTTGTGCTGGACCTGATCCGTGAGTTGAAGCAGGACAAGGACCGCACAATTTTGCTGGTTGAGCACAAGATGGATGTGATCCGCTCACTGGCTGACCGGATTATTGTGCTGCACAACGGAGAGCTGGTGGCAGATGGGGATCCTACTGAAGTGATCGCCTCTCCGGTGGTTCAGCAGGCTTATCTAGGTGTTGCACCTGAAGAGAAAACAGAGGGTGCGCATGTCTGATGCTCTTCTCAGTCTAAACAGCGTTCACACGCATATTGGCCCCTACCACATTTTGCAGGGGGTTGATCTGGAAGTTCCACGCGGTGGTGTCACGGTTCTGCTAGGGCGGAATGGCGCTGGCAAGACCACGACGCTGCGGACCATCATGGGGCTGTGGCAGGCCTCAAAAGGGACGATCCAGTTTGATGGAACAGAGATCCAGAAAGAGACCACACCTGCCATTGCCCAGCGCGAGATTGCTTTTGTGCCGGAGGATATGGGCATCTTCACCGATTTGACCGTGCATGAAAACATGCTTCTAGCCGCACGGAACAGTGCGATTGATGAGGAACGGCTGGGATGGATTTTTGGCCTGTTCCCTCCCCTCAAAACATTTTGGCAGAGTGCTGCGGGTAATCTTTCCGGCGGGCAAAAGCAGATGCTGGCGGTGGCTCGCGCAATCATTGAGCCCAGAAAGTTGATCCTGATTGATGAGCCGACCAAGGGGCTGGCTCCTGCAATCATCAACGCCATGATTGCAGCCCTGAAAGAACTGAAAGAGATGCAGACCACGATTTTACTGGTGGAGCAGAACTTTTCCATGGCGCGCGCAGTGGGAGACACCGTTGCCGTGATGGATGACGGGCGGATTGTTTATTCCGGCGCCATGGCAGAGCTGGCAGCTGATGCCGAATTGCAGGAGAGGCTGATGGGACTTTCACTGGAGGCACACCAATGAGTGACAGCCTGATTAAACCGCGCATCGAGCGCCCTTCTCTCTCTCAGACTATCGAGGCAAAGGCACCGCTGCTGCTTGTGCCTGTGCTGATGGTGATCGGCTTGCTCGCGATTGGTTCCGGCTCCACCTGGTTGACGCTGACGGCGGCGGGGCTGGCGATGGGGATGATGATTTTCATCATGGCGTCTGGCCTTACTGTAATCTTCGGCCTGATGGACGTGATCAACTTCGGGCATGGGGCGTTTATTTCGCTTGGAGCCTTTGCAGGGTTTACCATTTTGGGCCTGCTGGGTGGGTGGATTGAGAGCCCCAGCATTGCGCTTAATCTGAGCGCTGTTCTGCTTGCTGTGGCGTTTGCCATGCTGGTGACGGGTCTTGCGGGCTATGGCTTTGAGCGGCTGATTGTTAAGCCGGTGTACGGGCAACACCTGAAGCAGATCCTCGTGACCATGGGCGGGCTGGTTGTGACGCAGCAGCTGATCTATGTGATCTGGGGCCCGGATGAGATTGTGCTGGCGCGGCCTGCTGCGTTTCAGGGTTCTTTTGTGGTGCTGGGCGCTGCCATTGAGAAATACCGTGTGTTGGCCATTGTAATCGGGCTGGCATTGTTTGTTGCCATGCGGCTGGTTTTGAACCGGACACACATTGGGCTGCTGGTGCGGGCTGGGGTTCAAAATGGCGAAATGGTGGAAGCTCTGGGGTATCCGATAGAGAAGCTGTTTCTGGCAGTGTTCATGGTGGGCTGTGCTTTGGCGGGACTCGGCGGTGTGATGTGGGGCATGTATCAGGAAACCATTACGGCTCATATGGGGGCTGAGGTGATGATCTCCGTCTTCATAGTGGTGATCATCGGCGGGCTTGGCTCCATTGAGGGCTGTTTCATCGGCGCGATGCTGGTGGGTTTGCTGACCAACTACACCGGCTTCCTGATCCCCAAACTGGCGTTGGTTTCAACGATCCTGCTGATGGGGGCTGTGCTGATGTGGCGACCTCAGGGGCTCTACCCCGTCGTCAAAGCGCATTGAGGAGTTTATCAGATGATTGTGAAACTCCTTTCTGGTGACCGTCCACGCAGCAAAATGCTCAGTGCTGTCCTGCTGCTCATTCTGGTTGGGTTGCTGTTTGCGCCATTTCTGTTTCCCGGTACGCGTTCGTTAGATACCGCTGCTCGCATTTGCATCTTCATTGTGCTGGTGGCCAGTTATGATTTACTGCTGGGGTATACGGGCGTGGTGTCGTTCGCGCACACCATGTTCTTTGGCATCGGGGCTTATGGGACGGCCATTGCACTGGTGAACATGGGCGCCTCTTACAGTGCGATTGCACTTGGCACTGTGTGTGGTGCGCTGGTGGCCGGGGCCTTTGCGTTTGTGATTGCGCTATTCTCACTACGGGTCAAAGCAATCTTTTTTGCCATGATGACACTGGCTGTGGCGAGTGCGTTTCTGGTGCTGGTCTCGCAACTTTCCGGCTTCACTGGTGGCGAGGACGGGCTGAGCTATCGCAATCCGCAGGAGATGACGCCTGCGTTCAAGTTGGTGAAGGAGAAGGTGCTCGGAGTTCGCCTCAATGGCAAGCTGATCACGTACTATGTGGTCTTCTTCAGCAGCCTGTGTCTGTTCCTTGTTTTGCTGCGGATCGTGAACTCTCCGTTCGGCCGTGTTCTGCAAGCTATCCGAGAGAATGCATTCCGTGCGGAAGCGATTGGCTACAAGGTGGTGCGATATCGCAGTGTGGCGACAATTCTGTCTGCTGTAATGGCAGCGCTCGCAGGTTCGCTGATGGCCCTCTGGCTGCGCTACACTGGACCAGCGACAACACTCTCTATGGATATAATGGTGGACATTCTGTTGATGGTTGTTATTGGCGGAATGGGGAGCATGTACGGCGCCGTTATCGGGGCTGTCCTGTTCCTTCTCACCCAGTCCTATTTGCAGAACCTCTTGGGCCTCCTTCAGGAATCGCTGGGTAGTCTGCCTATAGTGTCAGAGGTGGTTTCACCGGAACGCTGGCTGCTTTGGTTGGGAATGTTATTTATCTGCAGTATTTACTGGTTCCCTAAGGGCATCGTAGGCCGTTTAAGAGGAACATAATGCCTCAATTGGGCTCTTTTTTTAAATTGCACCTTGTGGATTTCTTAAGGAGCAACTACATCGGTAGGGACGAGCAAGCTAAGAGATTTGCTTATCCCGTAGTATTAGAGGGGCGACATATGACCCGCCTCCCTATATGAACCATTAGGACTGATTTCTTTTAGAAAGAATGAGAGCTCAGACCTTATGACTGCGGGCTGTTATTAGAGACACGGCTGGCAATGTTGCGGTGCATGTATCGGAACAATGTCCTTTTCTGCCTTTGATTACATTGCTCGTCACGACTGACCCGCCTTAACCAGGCGAGTTGACTTTTTTGGCTTAAAGGACGTTTCCATGCGACAAGACGGTACCCTCAAATTCTTCAACCACGACAAAGGCTACGGCTTCGTTACTCCAGCTGACGGTTCCAAAGACATCTTTGTTCATATCACAGCTTTCGAACGCTCTGGCATCGCAGTTCCTGCTGAAGGTGCAGCGATCACTTTTGTTGCTGAAGAAGATCGTCGTGGCCGCGGTTTGCAGGCTTCCCAGATTGAGCTTGCTTAATCTGTACGATTTGCGAGGCTCCAGAGTTTGTTTCAGCGCAAGCTGAATGAACTTTGTGACCGCCACATAATTGGCCTGATGCGCGCCGGCAATTGCCAGGCGCCGTCAGGCCTTTTATTTTTTACATCAGACCAGCCGTCTCCTTGTTCTGATCAGAGCTTGCCTAATGCTCTCTCTCCCCCATCTTTCAGCTGAGAACTTCTTAAAAGAGCCGCAATCACGGCTATTTTATCTGGTTCAACGAACATCGTTGTTTTCACTTCATAAATTTCGTGGTTCACATGACGACTTGGCCTCGCAAAGTTGCCACTGATGGCCTATACTGACAAAAGTCGCAGATCTGCGCTTATAAGAACAACTTTTTTCTCTGCGACCTCTCGCAGAATTGGGCAAGGGACTCATTGTGAAGGGCACGACCAAAGCCAGCAGAACGCAGCATCGCATTCTTGAAGCGGCCATCGACTATGTGCAAGCACAAGGCGGTGGGCAGTTTTCGTTGGATGCAATCGCCAAGCATGCAGGTGTTTCCAAAGGTGGGCTGCTCTATAACTTCCCAAGCAAACAAGCTCTCATCCGCTCCATGGTTCAATACCATGTAGATGGCACGCGCGATAACATTGCCACAGAAGAGCAGAAGCTTGCTGATGATCCCTATCGTCATAAACTTATGCGGGCATTCCTGAAGGGGCTTTGCAGCAAGATTAAAGAAGACAACAAGGCAGCCTCCGGTATGCTGGCCGCCATTGCAGACGACCCGAGCCTGCTTGACCCCGTCCGCGTCTTCCATAAAGACATGTACGCGCGCATTCAGGACGAGTCTGAAGACCCAGAGCTGGCAACCCTTGTCTATCTGGCTGTTGAAGGCATTCACAGCAACGGGATGTTTCAGGTTCTTGATGAGGACCAGCTGAATGTGGAAGAGCAACTCGAGCGCATGTTCGAGATACTCAAGTAAAGCTCTCTCTGACTTGATTTCTTCTCAGCCCTGACTGCTGAAATATATCGCCAGACCCACCTGCCCTCTGCTAGCATTAATACCTACGTATTTTATGAATTAGCGGAGACGGGCAGATGAAACGCCGTGACTTTCTGAAAACAGCAATGGCAACTGGTGCTGCGGGCGGCGCTTCTGTCCTTGCTGCGCCAGCACTTGCAAACGCCACATTGAACCTGAAACTCGTCGGCTCTTTCCCAAAGGGCTTCCCGGGCGTGGGCACCTCAGCTGAACAGCTGGGCAAACGCATCGAGGCGCTTTCTGACGGCAAGATTTCCATCAAGTATTTTGGCGGCGGCGAGCTGGTTCCTCCGTTCGAAACATTCTCTGCCGTTTCCTCTGGCACTGCTGATATCGGTCACAACGCGCCTTATTATCAGGTGGGCAAGATCCGCTCGACCATGTACTTCACCACTCTCCCGTTTGGCCTGGATGCGACCGAGCTTTCCGGCTGGTTGCGTCATGGCGGCGGACAGGCTCTTTGGGACGAAGCGTATGCACCGCATGGTGTGAAACCATTTTATGTGGGTAGCTCGGGCGCTCAGGCAGGCGGCTGGTTCAAGAAGCCAATCAAGTCTCTGGATGATCTTGTCGGGCTGAAGATGCGTATTGCCGGCCTTGGCGGCGACATTCTGCGCAAAGTGGGTGCGACCACTGTTGTCACACCTCCGCCAGAAATCTACCCTGCTCTGCAGTCCGGCGTGGTTGATGCGGCTGAGTTTGTTGGCCCGTGGAACGATCTCGCTCTCGGCCTTTACAAGATTGCGCCGTACTACCACTTGCCGGCGTTCCATGAGCCGGGTCCGGGTCTGGAAATGATCGTAAACCAGAACACCTATGGGAACCTGAGCCCTTGGCTGAAGGAAGTTCTGGCGCAGGCGGCGACAGCACAGGCTGAAGAGAGCACGGCGGAATTTCGCTATAACAACACCATCGCTCTTTCCACACTGGTGGAACGCGGTGCCATTCTCTCCTCCTTCCCACCGGATGTGATTGAAGCGATTGGCGCGGCTGCCCGCGAAGTGATTGCGGCCTATCCTGCTGGCGATGCAATGAGCGAGAAAATCCACGGTTCCTACATGGACTACGTGAAAGCTTGTTCTCTGTACGGTGCGCGCATGGAGGGACAGCTTTATCAGGACCGTGCGCAGGTGTGGTCTACGTAAGCATCACTTGATCGAGATCTTGGAATGGGGAGTTTTGCTTCTCATTCCATAGGCTGCTTAAACGAATCATCAAAAGCTCACTAATTATCGTCGATGCTCTTGTACTCGCTGAAAACTCAAGTATATTTCCGAAATAATAATTAATTGCAATCTACACATATACTTAGGAACTAAGTATTTTACCTAATTATATTACTTAGGTGAGAATAAGTAGGCAGTTAGTACAAATCCAAGCCACAGAATAAACGCTCTATAAAGAATTACTGACTCAATTTATGCGTGTAATCACGAAACAGTGAAACGGGCAGCAGTGCCCCGCTCAAAATTGGAACTCGAGTTTCCCCTTCAGGTGCTCTTATGCGTCGTATTCTTTTAAAGTATCGTATCATCGCGATATTCATGCTTGCGTTTGTGCCCATGCTCTATTTTGCTGGCTCACAAATCACCACCGCCTATAACAAAAAGGTGGAAGCATCCTCTATTGGTCAGGTTGCAGAGTTTGTTCCTGTATTGAGTGCTGTTGTTCACGAACTGCAAAAAGAGCGTGGCCGCTCTGCCGGATATCTTGGCGCTAAGGGCAAAGCCTTTGCTGAGGGCCTTGCTGACCAGCACAAGCTGACTGACAGCAAAATCCGTATCTACAAGACTGCGCTCACCAAAATTGACCTGATGTCCATTGATAGAGGCCTTGCGGCCCAGGTGGACGTGGTGAACAGCCGTCTGGCAAGCATTGACCGTATCCGCAACAACGTCAAAAGCCTGAACACAACCGTTGGCGAAACTGTTGCTTACTACAGCGGCACCATTAACGACGCCTTCAAGTTTTTGCCAAGCACCGTTGCCGTGAGCCGCGATGCCAGCCTTGTTCGCCAGCTAAGCATGTATGAAGAAGTGCTGCTTGGAAAAGAAAACGCAGGCATTGAGCGCGCAATTGGTGCAAACGGCTTTAGTGCTCAGGAGTTCAATCCAACTATCTATCACCGTTTTGTACGCCTGAGCGCCAGCCAGGACACGCATTTCAAGACCGCCCGCTCTTTGATGACCGGTCCCCAGGTGAAGTTTCTGGAAAAGATCTTCAACCGTCCAATCATGAGCCGGGTCGATGCTGCGCGTAAGCTTGGATATTCTGCTGCCTTTGGCGGCGACATCTCCTCAGTTTCCGGCACCGACTGGTTTGATATGGCAACAGAACGTATCGACTCGCTGAAGGATTTTGAAGACTACCTTGCTGACGAACTGGTGATGCATGCACAAAAGCTGACTGCCAACGCTCAGTGGGAATTCATGCTCGCGCTGATCATCTCTGCCCTCGTGACTGTCCTCGGTATTGGCGCGGCTTACACGATCATTCGCAGTGTATCTATTCCGGTAACAGCCCTGCTTAGCGATGCTCGCAAACTGGCTGAAGGCGACACCACTGTGACGTTCGCTGGTGCGACTGGCGTTGATGAAGTTGGCCAAGTGGCGAACGCTGTTATGTCTTTCCGCGATACAGTTGCTGAGCAGAAGCGTCTGCAGAGCCTTTCTGAGAAAGAACATGAGCAAGAACGCGACCGCCAGATGCACGTGGATCAATTGATCAGTGTGTTTAATGATCAGGTCTCCAGTGTTCTTGACCGGGTTGATGACAACACCGGCAAGATGCAGCAAACTGCGGACTCTCTGACACACATAGCGACAACAACATCTGATCGTGCCAACAGCGCTGCTGGTTCCTCTGAGCAGGCTTCGCAAAACGTTCAGACCGTAGCTTCTGCTGCTGAAGAGCTCTCTGCGTCCATCGAAGAAATTGGCCGTCAGATCTCCCAGACCAAGCAGACCGTTGATGATGCAACCAGTGTTGCAACTGCCACCAACGATCATGTAGCGGATCTGGATGTTGCGGCCCAGAAGATTGGCGAGGTGGTCAACCTCATTCGTGACATCGCCGAGCAAACCAACCTGCTGGCTCTGAACGCAACCATTGAAGCAGCACGTGCTGGCGAGATGGGTAAGGGCTTTGCGGTTGTTGCATCCGAGGTGAAGGAACTGGCAACCCAGACTTCCAAGGCGACAGAAGAGATTTCCTCTCAGATCTCCGGTATTCAGGGTTCTACGAAGGAAGCTGTGACCGCCATTGAGCAGATTGCTGGCACAATGCATCAGGTGAATGAATACACCAGCTCTATTGCCACTGCGATTGCTCAGCAGAATGCGGCGACGTCCTCCATCAGCCAGAACATTCAGCAGGCTGCGCAGGGCACTCAGGATGTGGCAGACAGCATGAGCGTTGTGACGAGCTCGGTTCAGGAAACCAACCACTCTGCCAATGACGTGCTTGAGGCTTCTTCTTCTGTTTCCAAACAGGCAACGGAGCTGCGCCAGACCATTTCCAACTTCCTGAGAGATGTTGTTGCGGCTTAAGCGTTAAACATTGCTGAAATGCATTGAGGAGGGCTCAGGCCCTCCTCTTTTATTTGATCCCGAGTTGACCTTGGCTGGAAAGCCCATATAAGAGCGCCATGCAAAACATTGACGTTCTTATAATAGGTGCAGGCGCTGCCGGCCTGATGTGTGCCATTGAGGCTGGAAAACGCGGACGCTCTGTGCTGGTGATTGACCATGCCAAGCGCCCAGCGGACAAGATCCGCATCTCCGGTGGCGGGCGGTGCAATTTCACCAATCTGCACGCATCTCCTGCAAACTTTCTTTCTCAGAACCCACGTTTTGCTGTTTCCGCTTTGAAACGCTTTACCCAGCAAGATTTTATTGCGTTGGTGGATAAGCACCGCATCAACTGGCATGAAAAGACACTGGGCCAACTGTTTTGCGATGACAGTGCGCAGCAGATCATCGACATGCTGCTCGAACTATGCCAGCAATCCGGCGTTCGCATTCAGCTGGGCACCGGTGTCACTTCTCTCACCAAGCCTGATGATCGCTTCACCGTTGGCACCTCCAGAGACACTGTGCGAGCGCAATCAGTGGTTGTGGCTTGTGGCGGACCTTCCATTCCTAAGATGGGTGCTACTGGCTTTGGTTACGAGATTGCCAAGCAATTTGATCTGCCGCTCGTCACCCCTCGTGCTGCTCTTGTGCCATTCGTCTTTGATGATGCGATGCGGGAGCGGACCAAACATCTGGCAGGCGTTTCAGTGGATGCTGTTGTGTCTTTCAAGAAGACCAGTTTCCGCGAAGGATTGCTCTTCACCCATCGCGGCCTTTCCGGGCCATCCATTCTGCAGATTTCCTCTTACTGGGAAGAAGGCAAAGACATTCACGTCAACTTGCTTCCAGACACAAATGTTTTTGAGGCCTTGAAATCTGCTAAGCAAAGCCAGCCAAAGCAGGACATTAAGACTGCCGTGGCAAGTTTGCTACCTAAAAAGCTGGCCATGCATATTGCCGAGGAGCATAAGCTGAGCGGACGGTTAGCCGACACCTCCGACAAAGTGCTGCGCAAAGCTGCTCTGGCAATCAACGAGTGGACCCTCAAGCCCGTCGGCACCGAAGGCTACCGCACCGCTGAGGTCACCTTAGGCGGTGTAAGCACAAAGGCCCTCTCCTCCAAAACAATGGAAACCAGCTCCGTCCCCGGCCTCTTCTTCATCGGCGAAGTCGTCGACGTCACCGGCCATCTCGGCGGCTTCAACTTCCAATGGGCCTGGTCTTCCGGCCATGCGGCGGGGCAGTTTGTTTAGTTGTGACGGCATAATAAAGTTTGTAATGTCGCATCACATACACTTTGCTGCACATGCGAAAAGCTCTCCCAAAATTTAATCTATCTTGGCAACGACGGGCCAATAGCATGCGTAATCGGGCTCGTCCTTCATGA
>NZ_LMCK01000111.1:0-121 GCF_001623165.1 Pseudovibrio sp. WM33
TACTTCTTCTTCCAGCGATAATAGGTTTGTTCTGTCACACTGATCTGTCTGATCGCATCAATCCGGGCCATTCCTTGCCCCATCAGAACTTCAACCTGCCGTAACTTCACGACAATCTCTT
>NZ_LMCK01000111.1:131-31887 GCF_001623165.1 Pseudovibrio sp. WM33
GTCCAGCACTTTTGGGGAAATTTGACCCTGCATTGATACCGCTTCAGTTCCTTCAGCTGTTCTGTGCCCATCCCGCCGTACTTCTTCTTCCAGCGATAATAGGTTTGTTCTGTCACACAGATCTGTCTGATCGCATCAATCCGGGCCATACCTTGCCCTATCAGAACTTCAACCTGCCGTAACTTCACGACAATCTCTTCTGGCTTAGGTCTCTTAATCGCCATCATTGGTCCTCCGCTTTCCTAACTATAAGGGCGGACCACTTCAAAGGGGGAGGCTCAATCCCCGTACGCCGTTATAACGACAGCTTGAACCCATAAAAAAACTGCTCGGTTAACGATGAACCGAACGGTTGCTCATGCGACAGTAAGACGGACTGCTACTTAATTTCGATCTCATATGTGTTCCCACCAGATATGACACGTCCTGCCGAATACATCCGAAATTTGGTCACGACCTTATCTGTGCCCCGAAAGTCTTTATCCGGCGAATAGTACAGGATCAAATCGTTCGTTTGTTTACCCGCACATTTGCCGGCTGTCTTTGGCAGTGCAGATCGGGACTGCACAAAACGAACGACACCATGCTCCGGTTTCTTAACAAAAGAGACTTTTGGTAAGGTCGCAGAGCTGCATGTTTCAGGAACGTAATAGCTATAAACGTTAAGTTTTGCAGTACGGTTTGCCGCAACCTGAGACCTGATCAACTCAGCATTTGCGCTGAATGAGAACACCACAAACAGGAAGACACAAATGTATTTCATCGCAATTCTCCAAAAATTTAAATCAAAATTATATAAACTAGAGAATCGACAAAGCACAATCAAACACATGTAATATTCATATTGAACACACAAGTAGATCTACTCTTTAATTTCACACCTATCCTTTACGTAAATCTACATTCATTCAAATAATCGCGGTGACATTTTAGAATATAAAATCTATTTTTATCTACAAAAGCCCATAAACTATTGATTATGCAATGCTCATGCAGATGTTTGCAGTACTTTTGCAACCAGATCATCACGCTCTAATCTTCCATCAAGACGCAATACAGGCATTTTGCATTCTTTCAGCCAGGCTTCATGCCTATGCCGGCTCCTGCCAGAAAAGTCGGGTTGCTCATACTGCGATGCCCACTGAAAGAAAGCCTCGTGCGTCTCAAACATGTCGCCACCTTCAAGAATACGATCCCCAAAACGTTCCATTTCTCGTTTTTTCAATCGCTGCAAGCGCTCGTCTTGCGGTACACTGATGAAAACAACAAGCGTGCTTTGAGAGACAAGCTCCTTCGCCCAGCCCTCACAAGCTCCACTCAAAACCCAACCACCTTCGCCCATCGCTGGTTTCATGAGCGCAACCCGCTCTTCTTGAGGCTGTTTTACTGCGAAGGGTGGTTCTGTTTGCTCCCAAAAGTAATCATCAGAATCCACATGAGGAACTGGAAGAGCATGAGCAAGTCGATGGCCAAGCGTGGTCGAACCTGCGCATGAAGCTCCGAAGACATAAATACGTTTATGCAATGCAAGAACCTTTATTGCTTAGACAATGAGGATGGAACTCGCGCAGCAAAATCACTGGCAATGCGAACAAGCTCACTTTGAGACCCAAAGCCAGCCTTTTCCGTTATTCGTGCCATATGATTGCGCGCAGTATTGTAGCTGATATGCATTTTGTCAGCTGTCTCCCGCATAGACAAGTCAACAACAAGACACAGTTCAGGAAACACTACATCTGAACACCATTCAAATCCTCAGAAACAGTCATCTCACGTTCTGTCGCGGCACCCTTGCAGCCAGGTCGCTTACAAGTCGAACCAACTCACTTTGAGAATTTACAGAAACCTTGTCGGCAATTCGCGCCATATGATTGCGTGCAGTGTTGTAGCTGATCTCCAGAGCGTGAGAGGTCTCACCCACAGATGCCCCACGAACCAGATACTGGAGCAACTCAGCCTCACGTTTGGAAACCCCAAAATAACGTTGAAGGTTGTCCAACTCCGCCAAGGGTTGATCACCCGGATCCATTATCATGCAAAGGAGTGGCTGTGGCCCGCGTACAAAGGGCGCCAGATAAGCAGGCGTCTCTGAAAGCACATTGATAGGCATCACAACAAAGAACGGATTGGGCGCCGCCTCACCATTCAGGACCAACGGTCCTAGAGGCTTACCAGAAGTCCGGCACCGTAAAATCGCATCCTCAAACAACTTTCGATGCTCATTATGCCGTGAAGAAACCTCTCCACGACGATCAACAAAGAAACTCTGACTGGAACTGAAAAATACCTCCGCCTGCTTGTTGGCAAAAGCAACGTGATGCCCTTGATCCAGAATAAACGCTGCACTTGGAATACGATCCAGCCAGAAGGAATAGGCATCTGTCAAACCGCGTCTTTGTTCAAGATGCAATGCAACCGAAAACGCATTTTGAAAATGAGGCCTGACTGTTTCAAGAGTTTTATCAAGCTGCATTGCATCAGGACCATCAAAATCAGATTGCACCGCTACAGAAACCATGGCCGCATCCATCCCCTGACGGTGGATCATAAAACCACGTAAGCGATCAAACACTCCATAATCGCTGAAGACCAGATCAAAAAAATCAGTATCCCGGATTTCATCTTGGCTGATGAAATCCTCGGTATGAATTAAGGCATTTAATGGAGCAAATTTAGCGAACCGGGGCAATGGATTGCTCTGGCCCGCAGCAAGCATTTTTGCTTCCATATCCTCTTTTGTATTGAGGAAAGCCATATGCTGATATTCAAGTGAATTGAGTGAGACGATCTTGTAACAGAGCATGGTTTCACTAAAGGACGATGCCATAGGCTCAAACGCCTGCCCAATATCCTTACCAAGAGCAATATTAGCATAAAGCCGCTGGACCATTTCATCGTGTACGCTTTGCATCACCCCACCCGAATCGGACAAACACCCCTTCTGTCTCTACGTAAATTAAATAGTAAAATTTTCAGATATCAATAAAATTGAAGAATATTTTCTTTGAACCGCCATAAATGGAAGGTTCAAACCAGAAATACCCTTGGAATGTCATGAAGAATCTTAGTTATTCATGACAAATACAAATAATTGAAACTACTCTCTACCAGTATCAGCAGGTCTCAAAACCAGACGCGTGATGATGGCATCCTGCTGTTCTTCAAGAGTAAAATCCCAACCCATCCGCCGTGCTATACGTTCGCAAAGTGAAAGACCGAAGCCGAAGCTTTCCTCATAAACAGAGGTGGCATCCGCTTTGGTGCCAGCTGAAACGGGGTTTTCAATCTCAAAGACCCCATTTTGATAACTAATTTTGATCTCACCCTTTTGGGCATGTTGAAACGCGTTACGGATCAGATTGCCAAACAGGATCAGCAAAGGTGCTTTAGGCAGCTCGGCCTCATCCTCACTCAAGTCCAGCACTTCTGTGAGCGGTTTATTGCCCTTCAGATAAGACAGTTCTTCAATGCACCCTACAATTAGCTTTGCTGGCACGAGCTTCTCAACTCGCGGCGGTGCAGAGCTTTCCCTGCCCAGCCAAAGCAAAGTCTCTACAATGATGCGCATGTTCAAATTAGCCCGCTGAATACGCTCCACGGGCACAGTATCCTCAGAACCACTTTCCTGGCTCTTCAGCAGCGCAATATTGCCGGCAATCACCGTAATCGGCGTCCGCAACTCATGGCTCGCATAGCGCAGGAAAGTCTGTTCACGTTCAACAAATTCAGAAATACGGGACACAGTGTATGTGAGCTTCACAGCGAGATTATTCAATTCGCGGAACCTGAAGTTGGGCGGTGTCTCACCCACATTCTCAGCATTCAATGACTGAGCCCAATTTTCCAGATTCTGGATCGGCCGGATCAACCGCTTAGATAAAATGCGCGCACTCACAAAGGTGGCGAGTAGATTGACGATCCCTACAATTGCAAAGGCAAGAAGGACCACCTGATCCTCCTCGGAGCCCTCCAGATACTCTTCTGTACTCTCAAGCGTGATGTAAAGGTTGCGGCCATCTTCCAGCGGATAGATGTACAGATAGAGATAATAGGTCTCCTTACAATTTCCCTCAGCATCACAGCCTCGATCTTCATCATCGTAGTACAGCTCCAGCGGCTCCAATGGCTCCTCTTTGAAACGACGAGACATTTCAGCAGGCAGCGCTTCAAGCGAAAAGGCACTCTGAATAAGGTAGGTCTCTGGCAGCGGAGCTTCAGGATTTGCCTTTACGGCCTCCTCGTAACTTTCGCCCAGATCCTCAAGTAGGTAGATGATGCTCTCATCTGAGCCAGCTACAAAGAAGATTGGCAGTAAAAACGTGTAGACCAGCAACAGCAGAATAACGCCCAGAAAGAAAGCGATACCAAGTTCACGAAATATGCTGCGTCCGCGCACTCTGGCTGCTTTCTTACTCACCATCCACTTTCTCCCTCAGGCTATAACCCCCGTTTGCATCTCGGCAGATAATTTCAGATTCGGCAGGGCGTTGGATTTGCTGGCGAAGTTTGTACAAGTGCACATTAAGGCTGTTGCTCTCTGGCGGCTCATCCCCCCACAGCCCACGCTCCAATTGCTCTCGGCTCACCGAAGCTGGGCTATGTTTGCTCAAAATACCCAGGATCTTCCAGGCCGTCGGAGAAAGGCGCAAAACACGATCTCCACGCTTTGCAATATTCCGGGCAAAATCCACCTGCAGATCAGCAACCTCAAACAGCTTCGCCTTCGCGCTCCGCCGTCCGGAAAGCGCTCGCAGCCTCACAACCAGCTCCTCAAACGCAAAGGGTTTGACCAGATAGTCATCCGTCCCGGCTTCAAATCCAGCCAACTTGTCAGAAAGTTCATCACGCGCAGTCAGCATCAAAACAGGGCGGTCAATACCTTCCCGGCGCAGCGTTTCACAAACTGTAAGACCATCCATCTTAGGCAATGTCAGATCAAGAATGATAACGTCAAAATAACCCTGCCGCGCAAACTCAAGACCCGCCTCACCATTGTAAGCGTGATCGCAACTAATGCCGTGGATTTTCAACACATCAGCAATCGTTCCAGCCAAATCCAGGTCATCTTCAACCAGCAGTGCAAGCAGGTTTTCAGTCTCATTTGTTGCCATCATTCTACCTGCCAAACTCGCCAATCAATTCTGCTAATTGAACACATCCATACTGTAGCAGAATGTGCCTCACACCCGCCCACATTGTGTTTACAACATATTCCTGTAGAGCAAGCCCAATAACCAACGAGTGAACGCTGCCGTATTTTTCACCTATGCCGGATATTTACGTAAGCCGCGAGTTACTCGTATACATGCCAGACCAACTGCAAACTCCGAAAACTCTTGAGACCTTAGCATGCCGATAAAAATAAAACCCAAGTCCTATGGCCCGCTGACGGTCGCGTCGCATGAGTATGGACAGTTCTGGATGACCAATGAGTCCGGTCATCAATACTTGGCAGGCTACGGAGACTCCGATGAGTTCTCGGCCCCCTCAGACCTGATCATGTCTGCCCTTGGGTCCTGTATGGCTATCTCTTTGGAGATGGTAGCCAGGCAACAGAAGGTCTCACTCGGAAATGTCTACATCACCGTAAACGCTGAGAAGGCATCTACTCTGCCTCACCGCTTTGGCAGCTTCCATCTGGAATTCGCTCTCCCAGAGTTTGAGGACCGCGAAAGAGCAGAGGCCCTGATCAAAGCCGCCAAAGAGATATGTACGGTTTCCAACACACTAAACGCAAAGATCAGCTTCACGCTCATCTAACTTTTTTCAGTAAGAAACCCGAGACAGATCTGCCTCGGGCTGAGAAACTCCAAATCAATCAATAAAAGCATCAACCCATTCGCCGTGCAGTACCTGAAATGCGCACAGAAGCACCTGCTTCAGATGGAATATGAGCGGTAATAAAGGACTTCGATCCCATATCCTCGCCCTGCACGATGTGGATTTCACCGCCATGCGCCCAGCCAATATCCCGCAGATAACCGGAAAACGCCGCAGCAGCTGCACCCGTGGCAGGGTCTTCAAACACCCCAGCTGAGGCAAACGCATTGCGCACATCAAACTCTTGCAGTCCACGCACATAAACCAGCATGATCGTCACAAGCTCCTGTCCAAGCATAAACTGCTTCATAGCTTCCAGATCGTAAGCCATTCCAGCCAACTTGGCTCTGTCACTCAAAGCAAGCACCAAGTGATCTGCACCACCATGAATGCGAGCTGGTGGGATACGAAGGTTCAGATCCCCTTCATTCAAGCCAAGTAGTTCAAGCAGCTCAGCTTTCACCTCGTCTTCCAAACCCACACTCTTGGTCTGCGGAGATTGCAGAGCGGCTTGCAGCTGCCCGTTCTCCTGCCAGCTTTCCACTGAGATCACAGCTTCATTTAGCTCAAGGCGATGTGTTTTCCGGCCATGCTGCTGAGCCAGAACCGCGCCCAGCGCAATGGTCGCATGCCCACAAAACGGCACTTCATTTTCTGGCGAAAAATACCGCACCCGATACCCATCTTCACCTGCAAGAGGCACCGCAAACACGGTCTCGGAATACCCAAGATCAGCCGCAATAGACTGCATTTGCGCATCAGGAAGCATCGTCTCACCCACCAGCACACCTGCTGGGTTACCACCTTCGTCACCATGAGAAAATGCCGAGATATGTTGAAGCGCCAATAGATCTGTCTGCATGAGAACCTCCAATCGTCATGACTGAAAAAATAGCCAGCAATGGCCTCATGCTATATAGAAAAAGAAAGTCAAATTACACGAAATACCCTCACATTTTAAAGCGAGCGAACAGAAGTGCCTAAAGAGATAACACAACTGGACGAAACCGCCTGCAAAATCCTAGAGATTCTGGAGCGCGACGCCCGCATATCCATCAGCGAGCTGGCGAGCCGCATCGGCCTCTCCGCCCCCAGCACCACAGAGCGTGTTCGCAAGCTGGAGCAGGACAGCATCATCACAGGCTTTACAGTCGAGATAAATCCTAAGGCACTCGGCTACACTCTGGAAGCAATCGTGCGCGTCAAACCAAGCCCTGGTAATCTGCATGTGGTGGAACAGCTCATCCTAAACGAGCCCCGCTTCACCTCCTGCGATAAAGTCACCGGAGAAGACTGCTTCGTCACCCGCATCTACCTAAAAGACGTCAGAGAACTCGACGACCTCCTCGACCCACTCCACGAAAAAGCAATGACCAACACGTCCATCGTCAAAGCTTCCCCGATCAAGAACCGCATGGTTCCGCTGCGGTGAGCACAGCTAAGGCTAGAACCTCAGCTTATTCTCAGTACCGGAGAGCAGTCTGCCGATATTCGCGCGGTGCTTGGCAACCACCATGGATGCCATCGCCAGTGCGAAGATCTGAAAGTAGATTGTGTGACCAAACATCGGGATGAAGGAAAGCACTACGAACAGCAGCGTGGCGCAGATGGAACCCAGAGAAACATAGCGGGTCGCAGCAACAATGAGCACAAAAGACCCAAGGCAGCTTAGCGCGATAATCGGATCCAGCATAAACAGCACAGCAGCAGCCGTCAGCACACCTTTGCCGCCTCTGAAGCCAAAAAAGACCGGCCAGTTGTGGCCAACTATCGCCCCAGCCCCGGCAAGCAACATGCTCACACTGTCCACCGTAACACCTGAACCAGCGTATACACCCAGATACAGACCCACCAGACAAGCAACGATGCCTTTAAGGATATCTCCGAAAAGCACAAACAGCGCAGCAGGTTTGCCAAGCACGCGCAGTGTATTGGTGAGCCCGGCAGATTTACTCCCATGCTCGCGGATATCCTTGCCGTACATCTTCCCAACCAGCACTGCCGTGCTGATGCTGCCCAGCAAATACCCCACCCCAAGAGCTGCAAAAAGCTTAATCAGATCAATCACAGGAATAGCCCCTAGCCCACAACGCCCTGTAGCACCAGTTTCTGGTGCACCTCGATAATCTCATCGATACTAAGGCGTCCGTCAGGGCGATACCAGAAGCAAACGCCGGTCAGCATGGCGATGATGGCAAAGGCGGCAACTTCCAAATCCACAGTGGGAAACACACCCGCCTGCACACCATCAGCAAGAATGCGCCGCAGATTGGCCTCGTACTGGCTACGCTTGGTCACCACGTCAGCACGATGGTCCTCACCAAGTGAACGCAATTCCAGATTCGCAATCACAACGTCTGCACGGCGCTCAATGTGGTAGCGAATGTGGAACGCAACGAACGCCTTGAGACGGGAAACGGGATCATCGCCCTTGCCCTCCAGCTTCTCCCAGTTCTCAATCAGGCTGATCATATGCTGGTTCATCAGCGCCTGAAGCAGCTCGTCCTTGCTCTCAACATAACGATAGACCGATCCCGGCTGCACGCCCACCTCCGCAGCAAGTTGGCGAAGCGTCATCGCCTCAAAGCCCTTGGCTTCAATCAGCTTTTTCGCTGCTGCGTAAATCGCGGTTTTTGTATCTGCGCCAACGGAGCCTTTGGTTCGTGCCACGGTCTAAACCTTTTCCAATCAATCAGGAGACGCAATGTTTCAGCGCATACCCGAGCGATGCCTAGCAGTTTTCGGGAAAGAATACGCAACAGGAAATGCGCCCTAAGGGTTATTGCATAGTAGCTGAGCCCCTGCTATTAATCAAACGAACGTTCGTTTAATTAATTTACGATCCACTGGGAAGCTCGATAAAGAGCGTGGATCGCAGAGCTTCGGTAGCAGGAGGAAGCGCCGTGTTTGACGCTGTAATGAATTTTGGTCTTGGTGAAGATATTGACGCTCTGCGCGAAACCATTCGCCGTTGGGCACAAGACAAGCTAGCGCCGCGCGCCGCTGAGATCGATGAAACCAACGAGTTCCCCAATGATCTCTGGAAAGAGATGGGGGACCTTGGTGTACTTGGCATGACAGCCGACCCAGAATACGGTGGTACTGGCATGGGCTATCTCGCCCACGTTGTTGCGGTTGAGGAAATCTCCCGCGCCTCCGCATCTGTTGGCCTGTCCTACGGCGCACATTCTAACCTCTGCGTAAACCAGATCAACCGTCATGGTACTGCTGAGCAAAAAGCAAAGTACCTGCCAAAGCTTTGCTCTGGCGAGCATGTCGGCTCTCTGGCCATGTCCGAGCCCGGCGCAGGCTCCGATGTTGTTTCCATGAAGTTGCGCGCTGAAAAGCGCAATGACCGCTACGTGCTCAACGGCAACAAAATGTGGATCACAAACGGCCCTGACGCCTCCACTCTGGTGGTCTACGCAAAGACTGATCCGGATGCTGGCCCCAAAGGCATGACAGCTTTCATCATCGAAAAAGGCATGAAGGGCTTCTCCACGGCGCAAAAGCTGGACAAGCTCGGCATGCGCGGCTCCAACACGTGTGAGCTGGTCTTTGAAGACTGCGAAGTCCCATATGAAAACGTCCTTGGTGAAGAAGGCCGCGGTGTAAACGTGCTGATGTCCGGCCTGGACTACGAGCGCGTTGTCCTTTCCGGTGGTCCGCTCGGCATCATGGCAGCAGCCATGGACATCGTCGTGCCTTACATCCACGAGCGCAAACAGTTCGGCAAAGCCATCGGTGAATTCCAGCTGATGCAGGGCAAACTCGCAGACATGTACACTCTGATGAACGCCTCCCGGTCCTACGTGTACGCCGTCGCAAATGCGTGTGACCGCGGTGAAACCACCCGTAAGGACTCCGCTGGCTGTATCCTCTATTCCGCAGAAAACGCAACCAAACTGGCACTGGAAGCAATCCAGTCTCTCGGCGGCAATGGCTACATCAACGAGTACCCAACCGGTCGCCTGCTGCGTGATGCAAAACTCTATGAAATCGGCGCAGGCACCTCAGAAATCCGCCGCATGCTGATTGGTCGTGAGCTCTTCCAGGAAACCAAGTAATGGCTGTCATCAAGTCTCAGGCTGCAACGGGTTCGGAAAGCTATAAAAACAACCGCACACTGCACCTCGCCGCAATGGATGAGGTCCGCACCGCAAGCCAGCAAGCTCTGTTGGGTGGGGGCGAAGGCCCTCGCGAACGGCACGTGTCCCGTGGCAAGATCCTCCCGCGTGAGCGTGTTGCCCGTTTGATCGACCCGGGTTCTCCGTTTCTGGAAGTCGGCCAGTTTGCCGCCCACAACATGTATGAGGGCGCCTCGCCTTCAGCAGGCATCGTCACCGGCATCGGTCGGGTCAACGGCATCGAATGTATGATCGTGGCCAACGATGCCACGGTAAAAGGCGGCACCTATTATCCGCTGACGGTCAAGAAGCACCTCCGCGCCCAAGAAATTGCCATGGAGAACAATCTCACATGCATTTACTTGGTGGACTCCGGCGGCGCTAACCTGCCTCAGCAGGATGAGGTGTTCCCGGACAAAGAACACTTTGGCCGCATCTTCTACAATCAAGCCAACATGTCTGCAAAAGGCATTCCGCAAATCGCGGTGGTCATGGGCTCCTGTACCGCTGGCGGCGCATACGTGCCAGCCATGTGTGATGAGACCATCATCGTGAAAGAGCAAGGCACCATTTTCCTCGCCGGTCCTCCACTGGTGAAAGCCGCCACGGGCGAAGTGGTTTCTGCTGAAGACTTGGGCGGTGGGGATGTTCACACCCGCCTCTCCGGTGTGGCAGACCACTTGGCCCGTGACGACGCTCATGCGTTGGCGCTGGCCCGTCAGGCCGTGTCCAATCTCAATCGTCGCAAGCCAGACCAACTTCTGCTGCAAACGCCGGAAGATCCGCTTTACGATCCGGAAGAAATCCTCGGCGTTGTCCCGGCAGACCTGAAAACACCATATGATGTGCGCGAAGTCATCGCCCGTGTGGTAGACGGCTCTCGCTTTGACGAGTTCAAAGCCCGCTATGGCACCACCCTTGTCACCGGCTTTGCACACATCCACGGTATGCCTGTCGGCATCATTGCCAACAACGGCATCTTGTTCTCAGAAGCAGCCCTCAAAGGCGCGCACTTCGTTGAACTGTGCTGTCAGCGTAAAATCCCGCTGGTCTTCCTGCAAAACATCACCGGCTTCATGGTCGGGCAAAAGTATGAGGCAGGCGGCATCGCAAAAGACGGCGCTAAACTGGTAACAGCCGTAGCCTGCGCAAAAGTTCCAAAAATCACCATGCTTATTGGTGGTTCCTTCGGCGCTGGCAACTACGGCATGTGTGGCCGCGCCTACTCACCACGCATGCTCTGGACATGGCCAAGCTCCCGTATCTCCGTCATGGGCGGCCCTCAGGCAGCAGGTGTGCTGGCAACAGTGCGCCGTGACGGCATCGAGCGCAAAGGCGGAACTTGGTCTGCTGAAGAGGAAGCAACCTTCAAACAGCCGATCATTGATCAGTTTGAAGAGCAAGGGCACCCGCTCTACGCCTCCGCACGCCTCTGGGATGACGGCATTGTCGACCCACGCAAAACCCGTGACGTCCTGGCACTGTCCATCGCAGCAAGCCTCAACGCACCAATCGAAGACACGCCCTTCGGCGTCTTCCGCATGTAAGGGGCTCGGTATGTTCAAGAAAATCCTTATTGCGAACCGTGGTGAGATTGCTTGCCGTGTTGCAAAATCCGCCAAAGCCCTCGGCATCAAAGTGGTTGCAGTCTATTCAGACGCAGATCGCGATGCCCGTCACGTGCAAATGGCTGACGAGGCTTACCGCCTTGGCCCTGCACCAGTGGCAGAGAGCTACCTCAATATCCCTGAGCTGCTCAACGCTGCAAAAACCAGCGGCGCAGACGCCATCCATCCGGGCTACGGTTTCCTATCGGAAAACCCGGAGTTCGTGGAAGCGGTAGAAGCAGCTGGCCTTGTCTTCATCGGCCCACCCGCGGACGCAATCCGCGCTATGGGCCTGAAAGATGCCGCGAAGAAGCTCATGGAAGAATCCGGCGTTCCAGTCGTGCCGGGCTATCATGGCAGCAACCAGGACGCTGAGTTCTTAAAAGCTGAATCCGACAAGATCGGCTATCCGGTCCTCATCAAAGCCCGTGCAGGCGGCGGCGGCAAAGGCATGCGCCGTGTTGATGATCCGGCAGACTTCTTTGAAGCTCTGGAAGGCGCTCAGCGCGAAGGTCAGTCAAGCTTCGGCGACCCACGCGTCCTCATCGAGAAGTACATCTTGTCACCGCGCCACATCGAGGTGCAGGTCTTCTGTGATGGGCATGGCAACGCGGTTCACTTGTTTGAGCGCGACTGCTCCTTGCAGCGTCGCCACCAAAAGGTGATAGAAGAAGCCCCTGCCCCCGGCATGACCGAAGAGATGCGCAACGCCATGGGTAATGCTGCCGTTAAAGCAGCTCAGGCCGTGGGGTATGAAGGCGCTGGTACGGTTGAGTTCATTGTTGATGGCTCAGAAGGTCTCCGCTCTGACCGCTTCTGGTTCATGGAAATGAACACACGTCTTCAGGTAGAACATCCAGTCACAGAAGCCATCACCGGGCAGGACTTGGTCAACTGGCAGCTCTCCGTCGCTGCGGGTGGTGAATTGCCTCTGATGCAGGACGAACTCACCATCTTCGGCCATGCATTCGAAGCGCGTATCTACGCAGAAGATGCTGAGGCAGGCTTCCTGCCAGCAACCGGAACGCTGAACGAGTTGAAACTGCCGGAATTGTTCGCCCGCATCGACAGCGGCGTACGCAAAGGCGATACGATCACCCCTTACTACGATCCAATGATCGCAAAGGTGATCTGCCACGGTGAAACCCGTGAAGCTGCTTTGGCGAAAATGTCTCTGGCTTTGGAAAAAAGCCAGGCAGTTGGCTGCACCACCAACATCACATTCCTGCATCGCCTGTGTAACCACAAAGGCTTTGCAAAGGGTGAGATGGACACGGGCCTTATCGACCGTGAACTGGAAGCTCTCACCAAGCCGACAGCTCCAACCAAGCACGCTTTCGCAATGGCTGCTCTCATCGAGCTCGGCTTTGCAACTGAAACTGCACTGGTCCATAACGATCCGTGGGTGAGCCTCACAGGTTGGCGTCATTGGACAGCAGCCCAGCAGATTGCGCATCTGTCATGGCGCGATGAAGTCACCGAAGTTGTGGCAAACCGCCATCATGATGGCAGCCTGACCATTGCTATTGATGATGAAACCTTCAATTTGCAGATCCTCTCCGTAGACAACAACCACATGCGCGTGGATTTTGCCGGTCAAATCACCTCAGCTGACTTCTTCGCAGAAGACACCAGTCTCACATTGTTCTCCGACGGTGTCACATGGCGTTTCGATCTGCCGGATCATCTGGCAGAGCAGGATGACAGTGCGGCCTCAGGCAACGCCATCACATCGCCAATGCCGGGCCTTGTGCGTGCTGTAAACTGTAAGCCGGGTGACGAGGTTTCTGAAGGCGATACGTTGATCGTGACCGAAGCCATGAAGATGGAACACTCTCTCAAAGCACCGCGTGACGGCGTTGTGGCTGAAGTGATGGCATCTGCGGGTGACCAGGTGGAAGAAGGCGTTATACTCCTCACGCTTGAGGAGGAGGAATAACCGTTGTTGCCATCTGCGAAATCTTACGAGGAGCTCCGAGAAAAGTTTCAGTGGGACATCCCGGAGTTCTTCAACATTGGCGTAGATATCTGTGACAAGTGGGCGGACAAAGACGCCGCCCGCGAAGCACTCATCTTCGCTGAAGAAGACGGGCCGACAACCACCTACACGTTTGGTGACTTGAAAAAGCTGAGTAACCAGCTGGCCAATCTACTCCTGTCTCAAGGCATCAGCCAAGGTGACCGCGTCGGCATCCTACTGCCACAGGCCCCTGAAACAGCCTTCTCCCATATTGCAATTCACAAGCTTGGTGGCATCTCCATTCCGCTCTTCTCGCTGTTTGGCGAAGAAGCACTGGAATATCGGCTAGAGAACTCTGGTGCGAAAGCTCTCATCACCAACAATGCAGGTGCTGAGAAGCTTGAAAAGATCCGCGACAGCCTGCCAGAGCTTGAACTGATCCTGAACATCGAAGGCACAGACTTCGGCACCCGCTCACTCCATCCTGAAATGGCAGGGCAGAGCGAAGACTTCACACCAGTGAAGACCAAAGCCGAAGACCCTGCCATCATCATCTACACCTCCGGCACCACCGGACAGCCCAAAGGCGCTCTGCACGCGCACCGCACGCTGCTCGGCCATCTACCCGGTGTAGAGATGCCGCACAACATGTTCCCGAAGGACGGTGACCGCTTTTGGACTCCTGCCGACTGGGCATGGATCGGTGGTCTGATTGACGTACTCTTGCCAAGCTTGCACCACGGCATTCCAGTCGTGGCTTGCCGTTTCAAGAAGTTCAGCGGCGAAGCAGCCTTTCAGTTGATGCAGGACCAGAAGATCCGCAACGCCTTCATCCCGCCAACCGCGCTGAAGATGATGCGGCAGGTAGAGAACCCGAAGGATCGCTGGAACTATTCCCTCCGCTCCCTCGGCAGTGGGGGCGAAGCCCTTGGCGCAGAGCTGATCCAATGGGGCCAAGACACGTTCGGCCTGGCAATCAGCGAGTTCTATGGCCAGACCGAGTGCAACCTCGTTGTCTCCACCTGCGCAGAATTGATGGAAACCCGCCCCGGCGTCACCGGCAAAGCCGTGCCGGGCTTTGATGTGCAAATCGTGGACGACAAAGGCACCGTTCTCGAAGCTGGTCAGCTTGGCAACATCGGCGTTCGTGCACCAAACCCTGTCATGTTCCTCCAATACTGGAACAATCTGGAAGCCACGAAAAAGAAATTCTCTGGCGACTTCCTCGTCACCGGCGACAAAGGAGTGATGGATAAAGACGGCTGGATCCAGTTTGTTGGCCGCGATGATGATGTCATCACTTCATCTGGCTACCGCATCGGCCCCGGCGAGATTGAAGACTGCCTGCTGAAACACGACACAGTTGCCATGGCAGGTGTCATCGGCAAGCCAGACAAGCTGCGCACCGAGATCGTCAAAGCCTACATTGTGCTGAAGGAAGGTGTTGAGCCATCCGATGAACTGGCCAAGGAACTTTCTGATTTTGTGAAACAGCGATTAGCTGCGCATGAATATCCACGTGAACTGGAATTTGTCGAAGCCCTGCCAATGACAACAACCGGAAAGGTTATCCGCAGAGAACTTCGTGCCCGCGCTATCGACGAGGAGGTTTGATAAGCGATGAGCAAGAAACTAAACATTTTTGAGATGGGCCCACGCGACGGCTTGCAAAATGAAAAAACGCTGATCCCGACAGCAAACAAGATCGAACTGATCAACCGCCTTTCCGAGTGCGGGTTTGAGAAGATCGAAACTTCCAGCTTTGTCTCACCCAAATGGGTGCCGCAAATGGCAGATGCTGCGGAAGTCTTTGCAGGCATCACACGCAAACCCGGCATTGCCTACACAGCGCTGACACCAAACATCAAAGGCTACGAGCGCGCCAAAGCATCTGGAGCTGATGAAGTTGCGATCTTCGCGTCCGCATCCGAAGGCTTCTCTCAAAAGAACATCAACTGTTCCATTGAAGAGAGCTTCGAACGCTTCGCTCCAATCGTGGAAGCTGCAAAAGCTGACGGCCTTCCGGTCCGCGGTTACGTCTCCTGCATCGTTGAGTGCCCATACGATGGCCCAACACCAGCCCAAAACGTAGCAATGGTCTCAGAACGTCTGCTGCAGATGGGCTGCTACGAGGTTTCCTTCGGCGACACTATTGGCGCAGCCACTCCGGAAACCACAGAAGCAATGTTGGAGGCCGTTCTGAAAGTCATCCCAGCAGAGCAACTCGCAGGCCATTTCCACGACACCAAAGACCTGGCTCTGGCCAATATCATGTCCAGCATCAAAATGGGCCTGCGCACGTTCGATTCAGCCATCGGCGGTCTCGGCGGTTGTCCGTATGCACCGGGTGCCAAAGGCAACGTCAGCACACTGGCCGTCGCAAAAATGGCAAAATTGCTGGACTACGACACCGGCCTCGACATTGAGAAGCTGGAACAAACGCAAGAGTTTATTCTCTCCATCAAAGAGGAGGCGGCGGCATGACCTATCAGAACCTTCGCATCGAAAAAGCAGACAACGGCATCACCACACTCTTGCTGGCACGCGCTGAAAAGCACAATGCAATGAATGCCGAGATGATGGATGAACTGGTTGCAGCAGCTGAAGAGCTGGACGACTGCGAGCAGACCCGTGCAATCATTCTGGCAGCGGACGGCGAAACCTTCTGTGCTGGCGGCGATCTCAAGTGGATGCAAGCGCAGGCAGAGAAAGACCGCATTGGCAAAATGCAGGAAGCCAATCGACTGGCAGGTATGCTGAAACGCCTCGACAACATGAAGAAGCCTCTGATCGCTCGTGTTCATGGTCCTGCTTACGGTGGCGGAGTTGGCATACTCAGCGTCTGTGATCTGGTGGTTGCTGCAGACAACACCAAGTTCGCGTTGACTGAGACCCGCCTCGGCCTGATCCCGGCAACCATCGGCACTTATGTTGTACGTCGTCTGGGCGAAGGTCACGCTCGACAAGTCTTCATGAATGCCCGCCCGTTTGGCGCGGAAAGAGCACATCACCTTGGCCTCGTCTCATTAGTGACAACACCAGAAGACCTGCATGCAGTAACACAGAAAGAGGCAGAAGCTTATTTGAACTGCGCACCGGGTGCCGTAGCCGACGCAAAAGCTCTTTGCCAGAATTTGGCTCGCATGCCTGCAGAAGATCAGATTGACTACACAGCAAATGCCCTAGCGGACAGATGGGAAACCACTGAAGCACAGGACGGAATTTCTGCATTCTTTGCTAAAGAAACACCGCCGTGGCGTAAATAGTTCTTCAACCTGTTTTTTTGACCTGCGGCATATGCACAAATGCTGAGTTTTTTCTTTACTTGCTGGATCGCTTTGTTACATAGCATTTAGCGAAAAACGAGAAAAGAATGCTGCTGGCACTACAATCCATCAGGTCAAAACAGGACTTTCATACCCTTGTCTTCATTGCAGGGACTGTTTTGCTGAACGCGATTGGTGCCGGATTGATCATTCCGGTGACCCCGGAACTGGTCGCAGAACTCAGCCAAACCACCATCGCAGACGCAGCTCTCTGGGGCGGATACATTGCAGCAAGTTACGCTGCCATGCAGTTCCTCTTCGGCCCTGCCGTCGGTGCTATATCCGATCGTTTTGGCCGCCGTCCAATCCTGTTGCTTTCTCTTGCTGTCCTGACAGTCGACTACCTGATCATGACCTTCGCAGGTTCGCTCTGGGTGCTGTTCATTGGCAGGCTCTTGGCTGGAGTTGCCAGCGCAACTTACGCCACCGCCTATGCAGCTGTCTCCGACATATCGCATAACGGCAAACGTGCCACCCGCTTTGGCATGGTTGGCGCCGCCATCGGATTTGGCTTTGTCATCGGTCCGGTTATGGGCGGAACACTTGCCCTCTTCGGCGTCCGTGTACCCTTCTACATCTCCGCAGTTCTGATTGCGATGACCTTCGCTTACGGCCTGTTCTACATGCCGGAAACCCTACCAAAATCGGCGAGAAAGGCTATTCACTGGCGCAGAGCAAACCCTGTTGGCGCAGCCATGGATATTGCCCAGTCCCCTATTCTGGTGTGGCTCTTCATTGCGCTCTTCCTGTTTGAAATGGCAAACTTCGTGTATCCGGCAATCTGGCCTTACTACACGATCGAAGCCTTCCACTGGACCACCGCTCAGGTAGGCCTTTCGCTCGCCATCATCGGCATTGGCTTCTCCAGCGTCAAAGGTGGCCTTATTCGCTGGATTATTCCGCGCAAAGGCGAAGCGAAAACCGTGCTTTACGGCTTTTTCTTCGCTGTAATCGCATTGCTAGGCTTCGCATTCGCGCCAAACACACTCACAGTCATTCTGCTCCTGCCACCAGCAGCGCTTGGCGCAATGATCCCACCTGCCATGATCGCCCTCATGAGCCATCACGTCTCACAAGACGAGCAGGGCCGTCTGCAAGGTGCGCTGACAAGCATCATCGGACTCACGCTTGTGCTTTCCACCTTGATGATGACACAGCTGTTCACCAGCTTCACAGCAGACAGTGCAGAGCTTTACTATCCGGGCGCACCATTCCTGCTGGCCGCATCATTCATGCTGCTTGCCATTGGTCCATTCTGGGTTGGTCTGAAAAAGATCAATATCCTTAGCTGATATCAAACACCTAAAGTCCAAACCTACGCCAGAGAATGTCTCTGCAGATATTCATTTGTGGAGACAATATTGCTGCAAATGAACGACAGCGAAGCCATAATCGCTGCTTGCACAAACTCTTGCTGGGAAGACGTATCACAGGACCCCGGTTCCCGCGTCGCACACGCATCATAAATGATCGTAATCGGATACCCGAGTTCTGTCGTGGCATGCGCTGCAGCTGCGATGCAATCCTTGCTCATTGAACCGCAGATAACCAGATCCTCAACATTCTCATCATCCAGGATTTGCTTCAGGTTGTTATTGAGGAAAATGTTGGACGTATATTTCGTCACAATCGGTTCATTCGGCAACGGTTTCGCCATATCGTGAATTTCAGCACCAATCGTGCCTTCGACCGTAAACGGAGCGTCTTTCTCTTTAAAATGATGTTGGATGTGAACGATAGTTTGATCCTGAACGCGCGCATTTGTCAGCAACATCTGAATGTTCCCCGCAGCCTCGAACTGCCCTTCCAACTCACATTTCCCACCGGGAAAGAAGTCGTTCTGACAGTCAATTATCAGCAACGCCGTTCTCGTCATCTTACGCTCAACACCTCACGTGACAGACCAACTCTGTAATAGTCTAATAGATATCAATTGACAGAACTCAGCTAGAAAAACCCGCATTTTTCATAAAACCTAGGAGTAAACACCAGACCTGATAAAGGCCCACACAGCATGCCCAACTCAGTTGCACAAATACTCTTCAGTTGAGATAACCTTGCCATATGCAAACGAAAGCGCAGCCATTATCGCCCCTTGAACATATTTCGCAGGAACAACTTCCCCTTCAAACTCAAGGTCGCAAGTTGCACAAGCGTCGTAGATAACGGTGATAGGATAACCAAGATCAACAGTCGCACGCGCTGCCGCATCAATGCACATATGAGACATGCCCCCGCAGATCACGATTTCCACAACACCCACATCCTCTAAAATCTGCTGAAGGTTCGTGTTCAGGTAACTGTTGGCGGAATACTTGACCACCACATGCTCCCCCTCAGCGGGGCTGCAACTATCATGCAGCTGTGCCCCGATGGTTCCCTCAACAAGGAACGGAGCATACTTATCTTTAAAGAAATGCTGGATATGGACAATGCAATCGTCGTTATCACGAGCGCTCTTAAGCAAACGCTGAATGTTCGCAGCAGATTCAACCTGGCCCTCGAGTTCACACTTCCCCCCCGGGAAGAAGTCGTTTTGGCAATCAATGATGATTAGAGCTTTCTTGGCCATATCCCCTCAGGAGGTTGTTCATCCAAAACGTCGATTATGCTCCATTCAACGAATGCAGGAATTCATCGGTAGAAATCACGTTGCTATGCGCAAATCTTAAAGACGCCATCATAGCAGTGTGAACATGATCAGCTGGGACGGTTACGCCATTGAACTCAAGATCCTCTGTGGCGCACGCATCGTAGATGATGGTCAGCGGATAACCCAGATCAAGGGTCTGACGCGCAGTCGCATTCACGCAGTTCTGGCTCATAGAACCACACATGACGATCTCATCAATACCAGCCTCAACAAGGATCTGCTGCAGGTTGGTGTCCTTATAGCCATTCATGTAGTTTTTAACGACAACGGGCTCCCCGTTCATGGGCCTTGCACACTCGTTAATCTCCACCCCTGGCGATCCCTCAACCAGATAAGGCTCTGTTTTATCTTTGTACATGTGTTGAAGGTGGATGACGTTTTCGTCGTTGTCTCGCACCATCTCAAGAAGACGGGCAATATTTTTTCCTGCTTCCACCTGCCCTGCTAAAGGACAGCTACCACCGGGAAAATAATCGTTCTGGCAGTCGATAATGATCAGGGCCCTTTTAGGCATAAGCACACCTCAGTCCTATTGGTCTTATTTGAGCAAACAATAAGGCCAACACGTTTAAGCATGCCGGATTTTAAAAAGCAGATTTTATAAAATCCCGAGCTATCCCTGATCAGAAGCCGGCCTCAGGAGCCGGCTTCTGAAAGCAGTAAAAGCCTGAGTTATGCAGCCAGATATTCATCTGTGCTGACAACTTTGCCATACGCAAAGGCCAGGGATGCCATAAACGCGCCATGCACGTATTTCGCAGGAATAGTCTCGCCGTTGTGTTCCATATCCAATGTCGCACAAGCATCACCAATAATGGTTGCTGTGTATCCCAAATCAACCGCGGCACGAACTGTCGCATCAATGCAGTTGTGAGACATAGAGCCAACGACGACCAGATGCTCAATGCCCTGCTCATCCAGCAATTCTTTCAGATTGGTTTCCAGAAAGCTATTTGCAAACTGCTTGGTTACGAGCGGCTCACCATCCTGAGGCAACACATCATCATGAATTTTAACACCTTCGGTGCCTGCGTTGAAGAACAGTGCATTACCTGCTTCAACCACATGCTGAATGTGAATGATCGGAGTTTTCTTGCTACGGCTGTCTTCCAACAAACGCTTTACATTCTGAGCAGCTTCAACCTGCCCATCCAGCTCCCAGGCGCCACCGGGGAAATAGTCGTTCTGAACGTCAACAATAACCAGTGCGGATTTAGACATTTGTGCCTCCATAGATTTGCTCTTGTCGGCAACAAACCTAATCAACACCTCCAATCAGCTCGATTGGCATATACGACATAAAACATGCTATAATTGCCATATGATCAGATCAGAGACACATCATCCTATCGGCATCCTATCCTACACCGGCGCACAACTCTCAGCGGTTTATGGGCTAATCGATATGTTCCACGCTGCCAGCAAAAGCAATGCCAGCAGCATTGAGGCAACCGTGCTTCACGAAAATCAGATCAGCTCAATCGGAGCCACTACCTTCTCGGCGATTATCCTGCCTCCCTGTCTGGTCGATGATCACCCGACCGTCTCACCAGCACTCGTCCAATGGCTCAAACATCAACATGAGCATGGTGCAATTCTCTGCTCAATCTGCGTCGGCGCAATGCTGCTCGCCGAAACAGGCATCCTCGACAACAGGCCTGCCACAACCCATTGGGCAATCACTGAGGATTTTGCAAAGAAATACCCTTTGGTACAGCTCGATACTGACAAAATGATCGTCGACGAATGCGACATCATCACCGCAGGCGGCATCATGGCATGGACCGATCTGGGCCTCAGGCTGATTGACCACTTCATCGATCACACAACCATGCTCGAAGTCTCCCGCAGATTTCTCATCGACCCAGCCGGGAGAGAACAGAAAAACTACAGCCGTTTCTATCCTAACTTCACACACGGTGATCAGGCTATTTTGAAAGCCCAACATTGGCTTCAGACCACCTATAAGCAAAAACTGACAGTACCCGAAATGGCAGAAAAAGCCGGACTGACAGGACGGACTTTCCAAAGACGGTTTGAAGTCGCCACAGGGCACACACCAAACACCTATTTACAGCAACTCCGCATAACCGAAGCACGCCAGCAGTTGGAGCAGACCAAACGGTCTTTCAACGAGATCGCATGGGAAGTCGGCTACGAGGACCCAACAGCTTGCCGCCGCGTGTTCATCAAAACCACAGGCCTCAGCCCTGGTCAGTATCGCCAAAAATTCGGATATCAAAGCTCAGCAACTTAATGCGGCTGGGTCAAAAACTCATCCGTCGAAACAACCGCCGCGTTGGAAAAGATGAGAGAAGCCATAATTGAGGCCTGCACATCATCCACGGACACTTCACGCCCACGGAACTCCATACAGCTCGCAGCGCAGGCATCGTAAACAACAGTAACCGGATATCCGAGGTCTAAGGTCGCTCGTGCTGTTTCAACAATACAGTACTGGGTCATGGAACCGCAGATCACCAGATCATCTATCTTATGGTCTGTCAGCAACGCTCGCAGGTTCGTCCCCTCCAAAGCATTAAAGTTGTATTTGATTACGACCGCCTCATCAGCTTTCGGCCAAACCATCTTGTTGATCTCAGCACCAAAAGACCCTTCTGCCATGTAAGGCGATTTTGGATCTTTGTAGACATGCTTGATGTGTATTACGAACTCGTGGTGCTCTCTGGCGTCTTTCAAAAGCTCAACAATATTCCCGGCAGCTTCCATTTGCTTAGGCAATTCAAACTTGCCACCTGGAAAATGATCGTTCTGGCACGCGATGATGAGCAAAGCAGTGTTATGCGTCATACCCAACCCTCTACAGCGCATCCCTGCTGGACTGGTTCAGCTTCACATGGGAAACGCCTAACAAGCCTGAGAGCCTGCTTTGTAGGAACTCTTGAACAGAGCAGACCCTAGGAAAAATTTACCAGCTGCATACTAGGAGCCAAAGTATTTAGGTGACGCGCACACAAACAGTCGGATTTTAGAAAACTCGGAGGGTAAACGACTAGCTATGACGCTCTGCGTGTGCCTTGATGATAAATCATAGACCACTGCTCACCTTCAAGTTTCCAAATAGATGTCCGCTGTGTCTCATTCTCAACAATGCTGTAAAACACCTGAACGAGATTTTCGCTTAACTTACGCAAGCGAAAATTCTCAATTGTTCTGACCGGATAATCCGTCGCCTCGCTCGGAAGCTCAGCGAGGACCTGCGCACGATCATACATCCGACCACTCGCACCAATCTCAATGAAGTCTGCGTGCAGCAGCAACTCAAGTTGCTTCCTCGATCCACGAACCGTTGGGTCGAGAAGTTGGTTTTCAAAAGGTAAAAGTAATGCTTCGCACGACGACAAGCTAAGTAATCGGTCAGCTCCAAACTTCTCATTGAACCAAACACCTAACCACAAGCCAAGTAGGATTAACCCAAACTGTGGGATCACCCAATTGGCGTCAAAGTCTACACGAAGATTTTTAGCAGCTTGCATCTCAAGCAAATTGGATGACCCAAGGTAGCTAACAAAACCTTGCAACGTTGATAAACCAACAAAGCACAGAACGCCCAATTGCATTAGAAGTCTTACATTTGGCTTGGCATTCAGATCTTCATTTATTTTGAAGCCAAGCAAAAAACCTGCAACCATGCCCATTGACCATGCAGATTTCCAAAACGACAACGTCTCATCGACGAACTGAATGACCATCAAATTGAAGGTAAAGATAACTACGAGCATAAAGACATAGGACGCAATAAACTTAGTAACACCTTGAAGATAAAACATTTTTAAATCCAAAATTGTAATGCATGCACAAACTAATCTGCGAACGACCCACAATCACTAGCCAAGCATCCTCAATCAAAAATTAGCTCGCTGTTTTTACGTGCTTTACAGCAAACCATTGACCTACAACCAACCCCAAAGCGGCACAAAATGCCATGCCTAAAAAATGAAGCAATAGCAATAGCAATAGCAATAACATCAACCCAAAAGAGACAGATAAATCAATCCCAAATCCAGAAAACAGTACGGCAACCAAACCAAATATAAAACGCGCTATGAAGTCCAAAGGGGTTTGACTAAGAGGACTAACGATCAATAGTTCTCGCTCAAATCCCGCGAAATCAAAGCCATTTCCAACAAGACCACTATTACTTACATACTGCTCAATAATATGAAGAAGAATGGTACTGTCGGTAGCTTCCTTAAAAACTAGAACAGACAAGTAAGCACATGCTGAACAAGCTAATGCCAACTTACACAAGTCCTTAGTTTTGATTTTTTGATGGTTTGAACGAAACAGATCAAATCCGATAATAATACCTGAAATCACCAACAAAATCGTAGGAAGGCTATTAGCTCTGATTGCAACACCAAACAGCTTTTGAGTGTAATGTAAAGCCAGCCAAATGCTCAAATAGAGCAAGATATACACGATCCCATATGTGACTGCCGTTTTTTCAATTCGCCACAAAGGCCTAGCACTTGGCATGCATAAATTCCTCACTCTGAAAACAGTGCGCATAAACACATGCAATTTTAGGTTTAGTCAAGTGAACACTAAATGCACTTTGTAAATGAGCCTTTTCTAGGCCTCTATAAGTCTGACATCATTAAGTTCCATGAGAATAAAAAAAACCCGGCGCCTCTCGACACCGGGTCTCTCAATTCTTGCAATGTTCTCAGCGTTTAGCCGCCGAAGTCGTCCAGCATGATGTCTTCACGTTCCACGCCCATATCAACCAGCATGTTGATCACGGATTGGTTCATGATTGGAGGACCACACATGTAGTACTCGCAGTCTTCTGGCGCAGCGTGGTCCTTCAGGTACTCGTTGTAGAGCACGTTGTGAATGAACCCGGTGTAACCGTCCCAGTCATCATCTGGCTGCGGATCAGAAAGCGCCACATGCCATGTGAAGTTCGGGAATTCTTTCGCCAGCTGGTCGAAGTCCTCAACAAAGAACATCTCTTTCTTGGAACGTGCACCGTACCAGAAAGTGATCTTACGATCGCGGTTCTCAAGACGCTTCAACTGATCGAAGATGTGCGAGCGCATAGGCGCCATACCAGCACCACCACCGATGAACACCATTTCCTTGTCGGTTTCGCGAGCAAAGAACTCACCAAACGGACCGGAAATCGTCACCTTGTCACCCGGCTTCAGGTTGAAGATGAAGGAGGACATCTTACCGGCAGGAATACCCTGAGTGCCCGGAGGCGGCGACGCCACACGAACGTTCAGCATGATCATGCCTTTTTCGTCCGGGTAGTTTGCCATGGAGTAAGCGCGTTCAACTGGCTCATCCACGATGGACTCATACTGCCAGAGATTGAACTTGTCCCAGTCTCCGCGGTACTGCTCTTCAATATGGAAGTCAGTGTACTTCAGCTTGTGCGCAGGGGCTTCAATCTGAATGTAACCACCAGCACGGAAGTTCACGTCTTCGCCTTCAGGCAGGTCCAGAACCAGCGACTTAATGAAGGTTGCAACGTTCTCGTTGGAGCGAACAGTACACTCCCACTTTTTCACGCCGAACACTTCTTCAGGCACTTCGATCTTCATGTCCTGTTTCACAGCAACCTGACAGGAAAGACGGTCACCGCAGCGTGCTTCACGCTTGGTGATATGGCTTTCTTCAGTCGCCAAAATAGAACCGCCACCCTCGTGCACTTTCACGCGGCACTGGGCACAGGTACCACCGCCACCACAAGCGGAAGGAACGAAGATTTTCTGATCGGCCAGAACGTTGAGAAGCTTGCCACCCGCAGGAACGGAGAGCGTCTTCTCACCATTGATACTGATCTGAACATCACCGGATGCAACCAGCTTGCTGCGTGCCATCAAAATGACGATCACCAGCGCAAGCACGATCAGAGTGAAGAGCGTAATGCCCCAGGTAAAGTCTTGCATCTACTCGTCCCCTTACAGCTTCACGCCTGAGAAAGCCATGAAACCCATAGCCATCAGACCAGCAGTGATGAAGGTGATGCCAAGACCCTGCAATCCATCAGGAACATCAGAGTATTTCAGCTTTTCACGCACACCAGCCATTGCAGTAATCGCCAGCGCCCAACCAATACCGGAAGACACACCATAAACAGATGCTTCACCCAGATTGTAGTCACGCTCCACCATGAACAGAGAACCCCCCATAATCGCGCAGTTCACCGTGATCAGCGGAAGGAAGATACCCAGCGCATTGTAAAGCGCAGGGACATAGCGATCGAGGAACATCTCGAGGATCTGTACCACAGCAGCGATAACGCCGATGTAGGAGATCAGACCCAGAAAGCGCAGATCAGTGCCTTCAAGCCCAGCCCATGCCAACGCATTGTCATTAAGCAGCGTGGTGTAAAGCACGTTGTTGATTGGCACAGTCAGCGCCTGCACAACAACAACGGAGATCCCCAGACCCAGCGCAGTCTCAACCTTCTTGGAAACCGCAAGGAACGTACACATTCCAAGGAAGAAGGAGAGCGCGAGGTTCTCGATAAAGATCGCCTTGACGGCGAGGGAAAGAAGCCCTTCCATAATCAGTGAGCTCCCTCAGTTTCCATGATTTTATAGTCGCGCTTCTCAACCTGTGCAGGCTTCCAGGTACGGAAACCCCAGATCAGTAGGCCGATCACGAAGAACGCAGACGGAGGCAGCAGCAGCAGGCCGTTTGGCACATACCAGCCACCGTTGTTCACGGTCTCAAGGATCTGCACACCAAACAGAGAACCTGAGCCAAGCAGCTCACGAACAACACCAACCAGCAACAGGATCAGGGAGTAGCCCAGACCGTTACCGATACCATCAAGGAAAGATGGGATTGGTGGGTTCTTCATCGCGTACGCTTCCGCACGGCCCATCACGATACAGTTGGTGATGATCAGACCAACAAACACGGAAAGTGTCTTGGAGATCTCGTAGAGATACGCCTTCAGAACCTGATCAACCAGAATAACGAGAGACGCAATAATCACCATCTGCACGATAATGCGGATAGAAGACGGGATCTGGTTACGCAAAAGAGAGATGAAGAAGTTGGAGAACGCTGTCACAAGCGTCACCGCAATCGCCATCACCAGCGCAACCTTCAAGGAAGAGGTTACCGCAAGCGCGGAACAGATGCCAAGAACCTGAAGCGTGATCGGGTTGTTATCGACCATCGGGTCCTTGAGCATGGACAAGTCTTTGCCAGCCATTACGCCTCTCCTTTTTTCAGATTGTCGAGGAAGGTCTTGAAGCCCTGCTCGCCCATCCAGAATTTGACGAGGTTGTCGACACCACGGGATGTCAGCGTTGCACCTGCAATCGCATCAATGTGGTGTTTGGAGCCATCAATACCCGCTGGAGCAGATTTGCCGACACCGATGTCCACGGACCCGTTATCGCCATAAACCAGCTTGCCCGGCCACTGTGCCATCCATTTTGGATTGTCTACTTCCGCACCAAGACCCGGGGTCTCGCCGTGGGAGTAAAAGCGCAGACCATACACTTCATTGCCATCAGCATTCAGAGCGATGAAACCATAAAGCGTGGACCACAGACCGTAGCCATGCACTGGCAAAATGATACGCTCAATCTTGCCTGCATCATCGCGCAACAGATAAACTGAAGCCAGTTTAGCCTGACGTTTGATGGATGCCGGATCATTATCCAAAGCAATGGAAAGAACCGGATCTTTCGCAGCAGCGCGCTGGTCATAAGTCGCAGCGTCGGCCGCATCAGAGAACTTGCCAGTTGCAACATCAACAAGCCGCGGCTCAAAGGCACCAAATGCCTTTTCAACGTCGACACCAGCTTCATAAAGACCAGCAACCTTGAGGATGTTGGTTTTCTTATCCAGCGTTTTGTTGATTTCCTGCTGAGGCTTAAGCAGCACCGCAGCACCGGAAACAATCATCGAACAGATCAGACACAGAACCACAGCAACGGTAATCGTACGCGGAGCAGAGTCCAGAGGCATCGCATTGAAGCGCGCCCAAAGACCTGTAGGAGCTGTTGTGTTTTCAGCGTTAGGCATGGCGCTTCATCCTCCGTGTGATGTTCGCCTTCACAACGAAGTAGTCGATCAGCGGAGAAAAGATATTGCCGAACAAGATTGCCAACATCATGCCTTCTGGGAAGGCCGGGTTGATGACACGGATCAGAATGCACATCACGCCAATCAGGGCAGCGTAGATGTAACGGCCCGGATTTGTCATCGCAGCAGTCACAGGCTCAGTCACCATGAACACCAGGCCAAACATGAAGCCACCAGTGACAAGGTGCCAGTACCAAGGCATTGCAAACATCGGATTGGTCTCAGAGCCAATCAGGTTCAGCAACAGGCTGAAACCAATCATGCCCGCCAGACAACCAAGAATGAGGCGATAGTTTGCGATACCCGTGGTCACCAGGAACACACCGCCAAGAGCAATAGCAATCGTGGAGGTTTCACCGAAGGAACCCTGAATGGTACCGACGAAAGAGCTCATCCATGTGATGCCATTTGCTGCCAGTCCCTGCATGCCGTCAGAGGCAGCAACACCCAATGCAGTCGCACCGGAGAAGCCATCAACTGGCGTCCACACTGCATCACCAGACATAGCTGCCGGATAAGCAAAGTAGAGGAATGCACGGCCAACAAGCGCCGGGTTCAGGAAATTTTTGCCTGTACCACCAAACACTTCCTTACCGATCACCACACCAAACGCGATACCAAGACCAACCTGCCATAGCGGCGTAGAAGCTGGAAGGATCAGCGTGTAGAGCATGGAAGAAACAAAGAAGCCTTCATTCACTTCGTGCCCACGCACAATGGCAAAGAGCACTTCGAAGATGCCGCCGACACCGAGCGTTACGATGTAAATCGGCAAGAAATACAGCGCACCGTGCGCCATGTTGGCGAAGATGCTGTCCGGGTTAAAACCGATACCCAGCAGAGAGAGAATAAACGCTCTCCAGCCAGCAGGCTCAGTAATACCCATTGCAGCCAGTGCAGAGTTTGTCTGCAGGCCAGTGTTGTACATGCCAAACAGGATCGCAGGGATCGTCGCCAGCACAACATACGTCATGACACGCTTCAGATCAGCGTGGTCACGAGCGTGCGGCGCAACGCTGGTCACTGTTTTTGGAGTGTAGATGAAGGTATCCACCATCTCATAGACGGCGTAAAACTTCTCGTACTTGCCACCCTTTTCAAAGAGCGGCGCAATACGATCAAACTTATCGCGCAAGCTCACGGGTTAGCCCTCTTTCTCGATTTTATCAAGATTTGCACGCAGCGCAGCTCCGTATTCATTCTTGGAATGGCAGATGAAGGTGCATAGCGCCAAATCTTCTTCGTCCAACTCCAAAGCGCCAAGTTTCTGCGCCATGTCAGTGTCCAGCACCATTAGGGAGCGGAGCAGCTGAGTTGGAAGAACGTCGAGCGGCATGACCTTTTCATAGGTACCCAATGGAACGATTGCCCGGATGGAGCCGTTCTTGTTTGTACCAAATGGGAACTGCAGCTTGGTGCGGAAGAACCCGGAAGGATGCACATTAAGGTTGGACCACTTCGTCATGAATGGGCGAACCCAGCCAACAACGTCTTGTTTGTGGTCTTCTTCCATCAGCGTCACCTGAGTGTGGTAACGGCCAAGGAAGGCAAACTGGTCGGCAGCAATAGTGCCGGAAAGGACGGACCCGGAAACGACACGAGCTGGAATGCCCGGTAGTGTTTCACCAGCCAGCAGATCATTCAGATCCGCACCAATGCGAGTTGCTACGAGGCGCGGCTTGGAAGCCAGCGGACCTGCAACAGAAACAATACAGGAGACATCCAGTTCACCTGTCAGGAACAGATTACCGATTGCGATGACATCCTGATAACCGATGGTCCAGACTGTCTTGCTTTCATTAACCGGATCGAGGAAGTGAATGTGAGTACCCGCATTACCTGCTGGGTGCTTACCTTCAAAACTTTCCATCTGCACACCAGCAACGCTTGCACCCGGAAGGTTATCCTTCGGGCTGTGGCATACGAATGTGCGGCCATCGGTTAGTTTAGAGACAATCTGAAGCCCAGCTTCAAACGCGCCAGCATTCGCATTGATGATAACACCAGCATCCGCAGCAAGCGGGTTGGTGTCCATCGCAGTTACGAAAATGGAACGCGGCTGCGTTTCAAAAACCGGAACCTTGGAGTATGGGCGGGTACGGAAGCTTGTCCAAAGACCAGACTTGGCGAGTTGCTCACGAACGACAGATGCGTCCAGAGTTGCCAAAGCGCTGTTTTCAAACTTTGAGAAAGCGATCTGTTCTTCGTTACCATCATCCAGTTTGATGACGATGGTTTCCAGAACGCGACGTGCACCACGATTGACTGCTTCAATAACGCCAGCACCCGGAGCAACATAGTTGATTTCAGGAGAGCGTTTGTCATTGAAAAGAGGCTGACCCTTTACGACGCGATCGCCTTCAGCAACCAACATACGCGGCTTCAACCCGTTGTAATCCCCGCCATTCACTGCAACACGGCGAACCTCTGGACCCTTGTGGATCTCTTGGTTCGGAGCACCGGTGATCGGCAGATCCAATCCTTTTGTAATCTTCATCCCTTACCCTGTCAGGCTTCTTATAGGGCAAACCACTAGATGTTCACGGGAGTATCTACGGGTAAATGATGCTAAGTCATTCTGCTAGTTACAAAATGCCGCGCATGCGGATTATTGACTTTGACAAGTCGAACCGAGATAAATCCCCCCACGGACCGCAATTTCAGCAACAAAGCCCGAGCATTGCTGAACGTCACTCATCCATGGCTCCGGTTAGGAGTAACCGCCCGCATACCATTAAAGTGCGTTGCGGTCAGCTATTCCTACGGATTTATGCGGGCCAATACCCTGATATACCGCAAATTTCAATAGGGATTCGTGACATTGACGTAACGGCAACAAGGCTGTTTCGCGAAAATTTTATCTCAAATAAGTTTTCCCCTATGTTTTCACGTGCACGTAGTACCACCTACCAATTTCTTCACCATCATCTATTGCTGATCTTTGCGACAGCAGTATCAAACCCTATTTAACTTGACAGAAAACCAGAATAAGCCGATTACGCGGGGAAATTAACAAACTCTGAGGCCTAAATGCGCTTCCTCATTACAGCTCTCGTACTCATCTTTGTCACAGCATGTGTACCCAATGAGAAAAGTCGCGAAGAAATCATACTTCACGGCAAAACCATGGGCACTACATTCAATGTCAAAGCGATCAAAGGGTCGTCTTCTGTAACCAAACAGGAACTGCAGCAGCAGGTTGACGAGGCTCTGGTTGGCGTCAACAAGGCCATGTCCAACTGGGACAAAAACTCCGAGATCAGCCGCTTTAACCGCTCCACCAGCACCGAATGGACGCCAATCTCTCGCGATTTCAGCATCGTGATGCAAGAGTCGTTGCGCATTCATAACCTGACAGCCGGTTATTTTGATGTAACGCTGGCACCACTCATTGAGCTATGGGGCTTTGGTACCAAGCAGGACACCCCTCCCCAGCCAAGCCCGCGCGAAATCCGCAACGCTCTTGAGTCTGTCGGCATGAGCACCATGCTAGAGTTTGAGACCGATCCCCCGGCACTGCGTAAGGTCAACACGGATACCACCGTCAATCTCTCCGCAATCGCAAAAGGCTTTGGCATTGACAAAGTTGCCTCTGTTCTGGAGCAAAACGGCATTGACGAATACCTCGTCGAAATCGGTGGCGATCTGGTCACCAAAGGTAAAAATTCAAAAGACGAGCCATGGGTCGTCGGCATCGAAAAGCCAGACTCCGCAACGCGTACAGTTCAGCAAATCGTACGAGTGAGCAACAAAGGCATGGCGACGTCTGGCGATTATCGCATATACAAGGAAGTGGGCGGCAAACGCTTCTCACACATTATTGATGCTGCATCCGGGCGCCCGGTAACGCATAAACTTGCATCGGTAACTATAATTGCTGACAATGCGATGCGCGCTGACGGTCTGGCAACAGCCCTCCTTGCAATGGGAGACAAGCGCGGCATGGCTCTGGCAGAGCGTGAAGGGATTGCCGCATTCTTCATCGTTCGTGAAGGCGACCACTTTATCACCCGGTCTTCCAGCGCGTTCAGAAAATTCGAGCAGTCTGCAGAGAAATAACGGAATATCGAAATGGCAACTTTCATCATCGCGTTTATCGTGCTGGTCCTGGTCGTAGCAGGAATGGCTATTGGCGCCGTTTTCAGAAACAAGCCGATCACTGGCAGCTGCGGCGGCTTGAA
>NZ_LMCK01000111.1:31905-36494 GCF_001623165.1 Pseudovibrio sp. WM33
AGGCGCGGACCACTGCATCGTCTGCAAGCGCGAAGTTGACCCGAACAGCCCGCTTCGTGAAAAGCTGCAGCCGTGTAAGCGCAAGCAAGCGATGGAAGAGCAGAGCGCAGCTTAATCATCATCCATTTCAAAACGTTCGAGGGGCCGAAAGGCCCCTTTTGCATGCCTGCTATTTGCTGTCAGTATAATCTCGCGCAACGTCCGGACCTTCACCGCCAATCAGCTTGGCAAAGAACCCGGCAACAATCCCGAAGCCGACACCAATGGCTACAAAGCCAATACCAAGAAACAGACTACCCAGCGTCGGAAACAGCCCCTGCCCGATCGATGTCAGACTATCCCCGCCAATGAGCCAGAGCAGCAAGTTCATCCATCCGCAAATGAAACCGCCAGAGAACCAGCTCGGCATGATGGACTTCAGCAAGGGTAGATAGTTGATGACCCCGATCAACGCCACCAGGCCACCAAGCGTAATGCACCACAGGATCAGGCCGAACTGAACCACAAACGAAACATTCAGGTTAAGCAACGCGATAAGGTAGAGGCACAGGAGCCCAAAAGCCAGGCCAAACAACTTGGCTGTAATACCGCGTCTGATCAATGATGGCTTCGAAAACATACTCTTGGCTCCAATAGGTTTCTCGCGGCAGACCTCTGCCATTTGAGAGCTATCATATACCAAGGCTCTTAAAACTAGTTTTCTGCAACCAGAAAGTTATCTGCTCGCCCAGCCAAAATCAAAAACGCCGAACACCAGCAACAGAAAGCTCGACAAGGCAAGCAACCCGAAAACCCAGCACCGCAGTTTCCATCTGGCGCCTTGAAGCTTCCAGGCGTCTCTGAACAGACGGCCACTCAGAATGAACACAACAAGCAGGACCACTCCAACCCATGAGGGCATTGCACCAAAGAAGTTTGAGAGCTGATCCATTTCGCCTCCGTGTGTTAATCGCCTCTCTTTAGTTCTGCCCCACGAAAAAGGCAAATAGTCTTAGCGTAAAGCTGAAACCACCGTTCAGTTCAAAAATCAAAGCACCCAATTCCTCAACAGCACTTAGGTGGCAAACCCGCGATTTATCTATCACAATCGCCGGTGATACTGCTCTCCCGGACCTTGTATTCTAGCCGTTTCCTCGAAGCTTAGGACCTCCGAACCACGGCAAACTTACATGTACCTTTCATATCTATTTTTTATATCTCATTGACCTTTTCACGAAGTCAGACTACAAGGCCCACGAAGAAAAGAGCTCGCTTGCCATTTGCCGCCTCATGGTCCCCCGTTATGGTTTCATGAGTGAGCGGAAGCGATGGGTAGGGCAACAAAGCTCTTGCTTTATAGATAATGACCCTCCTCGAAAGAAATACTAAATGACGATACCTGAAGGGGTTGCCCCAGCGCTTTCTACCGCACTAGAAAAGCGCGAATACACGTCTCTAACCCCGGTCCAGACAGCCGTTCTTGATGAAAAACTGAAAGGCAAAGACCTTTTGGTTTCTGCTCAGACAGGCTCTGGTAAAACAGTTGCATTCGGCATCGCTATTGCGCCGGAACTGCTGGGTGATGAAGAGCGTATGGGCCGTGCGAACGAACCTCTTGCATTGTGTGTTGCGCCAACCCGTGAGCTGGCTATCCAGGTTTCTAAAGAACTGGAATGGCTCTACGGCGAAGCCGGTGCTCGTATCACCACTTGTGTTGGTGGTATGGATATGCGCCGTGAACGCCGCAATCTGTCTGCAGGCGCACACATCGTAGTCGGCACCCCAGGCCGCCTGCGTGACCATATTGAACGTGGTTCCTTTGATACTTCCTCACTTCGCACAGTTGTACTGGACGAAGCAGATGAAATGCTGGACCTTGGCTTCCGTGAAGACCTCGAATTCATTCTTGGTGCTGCACCACAAGAACGCCGCACCCTGCTGTTCTCCGCGACTGTTCCTCAGCAGATTGAAAGCCTCGCAAAACGCTTCCAGCGTGATGCACAGCGCATTTCAACAGTAAGCAACCGCGAACAGCATGCTGATATTGAATATCGCGCAATGCAGGTCGCACCAAACGACCGTGAAAACGCGATCATCAACGTCCTGCGTTTCTATGAAGCTCAGAACACCATCATCTTCTGCGGCACCCGCGAAATGGTGAAGCACCTCTCTGCACGCCTCGGCAACCGTGGTTTCGCAGTGGTTGCTCTCTCCGGTGAGCTGAGCCAGGCTGAACGTAACCACGCTCTTGGCGCTATGCGTAATGGCCGGGCCCGCGTTTGTGTGGCAACCGATGTTGCTGCACGCGGCATTGACTTGCCAAATCTGGATCTTGTGATCCACGCTGACCTGCCAAACAACGCTGACACCCTGCTGCACCGCTCTGGCCGTACTGGTCGTGCAGGCCGTAAGGGCGTTTGTACTCTGGTTGTCCCACACACCCGCCGTCGCACTGCAACGCGCCTTCTCAGCTTTGCAAAAGTGAAAGCGGAATGGGCTCCAGCGCCAACAGCACAGCAAATTCGCGACAAAGACCGTGAGCGCATCCTTGCGTCCTCCGATCTGCAGGAAGCACCAAGCGAAGAAGATTTGCCAATGGTGAAGGAACTTCTTGAGAAGTTCACCGCTGAGCAAATTGCAGCTGCTTACATGCGCCAGATCCATCAGGGTCTGCCTGCACCGGAAGAACTGCTGGCTTCAAGCTCCAATTACAAAGAAGAGCATGAGCGCAAGCCACGCAAAGACTTCGACAACGGTGTTTGGTTCCGCCTCAACGTCGGTCGCAAACACAACGCTGAACCGCGTTGGTTGCTGCCAATGATCTGCCGCGCAGGTCACATCACCAAAAATGACATCGGCTCCATCCGCATCTTTGATGCAGACGCCCGTTTCGAACTCGACGCAAAACTTGCTGACAAGTTCCTGGAAACTGTCAAAGAAAACGGCACTGGTGAAAAATCAATCACCATCACCCGTATCGAAGGCAATCCAGAACGCAGCAGCAGTGGTCGCCCAGGTGGCAATCGCAACAACCGCGGTGGCGGTGGTGGCGGCGGTTACCGTGGTGAAGGCGGACGCGGCGGTGAAGGCCGTGGTCGTGGTCGTCGTGAAGGCGGCGGTGGCGGTGGCTACCGTGGTGGCGAAGGTCGTGGCCGTGGTGGTGAAGGCCGTGGTCGTGGCGAAGGCAAGCCAGGTGGCGGCAAAAGCTTCCGCGATAACCGCGGCGGCGAATAAGCATCACATTCCAAGTTTTGAAAAACGGGCCTTCGGGTCCGTTTTTTTATGCCTGATGTCTACCTCTCCCCCCAAACACCAATAGCAATATATGCCACGTTTTAATGAGCAACTAATCTGCACTGAATACAGTTTGACGTTAGCAATCAGGGCTACTTTGCAGTTACCGCACTCATGCATCGAGATTGTCTGATATGGGAAGCACTACAAACAAACAAAATCTTAGCAAGGCGGCTTTGCATTATCAGCACATGTCAGAAGGAGATAAGTCCTGCCTCGTGGCCATGCTTTTGAACTCAGGAGCACAACAAGCAACATCAATAGGAAGCGCTCACGACAAGTTTTACGAGGAGTTGTCTAAACTATGATTTGCTACTCAGGCTGGAATACCTTCTAGCGCCGGACAGCTTACCTCCATTCGCTCTTGGTGCCTTACCCCAGTAGGAGTAGCAAGTATGCCAACACTTTTACTTGCACTAGACACAACAGTTCTACGTAACGGTTTACAAAATAATTGCTTTAATGAGTGCGCGAAATTTGGATTGAAACTGTCAGTCGTGTACACATTTTGTCAGCTGCTGGCGTTTGCATTCGGATACCTTATCAAGCATTTGGAGATCAGTGTGTCTCTAATTAGAAAAGAACTCTCAGTTGCTGTAGTCTTCTTTTCTCTGATGGTATCCCTTTATCTCGCTACAAAAATCTAGCGGCATAAAAACAAACTAGAAGAGCGGGTCAAAAATATTGCCTATAGCGAGTTTCTTATGGCAAATACCAAATCGCTCTCGGTAGTAATCGCGCTATTGATAATAACAATTCACCTGCTGTTTGAGTTCATAGGCACTTATTGGGGCTGGCTAAGCACTCCCAAAAGTATCGTTAAGCTACTATTTCAAACTGCTGTTCTAGGTGGTGTTACTGGGTGGATCAGTCTGATTTTCTTCCCAGGCATTCTGCGAAGCCATCACAAAAAGCAATTTCGTGCAAAGAAATCTAAAACATAGTCAGATACTCATGACAGTAAGCGATAATGGAAGAGTTCCTGCACTATACCACCATGCCAAAACGCTGGCCTTCGGGTCCGTTTTTTTGTGCCTGATGTCTACCTCACCCCACAAACACCAATAGCACCACATGGCCATCCATGCAGTGGTGAAGCTTTGGTCCCCGTGAAACGGGTGGAGCAAGGCGAGCAGGCGTTGCCTGCGCTACTTGTTAAATTAGTTTCTTCGGCATCAGCTACTCGCCTCGCCCGGGCCTTTTATCATGAACATGCGGGCTCCCTCTCGGACAGACGTGAATGACACGTTCCCATGTCACTGACAGGTTTCCCTGTCATTGGCAGTTTCCTGCCACCACCGGACGCCCTCCGGAAC
>NZ_LMCK01000112.1:0-18582 GCF_001623165.1 Pseudovibrio sp. WM33
TGCCCGAGATCGTCAAGATCCTGCTGAAAGAACACGGCGTCGAGGATGTGAAGTGGGATCTGACAGATACCCATGCGGCCCGTGAATACTGCGTGCAGTACCGGGAAAGTCACTTAAGCTTTTTAGATCGCATCACGGCAGAAGAAGGCATTTGGTACTACTTCACCTATGGTGCCAATGGCCAGCATACGCTGCAGTTCATTGATAACCCGCAGATCGTCTCGCAGCTGCCGGACCAGCCAAAGCTGGAATATAACAGTATGGCCGGCGGGGCGGTCAAAGGCGTCTATTGCAACAGCTTTGTCCTGCGCGAGCAGCTGCGCGCCACCAGCTTCATGCAGCGCGATTATTCCTTCAAGAACCCGCCTTATAACCAGCAACACGCCCATCAGCGTGGTGAGGACAACGGCTCTGCCGGAGACTATGCGCTCTATGAGTATCCGGGTCGCTACAAGGCCGATGGTGTCGGCAAGCCGTTCACAAAACACCGGCTGGAGGCAGCACGTGTTGAGGCCACCACAGGGCATGGCGCCACCAATGCGATTCACCTGATGGCAGGTCATCAGTTTGCGCTGAACGACCACCCGAACGACGACTACAACATCAAGTATCATTTGCTCACGGTCTCGCATCAGGGCAGTCAGCCGCAGGCCGTGGCTGAGGAAGCTGGCAGCGGCTCCACCACTTACAGCGCTGGGTTTGAGGTCATGCCCGCCCGCCTGCCATACCGGCCCAAACTGCTCAAAAAGCCCTTGGTGGATGGCCCTCAGATCGCTCATGTCACCGGGCCAGAAGGTGAAGAGATTTACTGCGATGAACATGGCCGGGTGAAAGTCTGGTTCCCCTGGGACCGTCATGGCAAGAAGAACGACACCTCCTCCTGCTGGATCCGCGTGTCCTCCAACTGGGCCGGTGCCAGCTGGGGCCACATCGCCATCCCTCGCATCGGCCACGAGGTCATCGTAGACTTCCTCGAAGGCGACCCAGACCAGCCAATCATCACAGGGCGGACGTATCACAACAATAACAAGAGTCCCTACACCCTGCCGGACTTTAAAACGGTTATGACAATCAAGTCGGATACTCACAAGGGTGTGGGTTCGAACGAGTTGCGGTTTGAAGATCAGGCCGGGATGGAGCAAGTATATGTCCATGCCCAAAAAGATCAGGACATCGTTGTCGAGAATGACCGGCGTGAACATATCCGGCATGACCGGCATCAGATTGTTGAGAACAACCGACACCTGCTGGTCAAGAACAACCATTATCAGCACATAGCAAAAGATGAATATCGTCGCATTGATAATGAGACGAACTGGATCTTCGGCGGCAAACTGCTTTTCAAGGTCTATAACGCCCTGCATACAACGGTTTACGGGGCTGTTGTGAACAGTTTTCGTGCTAACCGCTCCACCATGATCAAGGGATCGGACAGCCTCAAGGTTGAAGGAGGCTCGACGACAACCATTTTGGGCAAGACCACGGTTAAGGCACCCAATATTGTTCTGGAAGGCACCGAAGAACTGACCATCAAGGGTCCGGGTGGTTTCGTCAAGATTGATTCCGGCGGGGTTACGATTGTCGGCAACAAAGTGAAGATCAACCAGGGTGGTAGCCCGGGCACGGCGGCGGATGCCGCCCCACCACCGGCTGAAGAGCCAACGGACCCGAAAGCTGCTGAGGTTGCAACCGACCGGGGATACAGGTGATATGGCGTTGTCCTATACCAATATCCCTGACCATGTCAGCTGGGATGATCTGGCATCTCTTCGTGATGAGGGCAGATTGTTTGCTCTTGTTGATGCCTGCGGGAACAAGGATGTTCCTGGACATGTGGCTGATCTGAAAGAGGATGGCTTTTGTCTCTATGAGGAGCTGGCTGAGGATTATTACAATACGGAAGCGCCCCATCTTGTCCGACCCAAGGACGAGATGTGGGAGCATATTGTTAGCCTGACGCAAAGTGATGATGCTTGGGGCTTCTTTCTCGAGACACCTGATAGGGTTGCTACGTCCCATCTCGTTCAGCATTGGCGGAATTGGGTAAATGTTTATCCGCCTAAAGGGAACAGAACTGTTCTCTTCCGTTTCTACGATCCGCGCCTTCTTGAAACATTTTTGAGCTCAATGACGCCAGAAATGGCCCAAGCCTTCTGTGGTGATTTAGGGGCTTTTCATATCGCACCGAACAGCAAGGACAAACGCTTTTATACCTATCGCATCAATCACACCGAAGAAGCCGGGATTGCCAGCCTTCCGCCCTACCGGGTAGGTGCCAGGCAGTTCGAAGCATTGCGGGGCAGGCAGACTGAGCTTCGGCATGAACGCATTTTGGATTTTCTGCGTAAGGGCTTTGGCGAAAAGCTGATTGACCGAGGTGACAAGGACTTGCTGGCACTCGTTGCAAGATCGGAGAAGACCGCCAAAAAGCTTGGATTTGAAATGGAACGGGACAAGGTGAAGTTCATTGTCCTGACGACTGCTTTTGGTGAAGGTTTCCACGAAAATGGCGCGCTGCCAGAGGCGAAGTCCATTCTTTCCGGGCCAGATTTTATGTCCGGGCAATCAAAAATCGAACGATTGACGCAGGTGGCCAGGCGCAAGGATGCGTCCAGGCTGGGTGCAGCATAGGACAGGGGCAATGACACAGGCAGAAACAGCAGGCGGTCAGCCAACCGGAGATGTGATTGACCTGGCCGATCTTGATTTTTCGACAGTCAAGGAACACCCGGACAGGATTTGTGACCATTGTCCGAATGCATTGGCCGTTTTTGTTCATTATGAGGATTTTTTCCCGTCTCCAGGGGCTCCGTTTCACTTGATCCTAGAGGGGGGGGCGGAGACCAATGGCACCTGTGGTGACAACGGCATGGTGGCGATATATGGCCTGCCAAACGAGGCTGCCATGGTGCTGGCCGGTGAGGATGCCATTGAATACAAGCCGGAAAACCAGCAGAAGCGGAATCCAGATTATCTGAAAAACCAAGATATTGTTCGTGCGCGTCTTGCGCGGGATGAAGCGGAGCGCATGCGCGACGAGATTGACGGTACTGCGCTTGGTCGTCTGTTTGGTGGGCTGGACGATGATACACAGCGAAAAGTCAATGAATATAAACGGATTGAGGAAAATGCGAGAAATACCCTACGGAAACTGGATGCTGATGATGAAAGTTGGTTTGGTTGGATATGGGGTGCGCTGCAAGGAGAGTGGAATGACAATCCGACAACCGGGCAGATTATCTTCGATGCAGCGCTGACGGCCATTCCTATTATCGATCAGGTTGGCGATCTCAGGGATGTTTCTGCGATTGTGCTCAAGCTTTGTGATAGCAAGGTGCGGGAGGAAGAAGGCTGGTTGCTGTGGCTATCGCTAGGTATTTGCACCATCGGGCTGGTCCCTACTGTTGGATCGGTCGTCAAGGGGGTTTTCAAAACCATTTTCAATGCCTGCAAACCGTTTTTGAAGGCGACAGGCGATTTCCTGAAATCCTTCAAGAAGGCCGCATCACCAGAAATGATCAATTCCGTCATGGCTGTGGCGCGCTTCTTCTCTTCTGGCAATGCCGTCAAATGGCTTCAGGATCTGGCAGCCGATTTTCAGAAACTGATCAAGGAGGCTATGGGCCTCTTCAAAAAGTTTCTGGCTACCATGCAGAAACAAGCCAGCAAGGCGCTGGCAGAAGCACGGGCAAGCTGGACCTTGTGGGGATTGCGTGACACCTCTGGGTTGATCAAGGCAGCGGAACTGGCAGTTAGCAAGATTGTAGAATTCGCATCCAAGGCAGTTGGTATGGTCGAAAAAGCACTCGGAAAGCTCGATGATGTGTTTCAGGAATTTGTTCGCAAGATCATCAAATTTGCAGTTGGCAATCTGCGTGATGAAGACACGATCCGGGCTCTGACAAAAGATGCGGTGAAGATTTTTAAAAATGCTGCGGCTAGTGGTGCGGCGGCTGGTGGAACGGCCTCCGCACTCCAAGCCAGTGCGCCGAGCTAAAAGGAGAGAGATATGGCAAAAGCTCCTTCATCAGCAGCTCGAAATGCTGGTCAGGCCGGATTGATCGCTGGTCGAAAAGCAGGCGGAGAAGCCGCCAGGCTGAACGGGATGACCAATATCAAAAAGAATGGCAAAGCTCCCGATGTCATTGATAGTTCAACTGCCGCGGCGAAGAGGGTTCCTCCCAGTGGGCCAAAAGGATTAAACAAGGGAGAAAAAACAGATTTAAGTGCTAATGAGTGGGAGGCTCAGCGCCCCAAAGGGACTCCGACGAAAAATAATAAAAATTTTGTCAAAGCTGAAAAATATGCGGATGGATCCTACAAAGTCCATATGAAGCATTCGAGTGGTGATACTTATAGCGTGCCTTTTGATAAGGATGGAAATCCCGATTTCTACAGCGTTAGAAATGAAACGAAGAATGGTGAACTTGTTGAGGCTGTCTATCGTGATAGTGAAGTAGAGTTGACTAAGTTGGCACATCCAAATGATTACGCGAATAAGTATGATTTGAGTACTGCAAACGGTCGCAAGAAAGCTAAAGATGCAGCTCGCGATGTTGATAAAAGAGCTGCAGAAGGAGCTTTTCAGAAAACGCCTTTTTACCATTGGCACCATAATGGGGGTACTAGTATGATTGCGGTTGATGAAGAAGTTCATCGGCTATTTAAGCATTATGGTGAATTTTCGAGAAATTCGAAGACGTGAAGGAAGAATAATGCCTCTTATTGATGCGCTTGTGCAGCCTGCTGATGACAGGGAGATTGAAGCCTTCAAAGCGTGGGCTAAATACCCGGTTCCAGATGAATATCTTGCTTTTTTGAGAGAGCATAATGGTGGATATCTGACTGGAGATGCTCCTTGTTTTTATGATAGTAGTGATTGCACGGTGGTCTGTATTACGAAATTTATGCATGTATCTCAAGATTTGGATAAGTGTATTAGTAAAATGTTTGAAAAACATTTTGAATTTAATACAGTTAAAACTCAATCAGAAGAACTTAGAGATAACTATTTTGCTCCTGATTATTACATAAAGATTGCTGATGGCGCGCAACATGGGCATATATTATTGGACCTGAAAACTGGTTATATTTTTAGTTTTGATGATGAGACTGAAGAAGAGTTGGAAACAACGGAGGATTTTCTAGAGGAAAGCTTCATCATAGCAGATAGTTTTGATAGTTTTTTCTCGAAAATTGTCGATGAAGGACCTGATTGGCTTGATTGAAATTTGATTGGTGGCTGATTTTGCTGGGCAATGAGCAGCAGAGCAAGCTTTTGAAAGACGCCTGAAAACCTATGGCACTACAAGAGGGGCTAGCAAAGCGAAATAAGAAAATGCCAGTTTACTATGCAAAAGACATTGAAATGGATTTTTCTAGGTTTGGTAGCACTCTTTCGTTTGAAGAGGATGATGTTAATCGCCTTGTGAATTTATCCGACCAGATTGAGCCAAGCTTTGTTGAATTTTTTCAGAAGAATAATGGAATTGAATTGTGCCTAATCTATAAAGATGATTACGCTTTGACTGATATTTCATCTATTCAAAGTATCCCGATAGTCTGGGAAAGAAATAAGTCTGAATTTAAACCTATGGAGAATTATGTTCTGATTTCCTATGGCCCAACATACCATGAGGAATTTTACTATAAAATTCGAGGTAATCAGGCTCGGAGTGTTTTTCTTTTGGATAATTCAAATGAAGTGCATTTTGATGATGAAAATTTTGAAGGGGAAGGCGTAACTCATTTATCTTCTTCTTTCGATGATTTTGTTCAAAATCTTTATTATGAAGAATGATGCCTCTTATCGATTTGACCGTGAAGCCTGCTGATGACAGTGAAGTTGATGCCTTTAAAGCTTGGGCCAAATATCCATTTCCGGATGATTATCTTGCTTTTTTGAAAAAATATAATGGCGGATATCTGAATGGAGGTGGCCCATGTTATTATAATAGTGATGATCATACGGTGGCCGCTATTACAACCTTCATGCATATTTCTGAAGAAGTAGATAAATGTATTAATAAAACATTTGAAAGATTTTTCTTCACTTCTACAGTCGCATTCCAGACTAAAGACTTGAGAGATAACTATTTTGCGCCTGATCATTACATCAAAATTGCAAATGGTGCAGAGCATGAACACATATTGATGGATCTGAAAACTGGCCATGTTTTTAGTTTTGACGATGAAACTGAAGAAGAACTAGAGACGACGGAAGATTTTCTTGAGGAATGTTTCATCATGACGGATAGTTTTAGCAGCTTTTTCTCGCGAATTGTTGATGATCTGCCTGATGGGGTTTGATAGAAAGTTGATTGTGAGATGGGTTTGCTGTGCTTAGTTGGTGGTTTATTTCGGAGTATACATGCAGACGATAAAATATGGATATCCGGATTCAAATGAGCAGCTGGACACGGGAATTGACTATTATGAAAAGGCATTCGAGTTCAGTTTTCAGGATCATGAAAGCCTGAAGCAGTATTTGCGCTTTTGTAAAGAAAATGGAACAGGCTCCAACCCGCTACCCTGCTGTTTTAAGAAGGGTAATGTATCTCTTTATATAGAGTTTTTTGCACGTCTTGCTCCGCATCCAGAGTAAGGATTTGAGTCAGCGATCACGGTTGTTTCTTGTACAAAACAGCTTGAAGGTTCGATGATACGAGGCAACGTCAATGATGCTCTTATTATTGCGTATGGCACTCATTTATCGATTGGATTGGTTATCAGGGGCAAGTGTATTGGTAAGGTGTTTGCGCTTGAGGATATCAAGCCTCTAGTTCTTGATGATGAGATGGATGACATACCCTCTGATATTGAAGGCATAAACAAACTCGGCGATAGTTTTGAAGAATTTATCGATGCCCTGACAGCAGATGAAGAGGAAATTGAGGAATGGGAGGAGGATCATGGCGAGTAATTTTGCCGGATTAACTTTTTTGATGTAGGCAGGTAAAGCTTTGCAAAAACTTTTCTTCCAGAGTGAGTTTGAAACTGGCGATGTAACGCTTTTTGATAAATGGGCTAAAGATTATTTTGGTATTAAGTTACCAGAAGATTTTATAGATTTTATAGATTTTATAAATAGTAATGGTGTTGGAAGAGAACCTATTCCTTGTCGGTTTGATGGAAAAATCGACATGGAAGAATTGATTATTGAAGCGTTCCTTCGGTTGTCTCCTTCTGATAATTTAGCATCTATTCAAGCTAGTACCGATCGGGCTATTGGCGAAGACTGGATAAGTGATGATTTTGTTATGTTCGCTGAAGGAGCTGCAGGTCATTTAAGCTTTGTCCTTGCTGTAAAAGGGCCGCATAGGGGCAAGGTTTTTGCCTTTGTAGATAGCGGTGTTTATCTGGATGGAGACCAGATCAGGCTGGAAAATGGAGCTTTGCATCTCGCCAATACATTTAGCGAGTTTATCGATGGTCTTTATGCAGATGAGGACGACATTGATGATTGGGAAGATTCTATGGATTACTTACCTGATGAAATCAAAGAGAAATTTGGCTCTGGTTCATAAAGCGGATCGTCATGTTGTTGGGTGTGTGGTTTAGGAATACAGGACTTGCAGAAGATTTTCTCGATAATAGAAAAGCCATAACTGGTTGCGTCCCTGAAGATACTGCCGCGAGGTTTGGGAATTAAAAATAATGCCTCATATCGATCCGATTGCAAAACCTGCTGATGAAAGGGAAATTAAAGCCTTTAAAGCGTGGGCTAAATATCCGGTTCCTGATGATTATCTTGCTTTTTTGAGGGAGTATAATGGCGGATATCTAGCTGGAGATAGTCCGTGTTTTTATAACAAGGATAATCATCGGTTAGCTAGTATTACGACCTTCATGCACATATCTGAAGTGGTAGATAAATGTATAAATAAAATATTTGAAAAGAATTTCTTTTTTTATACAGTTAAATTTGAAACTGGTAATATACAAGATGACTATTTTGCTCCCGATCATTACATTAAAATTGCCGATGGCGCAGAACATGAACATGTAGTGATCAACCTAAAAACTGGCCATGTTATTGGCTTTACTGATGATAATCGCGAAATAGAAACAGCAGAAGAGTTCTTGGAAGAATGCTCATTTCTTGCGGATAATTTCGATAGTTTTTTCTCGCAGATTGCTGATGACTTGCCTGATTGGCTTTGACAGAAACTTGATTGGTGGATGAGTTTGCTGCGCTTAGATGATTGTTTAGTTCGGGATGGACATGCGTAAGGTGAAATTTGGGAGCCCTTTTCCCAGTGAAGGCTTGGAAAGGGGTATTGCCTATCACGAGAAAGCACTTGGGTTTAGTTTTCAGGATCATGAAAGCCTGAAGCAGTATGTGGCATTTTATCAGAACTGTGGGGCAGGTTATTGGCCTCTTCCTCACCGATATGAAATAAATCAAGCACCTCTTTATATCGAATCTTTTACAAACCTTGCTTCCCCTCCAGGTTATGATCCCAGTAAATCTGGAGATTCTGTTTTCTATTGTACAAAAGCGCTTGAAGGTTCGATGATACGAGGTAATGTCAATGACGCCCTTATCATTGCAGGCGGAACGCATTTGTCGATTGGATTGGTTATCAGGGGCAAGTGTATTGGCAAGGTGTTTGCGCTTGAGGATATCAATCCCCTGATTCTTGATGATGATATGGATGACATACCCTCAGACATTGAAGGCATAACCAAACTTGGCGACAGTTTTGACGAATTTATCAACGCTCTGTCTGCAGATGAGGATGATATTGAGGAATGGAAAGAGGATTTTGGTGAGTAACCTTCTGTTCAAACAGGTGGGATGGGGAGCTGGGGATACCAGTACGAGAACGGCAATAAAAGTCACGTGTTTTTTCTCGGTGATTTAAGCATGAACTAGAAATTTTGAGAGAATTCAGGCCCGTTAGATTTGATTTTGTCAGAGCTTGTTGCGGGCTTCATCGGATTTTGTTTTTTTGATTTTGAAGGAGAGGCGAAATGCCAAAAGCAGCACGATTGGGAGATATTGGGGCAGGCCATGGCTGTTTTCCTCCGACACCGGCTATTAGCGGTTCCGGCGATACCTTCATCAACGGCAGAAAGGCCGTGAGGCTGGGTGATGCATTTGCGCCGCATGGCTGTCCCCAATGCCCTCCTCATCCACGTTCCCTGTCTGCCGGGTCTGCTACCGTATTCATCAACGGCAAAAAAGCAGGTCGTGTGGGGGATAGTATCGGCTGTGGCGGCTCTGTTTCAGCCGGCTCCGGTGATACCTTCATTGGTGATGTGGGAATGGGTGGTCCTCTGAAGAGCTGCATGAAAGGCGCAAAGGATAATGCATCGCCCTTGCTGGATCCGGGTTTGAGCAGGCTGGAAGATCCTGCGTCGGTCGAATTGCTCGCCTTCAAGGAGGCTCTGTCGATGCCCGTCCCTGAGCTTGGTTCATTTGTGCAGGATCAGCTCGCTTCAATTCTTGAAAGTGGAATTCAAGACATCCTGTCCCACCATGTTGCCTCGCATCTTCCCAAAGTTGGGCTGGATGGCCTGACGAATAAAGCTCTTGATACGCTCAAAACCAAGGCATTACACAGCGGCGCCCTGATTGGTGCTCTGAAAGGGAAGGTTCCGGAAGTTACCTCTCAGGCTGTCTCCCGTGTTACTCAGAATTTTTCCGATGCCGTGTCGTCCGCGATCTCGTTAGGGGAGCCACTGTCTGCGACCTTGCCGAATATTCCAGATAATCCGTTAGTGGGAGGATTGCATGATCTGGCCCAATCCGGAAACCCGGCAAAGCTGGATTCTGTATTGCGCCCGCAGGCCTCGGATATGTGTGTAAAACTCATGGCAAATGCCTGTGGTCTCTGAGTTTGCCCGAACGTAGTTGAAGTTTAATCGGTCTTCACGCCTACACAAATTGATTTTAAGGGTGCAGACACGAACATGCATGCAAGAAACAGGTCGGATTGGATCTGTCAAAGCGAGATTAAAAGAGAAAAATATGACTGTATCAAAGACAGCTAAACCCAGTCGGGTACGTGACTGTTACATGGCAAACCAGCATGCAGGGCATGTCAGAACTCCAAAGGGGTTTACCTGGCACCATGATGGCGCCAATCCGGGTACATTGCAACTTGTCGATTCCAGCATGCATAACGCCTTTCCTCACTCCGGTGGTGTTTCGGTAATCAAGGAGCAACTGAAGAATGGCTAAGGCAGTGATATTGGACGCTTCCACCGGGCTTGATGAAGCAGGTCTTGCAACTTTGGAAAAGAAACTGGGGCTCACTCTACCAGCAGATTACCGGTCGTTTTTGTCTCAGCGAAATGGCGGCAGACCGGTACCAGAATGCTTCTCGTTTCTTGATGATGATGGCCCGTATAGCGACTCTTTGGTGGACTGGTTTTTGTCAGTTGGAACTGATGATCCGTCGGATTTGCTGGAATATTACTCCATGTATGTTGAGGAGGAGCGTGTTCCATCCCATATGCTTCCCATTGCGCATGATCCGTTCGGTAACCTGATCCTGCTGTCCTTGTCTGGAGATGATGCAGGCGCGATATATTTCTGGGATCATGAAAATGAAGGGGACGCTGATTACAGCAATCTGAATTATATCGGGAAAAACTTGGATCATTTCCTTGAACGTCTCTTCAGCTTTCAGGGCTGACATATGTCCATACTTTATGACCTTTATGATTATCGGGGGCAGAGGCCTGGAAACACCCGGCTTGTGGATTCAATTTTCAATCCTCTCTCTGGTGAGGCGACCTTTTCCAGAACTGATCTTTATTATCCGGGAAAAATTCCCCTCTTTTTGACCTCGACCTGGCAGTCCATGTCACTTTTCAACGGACAGACTGGCGAGGGATGGATTGATAACTGGAGCCTGTATGTTCTGCCGGGCCCGGAATGGTTGAGCCTTCACCTGCCAACGGGTGAGATAGCACGTTTCCAGATACCCTGGTCCGGGGGAATTTCCACCAATCCTGTTGTAAAGGACTGGAAGCTTGAAATCCTGAATATGCGCCCGACCTTTCGGGTAGCAGGGGGATTGTTTTACGAGTTTGGTTTGTCGAACGGTAAAAAAGTTTTTCTGCGCAGGCTATATAATGAAGCTGGCGATGAAATCCGTTTCAAACGATCAGCCTACGGAAATTTGACCAGTGTTTCCCGCAGTGACGGGCTGCATCTTGATATTCATTGTGATGATTTGCAGATCAATCGGATAAGCGAGCGGGATCGGGTAACCGGTCAACTAAAGGATGTTGGTTCCTATCGATATGATGATGGCAGGCTTGTACAGGTTCGCTCGGCATATGCCGGAGAGTGGGCCTATATGTATAATGACGACGGGAAGCTTACCCACCGGGTGAGACCTTCAGGTGCGTTTGAAGCCTTGCAGCTAGATAGTGATAACCGGCTTTTGAATAGGCGCTTCAGGCATGGCATGGCGCCCTTGGAATGTGCCTATCCGGCCACTGACACGACGATAATCCGCCGTGGTGGAGATGCAATAACCGAATTCAGCATTGATTGTGACCAGGCCGTTCTTTCCTCTTTCAGGTTGGCAGATGGGCGAACCGTTACCTATCACTGGCAAGATGGCCGCTTGCATCGGGTGGAGGCAGGTGAAGATACAAGTCTGGAATTCTCATATGAGGATGAATGGGGCCTGCTCGCGTCAATAGAGGATGGTGATCAGGAGCTTTTGAGAATTGGTTATGACGATGCCGGAAATCCGCTTTCGATGAATTTCCGGGGTCTGGAATGGTTGCTGAAGTATGCTCAAGATACGAAAGCCCTGTCGGAACTTAAAACGCCAGATACCAGCTTCTGCTTCACAGACGGGGTGATACAAACACCTCGATTAGCCCGATTTTCTCCATCAGAATTATTCGGTTCTTTGGCTGAGATTGTACGAAAAAGGCCTTTGTCGGTAGCCGGTCTCATTGAATTGCCGCAGTCTGTTCAAGAGGGTAGAGCTGAGATATTGCTTGCCCATATGCATGATATTCTTTCGGCTCCTGTTGAAAGAACCACCTGGCGAGCAGCTCTTTCCGGGGATCCTTCTTGTATTCATGTAGACCTGCCTCATAATCTTCTGGACCGTATGTCCAGTTTGTTTCATGCGGCTTTTCTGGGGGTATCTGAGCCTTTGTTGTCTCCTTTTTCCTCCAATGTGGTGCCTGCATCGCATCTTCAGTTTTACCATGCTGATAATCACTCTGATTTTGTCGAGATTGGAACCGAAGTTATTGGTCGGGATGTCTTTGGTCGCCCGGTCGGTTTGGAGGATCGCTCCGTCGAAGTGGGTTTCAGTCGTTCCGGGTTTATAAATGGTCTTGCAGTTGCAGGTAGTTCCGAAGAATGGACCTTTTCCTCAACGGGTGCTGATGTGTTTGACATTGCCCGAACAGCTCATTTGGCAAGATCCGAACAATCTGATGGAAACATCAAAACCAGTGTCCATCAATGGGATGCAAACTTGACTGACCAACCTCAGCAATCGCTGGATGCTGCGTTTGATGGCGTTGGTCGCCTTTGCAGTTTGACCGATGGTCAGCAGGTTCTCAAAAGAAATTATTTGGGAACACTTCTTGAAACGGAACAGATTGACGACAGGGTTTTTCGCTACACCTATGATGATACTGGTCGGTTAAGTGCTGTTACAAGTGATCACTTTTTTGCTCAGATTGAGAGGGCCGAGGGTTGCGACATCCTAAAACTGAATGGGCAAAAATTTAAATGCTATTCAGATCAAAGCTGGCAAGTTATCGACGATCCTGACCACGCGATTTTTCGATTCAATACCGAAACTGACTATGTAACCGGAATTGTCCAATCGGGGACTATTGATAATCAGCATGGCATTCAAACCAGTTTTTCAAGGAGATTTTCCGACAAGGAAGGCGAATGCATCGACGCTTCAGGAACAGATCGCTACACATTAAGAGCAAATGGGTTTGTCTGCGAAAGTGCGGGTTTCTACCTAAATGTGAACCAAGTGGATGATTATTTGAGGATTGACTTGAATGGTCAGGAACTGCTGATCACAGATCATGGTGACCGGTTTGCTCTGGAGTCCAAAGGTCGAGAAGTGGCATTTAATACTCAGCATAATCCTGCTGGGGCTGTTCAAACCGTGACGCTCGTTGCGGATGACCGGGATATTCTATGCTACGAATTTGATCGTGATGTTGTTGGTAGGGTTAAGTCCATTCGATTTTCCAACTTGCTTCCAGGATTTTTGCAAAACTCAAGGGCAAGTAATCTTCATGATGAGGTAGATCTGAATTATACTCTTACGGGTCAGATTTGTGATGTCAGAATGAAGGAAATCGGGGGAACACGACGCTTCTGTAGCCCTTATTATGCTGCAGGACATCACTGGTTTATGATTCTGGATAATGAACCGGTTTCGTGTCTACCCTGTATGAATGGGGTGCTGCTCAGAACCGACGATAAGACACGCTATACCTTTCCCTTCGATCACACTCTTTTCGGTGCTGATGCTTCTTCGCGAATAGCCGTACGTATGTCAAAACTGAACAGCTTTGGAATGTTTAGTGGTATGTTTTATGTCCTGTCGCGGCTGCAGGTTCTCGATAACTTCTTTCCTTTTGGTCAATTGATCCCCGAAGGTCTGATATGGCCTCAAATACCGTTCTGGAAGGGACCTTACGGGGCGCCATCAAGTTAACTCTGACCCCAGTTTTAATGAGTAAGCGAGGACTATGACCTCAGTTCCGATCAGTTACAAGCACCACCGGTTTCTGCCTTAAATCATTGCCCATGTTGTATGGCTCTATCGTAACCGGTGTTCAGTCCTCGCCTTCCAATTTTGATTTTTGGAGTGCGTCGCGTTTAATCGGTTTCATATCCTACAGCCTTGAAGACGTTGCTACACTCATCCTCTTTGAACCGTTCGCAGACTTACCCGACAGCCTGCCAGAGCTCGTGATAACTTCTTGCAGCCGCCTTTCGGATGCTTGACGATGTAATCTCGATAGGATTCAGGGCGGGAGGAGCAAAAACTACGCGCCGCGCTGTCTAAGATATTGCGTGAGCGGTGAGCGTGCGGTGAAGGCCTAAGCACAGATCAGTTGATTTGAGTAAGGAAGTGTTTCGACCCGAGATCTTGCTGACTGGAGTGAGAAATGAGGCAAAAAGACATGCTACTTGAATGGCTGTTTTAAGAACTGCTTTCCGAGAGTAGGTTCCCTTTCGTTCTACTCGTTACTAAACGAAAATTTTTCCGCATTCTCACTCCCCAGTTTGCACTAGTCTACAGTGGTGTTCGTGATCGTTAGGTTAGGAGATTCAATGGGGGAGATTGCAGCGTATGATCTGACGCTTGTCGAAGGGCATTTCTTCAAAGATGCTTTCGAAGGATTACTGTTTGATCGAGATGAGGTGAGTGATGCAATCTATCGCGCGAGCGAGATTGCATCAGTTTACGATTGGACACTCGAGGGCATCTGCTCTTATTTTTCCGATCTCACACCTAATTGTTGGCCAGTTACTGCTGACCTTCGAACTTTAACTCAACTTCACAAGAAAACAGTTCTTCCTGAGTGGCTGGATGATCATGGGCTGATGGAAATCCTTGAGAGCGGCAAGGCTCCCAAGAGAGCTGAGGAAAAGCTAGCAACTCAGCTGATATTTGAAACGTATTTGGCTCTGATATCTGCACTACAGCGTGGTGAGCTCATCGTGAAAGGCCGCGACAGAGCCTTAGCGGATGCCCATGTGGTTCCTGCCTCTTATTGGCACTCTGAGCTTTCGTATGTCTCATGGCGGCGAAATGAACTCTTGCGTGTTGACGGTGATCAGAGGCAGGTGTTGGCCGAAGATTTGACGATATTTGTGACTCAAAGCACAAAGAGAAAACGCAGCTCAAATTCTGATAGTAAAGGCCGTTTTGTTGAGGCTGAAGTTATTCGTTTTCTGGAGACGCTCGGGGACCAGCCACGGTCAAAGAAGGCGTATGTAAGAAGGGAAGTATTACAACGTTTTCCGGGAGTAAGTGGGCGTCAGTTTGATCGCCTGTGGGGTGATTATGCGCCGCAGTCGTTTAAACAAGCAGGCCGTATTCCTTCAAAACAATCAAGAACATAAATTCAAACACCTGCACAGAATAATCGTGTCGCCTATTTTTGTCGGTGGAATCCAACCAGCATTTCCTCATCGCAAATGAGCGGAGATGATGGTTATGAGGACGGAACTGAACAGCGTTGAAAACGCTCTGATTACTGAAGCGGCTGCAGCGGATTATCTTGGAATTTCTATAAGGACCATACAGGCGTGGCGGTGGGCCGAAATATGTGAAGCTGGGAAAGTCGGTACGCTACCGGCCTTCTGATATTCAGAGTTGGATTGAATCTCATCTGACTAGCTCCACGAGTGAGGTGGAGGCGAGGGCATGAGGCGGAGTTGTAAGCCACCGCCTCGCATTGCTTTTCAGCGGATCGCCAGAGCTGCTTTACTGCATGGTGATACAATCTGCAGGCAATGGCTCCCCGGTGGGCGGCTTTGTGGCTGTGAGTATACGGTGAAGAACCCGCGCCGGATGGATCGGCGGGCTGGTTCCTTCAAGATCAACATTGCTTCAGGCCTGTGGTGTGATTTTGCAACTGGTGAAGGTGGGCGGGATTTTATCAGCCTTGGAGCCTATCTGTTTTCGCTCTCGCAAAAACAAGCTGCATGCAATATTGCGGATATGATTGGAGTGGATGCTTATGAGTGATCCGTTTGCTCCAATTAAAACAGACCAAGCTACCAAATCCAATCGATTGCAGCCACAAAAGGCGATTGTGATGCCGGTGCCAGATGAGGCACCGGAACCACCTGCTTTCCATCCTAAGTTAGGCGTGCCGTCGCAGCGCTGGACATACCGCGATGCAGTGAGTGAAGTGCTTGGATATGTGTACCGGTTTGATGAGGCCGAGGCGGGGAAGAGCTATCGTCCTTTGTGTTTGTTCCAAGTCGCAGGGCAATTGAAATGGCGGTGGGAGACGTGGTCGCTTCCAAGGCCTCTATATGGTTTAGACCTACTTTCCAAAACTTCGGATATGCCTGTTGTCATTGTTGAGGGAGAGAAGGCTGCAGATGCTGTCAAGCAATTGTTATTGAGACATGTTTGTATCAGCTCACCTGGTGGCTCCAATGCAGCTAAGAAAGCGGATTGGTCTGTGCTTCAAGGGCGAGAGGTCGCCATCTGGCCTGATGCGGATGAGGCTGGGCTGAAATTTGCGGATGATGTTGCGGGTTGCCTTGAGAAGGTTGGGGCTGCATCTGTGAGGTTTCTTGATCCGCCGGATGATGTTTCCAATGGCTGGGATGCTGCTGATGCCTTGGCGGATGGATGGACGCCAGAGCAGGCCGAAGCCTTCGTCTTGTCTTCTCAAGTAGAAGATGCGGAAGAGCTGGAAGTTAAGCCACGGGCGCGTGGTGTGAGTTTGTTATCAGTCGCGCAGGATCTGGAGCTTTGGCATTCTCCGCAGAAAAGACGCCTTTGGCACTATGTTGGTGAATGGTCACTATGAGCATTGGCCGGTTGAGAGCCAAAGCTTCAAGCGTTGGCTGGTGGGGCGGTATTATGAGAAGACCGGGCTTGCCCCTTCAACGCAGAACTTAGGTGATGCTCTGCGGGTATTTGAGGTGCGGGCGTTGGAGCAGGGTGCTTGTCATGAGCCGTTTATGCGGACTGGCTGGCAGGATGGGGAAAGCTGGCTGGATCTGGCAGATGAGAGCTGGCAAGCAGTCCGTATCACCCGTGACGGTTGGGAGGTGATCAACAATCCTCCCGTTAAATTCATCCGCAAGCAGACTATGTCTCCGTTACCTTTGCCGGAAAAGGGGTATGGCATTGAAGAGATGCACCATCTCATCAATGCAGAGGAAGAGGACTGCAAGCTTATTCTTGGTTGGATGGTAGCATCGTTGTGGGGGCGTAGTCGGAGCTATCCGGTTCTTGCTCTTGGTGGCGAGCAAGGTAGCGGCAAGAGTACTATGGCGCGGCTGTTGCGGTCTATTACAGATCCCTGTGCGGTGTCTGCGTCTTCACTACCCAAAGATGAACGCGACCTGATGGTGATGGCGCAAAACGGGCATGTGCTCAACTTCGATAATGTCTCGAAAATGGAAGGCTGGTTGTCTGATGCGATTTGCCGAATGGCGACGGGGAGTGGGTTTATTTCTCGCAAATTGCACACGGATGGAGATGCCTATTGGTTTCAAGGAGCGCGGCCTGTGTTGCTTAATGGCATTCCCGCGCTGACTGAGCGGGCTGATCTGGCAGAGCGAGCGCTTTCTGTTCGTCTCAAGCGGATTGATGAGGTGGGCCGTCAGCCGGAAGAGCTGTTCTGGCAAGAATGGGAGCAGCTCAAGCCGCGTATGCTTGGCGCTTTGCTGGATGCGTTGAGTACAGCTATCCGCAACATTGAGAGTGTGCATCTGGATCGTCATCCACGCATGGCGGACTTTGCGCGGTTGATGGTGGCAGCGTCTTCTGGCCTTGGTTGGGAGGAGGGCGAGTTTCTGGAGGCGTATGAGAGCAACCGGCGTGGTACAGCGGAAGCTGTTTTTGAGGGCGATCCAGTCGCGGTAGCTCTCCATGAGTTTCTCATGGTCCGGCAAGGTGGTGAAAGTTGGGTAGGTACGGCAACTGAGCTGCTGGCTGAACTCAATATGATTGTGAGTGACCAGATCAGAGTTTCACGCTTCTGGCCAGCAAAGGTAAATGCTTTTGGTAATGCGGTAGATCGGGCGGCTCCACTGTTGAGGCAAAAGCGTATTCAGGTGCTGAAAAAGGCGACGGGTTCAAAGCGGTTGATTTATCTGGATGTCATATGAGAAGTTGGTCAGGTGCTTAAGAGAACTGTTTCTGACCTACTAGTCGTTTTGATTGCTTTTGGAGAAGTTTGATGAAAAGTCTGAATAGTCCATACCTGACTAAAGTTGGCGACACTTACTATCCGAAGGGACGCCCTATCATTCACTCTGATACGCTATGGCAAGAGAAAACTTGGGAAGCTTACATGATGGAGGATGGGCGCTGTTACTTTAGGTTTCTGGTATCGCGACAAGGCGGCGGCACCGATATCTATGAGATCTCAGTCGATGAGTTTAATGGAATCAAGTCTGGTGAGCTAACATATGATGACTTAATTCGTTTGACAGATCACAGCTCAACGAGAAAACCTGTTTCCCACCCTTCGGATGACTGAAGGTTTGCCATGTCGGAATGTATATTTGAAGAGATAGATCAGTTCGTTTCGCCTGCAGAATATGAACGATTTTTGAGCTGGGCTGTGCATCAACAGAGTGCCGGACATATCGAAGAGTTACCATCGGACGAAGCGCAAGAGGGCTTCACTGGCACAAAGCGATACAAGTGTGTCACAACTGAAGAGATATGGGTACTACATGTTCCTGATCCCGGCTATTTTCCCGGTGCGTTAAAACGGGAAAACGAAAGCTAATCCAAATCAACTAACTACGGGTCCTTCCCAGGCCTTTGCCTGCCTACGGGTAGTTCGAGACCACGGCGCAAGCGGCTATCTGGTTTTCGCAAGGGCTTGATGTTTATGTTCATGTTGTTG
>NZ_LMCK01000112.1:18679-27339 GCF_001623165.1 Pseudovibrio sp. WM33
CTCATCTTGAGGCATCAGAACCTCTTTTCAAGTAGCGGTCACCGCAGCCGTTAATCCGCGGTCTTTTTGTGTCTGGAGTTCGTTCTCCAAACGCAAACTCTCGCTTATGGGCGGGAGGGCGGTGAATATAATACCCTTCGCGGGGGAATAAACCCGCCTGTCTACTTGCAGGTTCTGAACCTCCCGCTCACCAGTGGGTTGTCAGAAGCCTTCTGCTGAGTGGTTGTTCAACACCCAAAGTAGAGGGCTTGAAATGACAGAAACTGGTAAAGAGAAATGTGCCCATACGTCCCTTCGCAATGAAGTGGATCAGCTTAGCTTAGCAACTAACCACCTCAAAAATTTAGTTTATTCTATGAGTGTGGTTTTGAGCGAACGCATGGAGCATACACAGGAATATGAAGCGTTGTTGACGCTGTTTGATACTGTGCGCAATCACATTGAAGATGTGCAGGGAAGTAGCGAGAAGATTTCCGAGCTGCTCGAACCTTGCGCGCTGGAAGTCTCCAAAGACGAATAATACGGAATGAAGAGGGGCATTGCCCCTCACGGAATATTCTGGCTTGGGAAGCATGATGCTTCTCAGGCCTTTTTTGCTGGTCGCTTGAAGCGGGCATGCGCTTTATCAAGAAGTATTAAAGTTGCGCCCTGACGGGCGTTGACGACCCTCCGACAACTCTCAAGAGTTAAAACCTCAATGAAAGCCTGTGTCCTGACGACTAATGACGACATTAACAGCTTTTCCAGAATTAATTTGAAAGGGTCTTTGCAGGAACTAAGAGAGGTAAAATCGCGCTTTCAAACGCTCTCATTTGCTTACATAGTGCTGACACAGGGCACAAAAGCAAAAAGCTCCCGGGAGGGAGCTTTGCTAAACCTCTTTATATACCATGAGGTTAAATGGTGAGCCCGCACGGGTTCGAACCGTGGACCTACTGATTAAAAGTCAGTTGCTCTACCAGCTGAGCTACGGGCTCTCAGGCGCGTCTGGTGTGGTCGCTGCCTGTGAAGGATCTTCTAAGGATTGCAGGTATTTAGCGCAAGCGCTTTTTTTGATTTTCCACACTGTGCATTGAATTTGAATCAAGTATGCATCTTACGTCTCGCATAATCACGAAGAGAAGGCGGCTACACTTAAGTGCCTTCAGCGAAGAATGCGCCTCATACGCGCTAATGCCGAGAGTTAAGAGTGGGAGCTATCATCAGACTTCCCCCCTAGGACATATTGTCTCGATTTCTCCGTAAAACTACAACCTAAAGCTCATTCAGCCATGCATTTTCACAGCAATTCATGGGTTTTAAGTATCCTTAACAAATGCAGATTATTCATTTAAATACGAATAAATACAAACAGTTACGACAATAAAAAATTCCGTGACGCAGAGCATCATCGCGCAAAATCAATCAAAAGTTGTGAAATATCTAAATACTGTGGAGATGCGTGTTTTGATCAATTAGTGGAGTTGGCTTTTTGATCTGTCGCAAAGAACTCGCCTCCGAATAAGCGCACCTACTTAATGTATATTTTTCATGCGAGATAAGGTTTCTCGGAAATGCGAGCTCTCAGGTTGCGCACTGTCTTCCTTCTAATTTTTACGTTCTTTCTCAGTGCGTCGAACTATGCGATAGCTGCGTCGGACTCTTCAAACCGTGTTCTCGACTTTGCCAAAAAAGTTGAGGTCACAAAATTCTTTCCTAAGGCCGACAAGTACGGTGCACTGCGCGAGGACATCGCAGTGTTGCCAGCAATGGCCGGAGATGACGTTTTAGGTTGGGTATTCCTAACCACCGATCTCGTTTCCACAACAGGATATTCTGGCAAGCCTATTGATACGTTGGTTGGTATCAATCCAGACGGCATGCTTACAAGCGTTCAGCTGGTAAAACACGCGGAACCAATCGTCCTGATTGGCATTCCTGATAGCGAGATCAAAAAGATCACCGAGAACTACGCAGGTCTCGATATCAAGAACGAAGCAGCGCAGGGCGGGTCGGCTCATGAGCTGGATATTATCTCCGGCGCGACCGTCACCATTATGGTGATTGATGATTCCGTCGTGAGAGCAAGCCTGAAAGTGGCGCGCACCCTCGGACTTGGTGGCCTGAAAGGCGCTACTACTGACACTGGTCCAAAATTTGTCATCGATCCAGACAAAGCAGAAGTCTCTGACTGGATGACAATGACTGGTGATGGTTCTATCCGTCGTCTGACGCTCGATGTGGGCCAGGTCAACGCCGCTTTTGTAGAGCAGGGCAATCCCAAAGCCATCAAACGTCCAGCGAAGGGACCAGAAACCGACTCTTACGTCGATATGTTTATGGCGCTTGCTGACGTCCCAACTGTAGGTCGTACGATCCTGGGAGACGCAGAGTATGCCAATCTGAAAAATCGCCTTAGAGAAGGTGAGCACGCCATCGTAGTTCTCGGTCGGGGTCGATATTCTTTCAAAGGCACAGGCTACGTACGTGGTGGCATCTTTGATCGTATTCAGCTGATCCAGAATGACATTTCAGTACGCTTCAGAGACCGTCAACACAAACGTCTCGGCGTTGTGGCTGCAGATGATGCGCCAATGTTCAAAGAACTGGACATGTTCACCATTCCTGCAGACTCTGGTTTCGATCCAAGTAAACCATTCCGGCTGCAGCTTCTTGTGCACCGTACGATTGGTGCAATTGAGAAAACCTTCCTGACATTTGATCTGGGCTATCAGTTGCCGCAGCAATACCTGAAGAAGGTAGAGGTTGTGCCAGTTGCCGCAGCAGATGCAGGAAATGGAGAAGGCGCAGTTGCCGCTCCTGCAGAAAAAGGCCGCGTAGAGCTCTGGCAGCGCATTTGGAATGATCGCCAGGTTGATATCACGATCTTGGGCATTGCACTTACAATCCTGACAGGCGTTTTCTTCTTCCAGATGCAGGTTGCCAAATCAGAGAAGTTTACCTTCTGGTTCCGTATTGGCTTCCTAACCTTCGTCTTGGTCTGGCTGGGCTGGATGGAAAACGCGCAGCTCTCTGTTGTGAACGTTCTGGCGCTCTTCTCAGCGCTGACGACAGAATTCAGCTGGACCGCGTTCCTGATGGATCCACTCGTGTTCCTACTGTGGTTTGCTGTTGCAGCAGCACTCATCTTCTGGGGGCGTGGCGCATATTGCGGCTGGCTTTGCCCATTTGGTGCACTTCAGGAACTAACCAATCGGATCGCGAAGTTCTTCAAAGTTCCACAAGTCTCAATGCCTTGGGGATTGCATGAGCGCCTCTGGGCCGTGAAGTACATGATCTTCCTCGCTCTATTTGGCTTGTCACTCTACTCATTGGCAGTTGCTGAGCATTATGCAGAGGTTGAACCATTCAAGACCGCAATTATTTTGAAGTTCCAGCGCGGATGGCCGTTTGTCCTGTTCGCTGTGGCGCTCTTGACCGCGGGTCTGTTTATCGAACGGTTCTATTGCCGATACCTCTGTCCGCTTGGTGCAGCGCTCGCCATTCCAGCACGCCTACGCATGTTCGACTGGCTGAAGCGCTACAAAGAGTGCGGAAATCCATGCTCCCGTTGCGAAAAGGACTGCATGGTTGGAGCGATCCACCCAGAGGGCAACATCAATCCAAACGAATGCCTGAACTGCCTGCACTGTCAGGTTCTGTATCAGAGCGACGACAAATGTCCGGTCTGCATTAAGAAGCTTGCCAAGCGCAAGAAGTTCGAAGCGCAGACGGGTATTTCAAAGACGGAAAAGGGCACTTCCGTCAAACAACCGGCTTAGGCCAAATCTACTAGAAAGTATCAAGGGAGACTTTCATGACTGATAGCAAAGAGACAGGTCTGTCACGCCGCGCATTGCTCGGTGGTACTGCTAAAACAGCCGCTGTTGCGGGTCTGGGTGCAGTGGCAGTTGCTGGCGTTACTGGTGGCATCACTGCTGCACAGGCAGCTGAAGGTAACGACTTCCACGTTGCTCCGGGTGACCTGGACGAATACTACGGCTTCTGGTCTTCTGGTCAGGCAGGCGAGCTGCGCATTCTGGGTATCCCATCCATGCGTGAACTGATGCGCGTTCCGGTGTTCAACCGTTGTTCTGCAACCGGTTGGGGCCAGACCAACGAATCCAAAAAAATTCTGACAGAAAACCTTCTGCCAGAAACCAAAGAGTTCCTTGCAGCTCATAATATGGACACATACGACAACGGTGACCTTCACCACCCACATATGTCCTTCACCGACGGCAAATATGACGGTCGCTACCTGTTCATGAACGATAAGGCAAATACTCGCGTTGCACGTATTCGTCTTGACGTGATGAAAGCAGACAAGATCATCGAAGTGCCAAACGCGCACGACATCCATGGTCTACGTCCTCAAAAATGGCCTCGTACAGGTTATGTCTTCGCAAACGGTGAGCACGAAGCTCCACTCGTAAACGATGGTAAAATCCTTGATAAGCCTGAAGAATATACCTGCATATTCACCGCGATTGACGGCGATACCATGGAAGTCGCATGGCAGGTGATTGTATCCGGTAACCTGGATAACTGTGATGCGGACTATCAGGGCAAATACGCATTCTCAACCAGCTACAACTCAGAAATGGGTACCAACCTGGCAGAGATGACTGCGTCCGAAATGGACCACTGTGTTGTCTTCAACATTAAACGCATTGAAGAAGGCGTCAAAAACGGCGACTACGAAATGCTGAATGGTGTGCCTGTTCTTGATGGCCGTAAAGGCTCCAAGTACACCGCATACGTTCCAGTGCCGAACAGCCCACACGGCTGTAATACTTGCCCAGACAAAAAACACGTTATGATCGCTGGTAAGCTGTCTCCAACAGTTTCCGTTATCGACGTGGACAAGCTGGATGCAGTGTTTGACGGTGCAGATCCACGTTCCGCAGTTGTTGCAGAACCTGAGCTGGGTCTTGGCCCTCTCCACACAGCATTCGATAACCGCGGTTTCGCATACACCACACTGTTCCTCGACAGCCAGATGGTTAAATGGGACATCGACAAAGCGATCCGTCAGTACGCTGGTGAAGATATCGACCCAATCCATTCTAAGATAGATGTCGCTTATCAGCCAGGCCACAACCACACTTCCATGGGTGAAACCCTGGACGCGGACGGTAAGTGGCTTGTTTCCCTGAACAAGTTCTCCAAAGACCGCTTCTTGAACGTTGGTCCTTTGAAGCCTGAAAACGAGCAGCTGATCGATATTTCTGGCGACGAAATGAAGATCGTTCATGACGGCCCAACATTCGCTGAGCCACATGACGTCATCATCGTTCACCGTTCTCTCGTGAACCCAGCTTCTGTTTGGGATCGTAACGACCCAACATTCGCTGATGCAGTTGCACAGGCAAAAGCAGACGGTGTTGATCTGGAAGAAGCAGAACACGTAATTCGCGATGGCAACAAAGTTCGCGTTTACATGCACTCTGCAGCTCCGACTTTCTCTCTTGAGAAGTTCACCGTGAAGCAGGGCGATGAAGTCACCGTTTACGTCACCAACATTGATGACATTGACGATCTGACACATGGTTTCTGTATCTCCAACTACGGTGTAGCAATGGAAGTTGCTCCTCAGGCAACTGCTTCTGTGACCTTCATTGCTGAGCGTCCAGGTGTTCACTGGTTCTACTGCCAGTGGTTCTGTCATGCACTGCACATGGAAATGCGCGGCCGTATGTTCGTTGAGCCTCGCGACGCATAAGGGAGCAGCGGGCATGACAAGGTTGTTCTGGCAAACATTGCTGGGAGCGACGGCTTTGATTGGCGTGAGCGTTTCTGCTCACGCCGCTGAAATCCCTGTTCCTGCACAGCCTGATGCCTTAGCCCGCGCCTTAGAAAAGGCGCAGGACGGAGATGTTTTGCGCCTTTCTGCTGGAATTCATCAGGGACCGATCATCATTGATCGGTCTTTGGTGCTTAAAGGAGAGCCAGGCGCAGAGCTTAAAGGCAATGGCAAAGGCTCAGTAATAACTGTCGAAGCACCAGATGTGGTCGTCGATGGACTGATCATTACCGGTTCAGGTCTTTCCAACCAAACAATCGATTCAGGCGTGAAGCTGACAAAAAAAGCAGATCGTGCCCGAATTACAGGCAATAAGTTCCTCAACAATCTGGTGGGTGTGGATGCACACGGCCCAGATGATGCTTACGTTACCGATAACCTGATTGAAGGACGTCGTGACCTGCGCCCCAACGAGCGCGGAAACGGCATATATGTCTGGAACTCACCACGACTTGTCGTGGAGTTCAACACCATCAAATATGGCCGTGACGGTATTTTCGTAAACACCAGTCCAAACGGTACTCTGAGAAATAATTATTTCCAAAACACACGCTTTGCCGTGCACTATATGTATGGCAACAAAGGAACTATCTCCAACAACGTCTCAGTAGACAATCACATTGGCTACGCTCTTATGTTTTCCGACAAGCTCACCATCACAAACAACATTTCTGATGGGGACCGCGACCACGGCTTGATGCTGAACTATGCAAACAATGCCGTAATCACCGGAAATCATGTAAAAGCATCGCCTGAGAAATGTTTGTTTATGTACAACGCCAATAAAAACAAAGTCGACGGCAACACGTTCGAGCGTTGTGAGATTGGAGTTCATTTCACGGCAGGTTCCGCTAAAAACAAGTTTTCCAACAATGCTTTCATCGGAAATAAAACTCAGGTCAAATATGTGGGCACACGTCATCTTGAGTGGACCTATGAAGGTCGTGGAAACTTCTGGAGCGATCATTCAGCCTTTGACATGAACGGAGACGGAGTAGCCGACACCGCCTACCGGCCAAACGACATGGTCGATCAAATTCTCTGGACGCAACCCGCGGCAAAACTGCTTACCGGAAGTCCTGCGGTTCAACTCCTCAGTTGGACGCAGTCTCAGTTCCCGGCGCTTTTGCCAGGTGGAATCGTGGACACAAAACCATTGATGCATGCACCAGAGTTAGCAAAGCCGAAGGTAGGAGCAAGAAGATGAATAATACAGTTCTTCGAGCTGAAAACGTCCGCATGACCTTCGATGGACGGGATGCTGTAAAAGATCTTTCATTTGAACTGGGAAGCGCAGAGAGGGTTGCGCTCCTCGGACACAATGGGGCAGGAAAAACGACATTCTTTAAGATGTCACTTGGTTTTCTAACCCCAACGGATGGACGGATTGAAGTTTTGGGTGCAGAGCCCGGCAGTGACAAAGCACGCGCATCCACTGCGTTCCTGCCTGAATCTGTTGCCTTTCAAAGAACATTGACAGGTGTCGAAGTTCTCAAATACTACGCACGACTAAAAGGAGAAAATGCAAAGAAAGCCATTGGTTTGCTCGAACGGGTCGGCCTTGCAGAAGCAGGACGCCGCCGCGTTGGGACATACTCAAAAGGCATGCGTCAACGCTTGGGTCTGGCACAAGCATTGATCGGGACACCGAAACTTGTCCTGCTTGATGAGCCAACAAGTGGCCTGGACCCCATTTCTCGGCAGAATTTCTATGATCTGGTGACTGAGATCTCAGGAAATGGAGCAACAGTATTGCTGTCGTCTCATGCCTTAACGGAAATGGAAGCACGTACTGATCGCATCTTGATCATGTCCAAAGGTAAATTGGTGGCAAACGATACGCTCGACCATTTGCGGACTGCAGCAAGGTTACCGATCCGCCTCAAGGTGAAGTCGAAAGAAGAGCCGGCAGAGCAACTGGCAAACCGCTTGGGTGGTACTCCGGTCAATTGTCGCTCAGTAGAAATCATGTGCGCGCACGAAGACAAGATCGCAAGAATTGCTGCGGTCACCAGCCTTGGCGCAATGATCGAAGACATCGATGTCCATCTGCCAACTCTGGATGATGTGTATAAGCACTTCTCTGAAAAAGCAGATCTCGAAGATAGTGCAGGGGAGGCATAAAGATATGTTCCAACGTATCCTCACTGTAGCTCACCAAGAATTCCGGATCGGCTTGCGAAATCGCTGGATCCTGCTTTCTGTTGTGATCCTGAGCGCTTTCTCCATGGCATTGGCCTTGCTCGGTTCAGCTCCTGCGGGCACGCTTGATGTAAGCCGCATGACAATCACTGTAGCTTCTCTGTCCAGCCTGTCAGTCTATCTGGTTCCGCTGATCGCACTGCTGCTCGCTTTTGATGCTGTTGCAGGTGAAATCGAACGCGGGACCTTGCTGCTGATCTTCTCTTCACCAATGACGCGAAGCGAGTTCCTCATTGGCAAGGCTGTCGGACATATCTGCGTTCTAATGCTGGCTCTCACACTCGGCTACGGGTCAACCGCATTGATGCTGGCAGCCACCGGTGGCGGTGACACCAGTGGTTTCATCGACTTTGCGCGGCTGATCGCAACCTCAGCCATCCTCGGCTTTGCATTCTTGTCCCTTGGATACATCGTTAGTGCACTCGTGCGCCAGGTGACGACAGCAGCAGCAATGGCGATCGGAATTTGGTTGGTACTGATTGTGCTTTACGATTTGGCACTATTAGGAGCATTGGTCGCTGATAGCGAAGGCTTCTTTGCTTCCAGTGTGTTCCCATTTGCTCTGCTGGCAAATCCAGCGGATGCCTTCCGCTTGTTCAACCTTTCAGCACTTGATGCCAACGCCATGGTCGGCGGTATGGCAGGTGTCGCTGAAAGCCTTCCATTCCCGCCA
>NZ_LMCK01000113.1:0-6186 GCF_001623165.1 Pseudovibrio sp. WM33
GAGACGCCGCAAACGCCTCAGCCACCATAGGGCGCTTTGGATTGGTTTGTTGTTGAAATTTCATTGTTTTCACTGGAAAGCTGGAAATGATAATACCAGTCATTCTGAAGAGAGTTCTCAGGTGCTGTAGATGGGCTTTGAAACACGCAGGAACCAATGCAGTTACTGAAGGTCCGGATGCGGCTACCCGGCAGTTGGCCTCTTACAGAATGACTGCCCTGACTTTACTCAGGAAATTTCTGTGTCAGGCTGTGTGTCCAGACCCAGACCAGAAAGAAAAAACTGATCTCCCCGATTGGGGTTGGCGGTCAGGCCTGCAACCATATCTTCAAAATACCGACGTTTCTTTGTACGACTGTCCTGCTGAGTAAGTCCAAGGCCTGCAAATGTTGCGACCCGGCCCCTTGAATTGCCTTTTTTAACGCGAAGAGCGCGGGCAACTTCCGTGGGAAACCGCTTTGCCATTTGTGATCGCAGGGTCCAGGTGTATCTGGCAGAAAAAGGTGAGATCCAGTCAATGAACCAGAGGCGATCACCACAATTCCATGAATCCGGCGGCAGCTGGCTGGGGTTCAGGATGTATTTTTCTTCTGTTTCCTTGTCAAAAAAAGCCCAGCTACAGTAGGCGACCGGGAAATCATTGTGTTCAACTATGCAAAATTGTCCGGATGAAATTGCGGGCAGAGCAAACCCGGCCTGCAGGTTGACTGTCCAGTCTTTGTGCAGTTCAGAATTAGACCAGAGCCAGGCAATCTTGCCGTAAGTCAGCAGTTTTTGATCAGTATCCATAATCTTACCCTTGATCGCGCAATGGCCGGAGCCATTGCGCAAATTATTGTTATTATTGGTTTATCTGTCAGACATCAGTGATTAAAGATACTGGAAGTCATCAAGATGAACATCGCTCTGGCTTACACCTACAAGAATGATGCTATCAGCAGCACCCGTTGCAATATGCGTATCAGCACCAACCTGACTCAAAGTCAGATCTTCACGGACAATGCCAAAGAAGGAAAGTTGGTCCAGATCATTATCAAAGTCCAGGATACGATCCTGACCATGTCCGGCCTCAAAGACAAAGACGTCTGCTCCGGCACCGCCAGTCAAATGATCATTTCCGGCACCTCCCTGAATAACGTCCTGACCAGCGTTAGCATTGATAGTGTCATGGCCAGCACCGCCAGCCAGGAAGTTGTGTCCGTTGCTGCCGGTAATTATGTCGTTCAAAGAAGAGCCAACAACACCTTCAACATTTACAACTGACTCATTGCCAACAATTGCAAGTCCCGATGTCTTGAACACCACTCTGCTTTCGGTCTCCAGATTAATGTTGATCAGATTTGCAGAGTTTTCATAGCTGACCACGTCAAATCCGAGACCACCATCAATGGTGTCGCTTCCGGTTCCGCCGATCAGCATGTCATCACCAGCGTTGCCATTGATGACATCATTGCCAGCTTCGCCATAAATGATGTCATCGGCACTGGTGCCATTCAGAGTATTGTCAGCCGCATCACCGCGTGTCTCGGAGAACTCGGGAACAGTCCCGCTCAACAGGCCGGTGAATTTGGTCATTTTTCCTGCGGTAAGCGGATCACCAGAGAACTTGGCTTCAAGACCCTCCGCAAAGCTATCTGCACCAGAATTTCCAGGCGAACCATATGTTGGCCGGCTTGCAAGGAAGCTGGAGTAGTTTGCTCTGAAGTCATTTAGATAATCGACTCCATAGTTTGATTGATTAGGATCAAGACTGGCAGGTCCTACGACCAATCCTCCGTTAATTACAAACTCATTATCACCAACTGGAGTATCTGTAGGCTCAAAGGAGTTAGGAGTGGTTCTGATTACGATGTCAGCATAAGGCGTTTTATAAAGGTTATCCTGGAAGAAGTTCTCAATCGTAATCGAGGTGTCAGCATCAAAAGAATAAATCATATTCTGACCATCTATTATTCTGACTACATTGGATGCTTCCCGGCCACCCAGAACGATAATCTGATCGCCCCTATAGTCTGTCGAAAATGGACTGGTTATCCAAGAATGCCCAGCTTCCCCCAGACTATCAACAATGTAGGTATCTCTCCCTTCTCCGCCAACAATAATGTCATTGCCACCAGTCAAAACAAACGTGTCATCACCGGCACCACCATACAAATAATCATTGTATTGAGATCCAGTGATATGATCGTTGTAGTCAGATCCCAATATTGAAACTGCTGTCTGGTTGTCCGAAGCATCAACGCCTACATTCAATTGAGAGGCTAACTCGGTCTCTGTATTATAGTTCACAAATACGTTGTTTACCGCGTCCCGATAGTCTGTCAGTGAATGAGCCGTTGTCTGACTTGAGTTGCCCTGATCATCCAGCTTAAATGTGACCCTTTCAGTATTGAACAAAGTTTGTTGCTTAATTGCTTCGGAGTCATTGTTTCGCAAAATGGTTGTGAGAGACTGTTTTACCGCTTCGACTTCCTGTTGCCGGTTTGCTGTGTTTTCACCAAGCATAGCATCAGCAGAGTCTTCTGCAATTTGCTCGCGGATCTGCTGATCTTGCAGTTCATTGAGCAAGCGAAGGCGTGCCGCATCGTTTAACACGACGACGTCTTCAGTGCCTGCACCACCATCAATATAGATTTCCTCTCCATTGGTGAGCAGGTTCTCTACCAGGCCAGCAGACAGCTCTATGGTGTCATTTCCTTCACCACCGCCAACAATTTTAACTGAATCACCAGCTTTAATCAGGTCATTTCCACCAAAGCCGAAAATCTGTTGGATCTGAGTTGAACTAACAACATCAATAAGATCTTGGCTTGCTGAGCCATGAATAATTTCAACATTTTCAAGATGGTCTATTGTTGTGTGCACGTCTTCCCGGTTAATAAGGCTAACACTGCGAAACTCAACCACCTCTGTTTCTTTACCTGGATTAGTGGTTCTGGAGTCGGTTCCTTCCTGGTACAGCTTTGAACCGGCAGTTAGAGCTTTAGTAACCTCCAGACTGGTTGCGCTATCTGCAACAATCCGCAGTCCTGCAATTTCCGAAGACGATGATGCTTCGGTCAGTGTTGATCCATCAAGACGAGCATATGAGGCTGTATCAATCCCGTCTCCACCATCAAAGTTTGTTTTTGCTTCGTAAGCGAAGAGTGTATCATCACCAGCACCTGCCTCGACAGTGATGCCAATTTCTTTTGTTTGACCGTCTTTACTTCTCAGGCTGGTTACAACTTTGTTGAGATCAAAAGCGGTCGCATTTGTCCCTGTATCCCTGATGGTCCATCCGGAAATATCTGTAACCTTAAGGGTTGTTGTATAGTGGTTTTTCCCAGTTGCCTGACGACTTGTTGATTCATTACCCGCCAGGACCAGAGGAGTTGTGAATGTCAGATAGTTTTTCGCACCGTTCGCATCTGGCAGCTGAATTACATTATCAGCATCACCAGCAACTTCAGTAAGTGTCATACCTTCGGTCTGATACCCGTCTTCAGTAAACGTTTCGATGAAGTTCTGTGCTGTTTTATTGAGCTCGCCGGCTGTTTTTGTGCGTGCTGCTAACTCAATATCAGTTGCATGCAGGTTCTGGCCACCAAGTGCAATCACCTGATCAATGCTCTCATCCGCAACCAGATCGGAGAAGAAGTCAGCATAAAGAGCCTTAGTTTTTTCTTGTTGCTCTTCAAAACTTCCGGAGAAGAATTGTTCTACGGTTTGCGGGTCCCCATTTTCATCAGTTTTGATTTTATCAGCATACAGAGCGGCAAGATCATTAAGAGCAACCTGCTCGAAAGCCCCCACAATAGCAGAGACAGCACCGCCGATGATACCTACCGCTGCGGCGATTGGTGCACCAATACCTGAGGCAGCAAGTGCACCACTGGCTACACCGGTTACAACATTAAGGCCAGTGGTTGTACCGTAGAAAGCTGCCTCAATTGTCTGGGTTTCTTGAAGCAAGTCACCAAGCAAGTCAGAACTATAAGTGTCAGAAGCACGAATTGCATCAATGCGTTCTTGTTTTTGAGAGAACTCAGCCCACTTCAATGGATTGATTGCCCCGACAACGGACCCAATTGCACCTATAATCGGAACGGCTTTGCCCAGTACACTTGCTGCTCTTGAGCCTTCCTGAACAGCTAACTGTGCGATACTCAAACCACCTTCAATAGCTGACAGTGTCAAAGCAGTGCCCTGCAGGCCAACCTCAGCCTCAACAATCTTGCGTTGTTCCGGGGTCAGATCCTGCTCAAGCAGCTGAGCAACATTTGCAAAAGCAGCAGCGTTGCCACCAACAGTCGCAACTGCTCCTACACCAGAAAATCCTTTGGATACATCAAGTTTCTTAAACTGCTCGAGGATACCGGAACCAGCATCAAACGCACCGCCTGCCAGACTAAAAAAGTTTCCGACCTGACCGGTAACCTGAGCTGTGGAGTCGGCATCAGGACTCTGGAAACCTCCTGCAATTGCAGCACTGGATTGTGCAACACGAAGCAAGTTGCCTGAAATAGAAAGCCCGGTGCCCAGCTTTGAGGTTGTTGCCGTTTCTTCATAAGTGTCATAGAGCGACCGATCGGCAGTCAAATCAACAACACGATTCGTAATTTTATCTAAATCAGCCTCAACAAGTGACACGATATGGGGATTATGCGCAGGGTTTGAAGGATCCTGCCGAGCAGCAAGTTCGTCTGCGATCGAGCGACGCTCGAGTTCAAGACTATCAATCTGAAGCTGAAGAAAATCCCTATGTTGTTGCACGAGATCATCAGCTGTCTTCGCACCTTCCAGTGTAGACCCTGGTTCATACTCATTTAACTGAGTTTGCAGATCTCTCAGTTCATCACGTAATTGCAATGTGGTTGCCAGCTTCCTAGTTGCAGCCACATTCAGGTCTTCATCATAGAAATAGCCACCCACAGTACCGGATCGCTCAATCTGGCCCTGAATTACTGCGATGTCACGATCTATGCTGTTTAGGTTTGAAGCTACTTGTGTCTTGATATCATTGACCACAGGCGTAGACAGATCAATGATTTCTCTTTGAGTAAATACATAGTCAATGGCCTCACCAAGTTTCTGAAGTACACGGAAGTCTTTGGCAATAAACCCTGCAATATCAGCAGCCTGATTTTCATCTTCTTTGCTTAAATCACCGCTTGCAGATGTAGCCCCAAGACCACTTGCCAGGCCATAATTGAAGTTAGCGTAAGCAGCAGCTCTGCTGAGTGCTTTAATTTCTGGGATATCAGTTCCAGAAGACAATACATCAGTTACCGCATCTTCAAGAGCTGATCTGACTTCTGGCGCTAAATCAGGGAAAGTTACATCATAAGTTGCTAAGATTGTATCAAGTACATCTTGATCAAGCGAACTAAGGGTAGGCATTTACTACATCCTTTTGATTTTTATTACTTAAAATTGTACGTAATATTGTTTTTTACGCATCGCCTTCTTAGCAAGAAACGATCATGCAGAAACTCATAATTGTACAATAACTATAACAATTCTACTTTAGAAGATATTCTTCGATGTAATTCAATATGTTAGACATGAGGGTTTTCTGTGCAGTAATTAGGTAAAATTATAAAATATTAAATATGTAAATTCTTAATATGACTAGATCAAATACATAAGAGAATCATAATGTACTTGCCGAAAGGTAATTCCTTAAGTAATTGGAATCATTGTTTCCAATCAATTCTACGATTACTTTCAAAGGATTGAAGCTAGGAATTGAAGGTGCCTAGAATTCTACGGCCATTTCACAGTGAGGTACCTAACTTTTGGGAAGCCATATTAGAATAGTTAGCATGGGCAATTCCGTCTCAAGAAACCTGAATGCAATATTGATTTGAATGTGACTTTGAATTAATGCGAAGGCAAAGCTACAATGTAGGTGAGCCTACAGAGTTCTTCAAAATTGCACAGCATGCTACTTTCTTTATGTGAGTTTGCTATCCAACCGCTGCATAAAGAACGCTGAGGCGCAACTTCAGGTAATACCACGAAAGAACTTGCTTTGCCGAAGCAGAGAATAGGCACTAATTCCCAAAATTCGCATAGGTAGCAAATTCAAAAAAGCGCACTTAAGGCCCTCCACACAAGCTATCTCTACTTCCGGTAGAACCGAACGAATGTCCGGTAATGGGATGGACCGCCTGCTCCCCTAAGGCGCAGGCTCTATAGTGA
>NZ_LMCK01000114.1:0-333 GCF_001623165.1 Pseudovibrio sp. WM33
TACGCCCGCCACGTTGACCATTCACCACAAATACGAGGGCCTGCGCCATCTCTCCGGAGTGATCGCCGAGATTGCCCGTGGCAATGAAGGCCATCACCGCACCAGTTACTCACTCACGCTGCTGCCCAGTTTGCACCGGCTCGCCCATGGCTCTGACTGCCGGATCTTTCAGAAAAAAAAGCGTGCCCGAGATCGTCAAAATCCTGCTCAAGGAGCACGGCGTAGAGGATGTGAAGTGGGATCTGACTGAGCCTCATGAAGCCCGCGAATACTGCGTGCAGTACCGGGAAAGCCACTTAAGCTTTTTAGATCGCATCACGGCAGAAGAAGGCA
>NZ_LMCK01000115.1:0-83482 GCF_001623165.1 Pseudovibrio sp. WM33
GATTAAAAGTCAGTTGCTCTACCAGCTGAGCTACGGGCTCACTAAACACGAGACGTCTATTGGTGGGTGCATAGGGATTCGAACCCTAGACCGGCTGATTAAGAGTCAGCTGCTCTACCAACTGAGCTATACACCCAAAACGTTTCCCGCCGAAGCGATGGCGGGTGTATATAAAGCCTTTTGCGAGAGCGCAAGGCCCTACGTGCAACTTTTCGAAAATGTCTTGTGTAAAGTAAACTTATCCCAGACTAACCTATGCAAATCTACGAATTTTCGCAGCATAAACACAATTCAGAAGTGCGAAATGCAAAAAAACACCGCAAATTTCACAAGACTGCCCTCTTATCAATTAGTCCAACGCAAATTTTTCATCAAACAACCAACTGCGGGCCACCCCAGCTCTCCTTAGCAGTCAGAGGCGTGCACTGCAGCTAAAGTGGCCTCGCCCGCATCGCACTGCAAAATCCCGTATTTCTGCGGGTTCACTCAAGTGCAACAATTGCGCCTGGAAAAGCCAATACAAACAGAGCGAGTAGGACTTTCCGCCACGCAACTTCTGCAAAGCACGCTGACTATTGCAGATAACTCAAGGAAACGAGAGGTCTTTGCGGCGCAACATTAAGAAGAAGCCACTTGACGCTTTTACGTATCTAAGCCTAATCTCACCCCGAATTTCAGAGTTTACCTGAGCGATTCAATGGTGAAGCGCGGTAATCTCTTACACGGTTGGAATTATGTTAAGGGAGAGTGGAGCCCTGAGGCTCCCAATACCAGAATGCAAACTTCAATTCTTCTTATCGTGGTGGGACGCGCGTCGCCGGAGTGAGCTAGCTCACTCGGAACGGTTAGACGCGCACAAGGAGCCAAACGGCTCCTTTTTTTATGGCTAATTCGCAGTGATGTTTAAAAGAACATCCCTGCAAAACAAACAGTCGGATTGATTGCACATCCTTCAATCAGGCAAAACGAGCAGATACAGGCAACAAGGACTTGATGATGCAACGGGAGATGACAGGCGCTGAAATGGTTCTCCAGGCGCTGAAGGACAACGGGGTGGAACATGTATTTGGATACCCTGGTGGTGCAGTTCTACCCATTTATGATGAGCTGATCCAGCAGGATGCGATCCAGCACATCCTTGTCCGTCACGAGCAAGGCGCAGGCCATGCTGCTGAAGGCTATGCACGCTCTACCGGAAAAGCCGGCATTGCTCTGGTGACCTCTGGTCCGGGCGCAACCAACATGGTGACTGCCCTGACAGACGCCATGCTCGATTCCATCCCTATGGTCTGCATCACTGGTCAGGTCCCAACCAACCTTGTTGGGTCAGATGCGTTCCAGGAATGCGACACCGTTGGCATCACCCGCCCGTGCACCAAGCACAATTGGTTGGTGAAGGACGTTGATGATCTGCCTCGCATTCTCCATGAAGCATTTTATGTTGCACAGTCTGGTCGTCCAGGCCCTGTTGTTGTCGATATTCCAAAGGATGTTCAGTTTGCGACCGGCACCTATGAAGGCCCGCAGGCAAACCCGAGCAACCACAAAAGCTATCGCCCGCAGCTGAAAGGCGACATGACTGCCATTCGCGCAGCTGTTGAGCTGATGTCAAAAGCCAAACGCCCTGTGTTCTATACAGGCGGCGGCGTCATCAACTCCGGCGCAGCTGCAAGCCAGCTGCTGCGTGAACTGGTGGACCAGACAGGCTTTCCGATCACATCCACCCTGATGGGTCTGGGCGCTTATCCGGCATCCGGTGAGCAGTGGCTCGGCATGTTGGGCATGCACGGCACCTATGAAGCCAACATGGCTATGCACGATTGTGATCTGATGATCTGTATCGGTGCACGCTTTGATGACCGCATCACGGGCCGCCTGGATGCATTCTCACCGAACTCCACCAAGATCCACGTGGATATCGATCCATCCTCCATCAACAAGATCGTTCATGTTGACCTGCCGATTGTTGGCGATGTGGCTCACGTTCTGGAAGACATGGTTCGCATCTGGCGCGCCTCCAGCTTCCGCTCTCAGCCAGAGCTGAAGGAATGGCAGACACAGATCGCCAAGTGGCGCGCACGCGATTGCTTGTCTTACCGCCACAGCGATGATGTCATCATGCCTCAGTACGCGTTGCAGCGTCTGAACGCAGCCGTCAAAGGTCGCAAGGACGTTTACATCTCCACCGAGGTTGGACAGCACCAGATGTGGGCGGCACAGTACCTTGGCTTTGAATCGCCAAACCATTGGCTGACCTCAGGTGGCTTCGGCACAATGGGCTATGGCCTCCCAGCAGCCATTGGCGCACAGGTTGCTCATCCAGATGGGCTGTGCATCAACGTTGCAGGCGATGCCTCCATCCTGATGAATATTCAGGAAATGTCGACAGCCGTTCAGCACGGTCTGGCACCTAAAACGTTCATCATGAACAACTCCTACATGGGCATGGTTCGCCAGTGGCAGCAGCTGCTGCATGGCAACCGCCTCTCGCACTCCTACACGGACAGCCTGCCTGATTTCGTAAAACTGGCAGAAGCCTACGGAGGCAAAGGCATTCGTGTCACCAAACCGGGTGAACTGGATGACGCCATTCAGGAAATGATTGAGACACCTGGACCGGTTCTGTTTGATTGCTGCATCGCTCAGCTGACCAACTGCTTCCCAATGATCCCATCAGGCAAAGCGCACAACGAAATGTTGCTGCCAGATGAAGCAACTGATGAAGCCGTTGCAAACGCCATCGACACCGCTGGCAAGTCATTGGTATAGGTAAGCTGGGAGAAGCATTATGAACGCACAGAAAACAGACGCTCTATCGGCCTATTTCCTAGCCGAAACCAGCGATGTCCTCGAAACACATACCCTATCTATCATTGTAGACAACGAACCTGGTGTTCTTGCCCGCGTGATTGGCCTGTACTCTGGCCGTGGCTACAACATTGACAGTCTCAGCGTTTCTGAAACGGAACACGAGAAACACGTTTCCCGTATCACGATCGTGACCACAGGTACTCCTCAGATCATCGAGCAGATCCGTCACCAGCTGGATCGCCTTGTACCGGTGCATATCGTCCGGGATCTGACCGTTGCAGCACGCAACTCCAACCAGGAAAAGCCGCTTGAGCGAGAGCTGGCACTGATCAAGGTGCGTGGTGAAGGCGAGAAACGCCTGGAAGCCCTGCGCCTGTCAGAAGCTTTCAGGGCAACCGTCATTGATGCAACCATTGATCACTTCGTTTTCGAGATCACAGGTCGCACCAATAAAATCGATCAGTTCATCGAAATCCTGACACCACTCGGTCTTGTTGAGGTTTCACGTACAGGCGTTGCCGCACTTTCACGCGGTTCTCAAGGTCTCAAAGACTTGCAGGATGAAATTTAACAGTTAGAGGACAATTTTGTCCTATTGATATTGAGCGGCGTCTTTTGCAAGTCTGTGAAGACGCCGTTTTATTTTGATAATCTAGAGCGTATCCCCGACAGGTGGGAACCGGTTTTTCGGGTAAGGATGCGTGAAGAACAAAAAGTCAGAGCACAACGCACAAAAGCGACATGCTCTGTCTCAAAAAAGAGTATGCCCCATGAAGACGCCTAGCCGCTTATCCGTCAACGTAAACGCTGTAGCAGTTCTGCGAAATCGCCGCGACGTTCCATGGCCAAGCGTTACGCATCTGGCAGCCCTCGCTCTCAATGCAGGAGCCAAAGGCATCACCGTGCACCCTCGCCCGGATGAGCGCCATATTCGCCGCACCGATGTTGAAGATATCTCCAAGATGCTGCGCGAAGAGCTGCATGGCAAAGAGCTGTGCCTTGAAGGCTACCCGGATGAGCGCTTCATGGAACTGGTGAAAGAAACCCGCCCGACACAGGTTCTGTTTGTCCCGGACGATCCATCCCAGCAAACCTCAGACCACGGCTGGGACTTCTCCCAAAACATGGACCTCCTGAAAGACGTGATCGCCACGGCAAAGGCCTGGGGCGTCCGCACTTCCCTGTTCGTAGACCCGGACCCAAGCCAGCCAGCTCTTGCAGCTGAAGCAGGCGCTGAGCGTATCGAGATCTACACGGGCCCTTACGGTGCCTGTCATTCTGACAAGGAAGTAGAAAAGGTCGAGCTGGAAAAAGTCGTTGCAACCGCAGAAGCTGCAAAGGCAGCAGGTCTTCTGGTTAATGCAGGCCACGATCTCACCGTTGAAAACCTGCCAGCCCTGATTGAGCGCGTACCGTACATCTCAGAGGTCTCCATTGGCCACGGCTTCACCGCCGATGCCTTGGAACACGGTTTCACCCAAAGCGTCCGCCGCTTCCGCCACGCTCTCGGCGAGCCTGTAGAGCTATAAGAGCCACCGAGTTTAAGAAAAAGCCTGCTGTGATCCATTACAGCAGGCTTTTTTGTAGGCCACTACAGAGCTCAAACCCCTTCAAAATACCGCAGAAACTCGAAGCTGGTGATGTCTTTCTCAATCCACGCTTTGAACGCCTTCAACTCATTCTCCCGGCTACGCGCATACTGATCCGCCAGCGACGCACCCAACGCCTCCTTCACAAAATCACTTTCCCGGAAGAGTTCCAACGACGCTTCCAGGGACCGAGGCAGCTTCTCCAAGGTTTCATCCTTGCCCGGATCACCAATCAGCATTGCTGGTGGCTCTTCTCCTTTGCTCAGCCCCAGCAGCCCAGCGGAGGCAATCAACGGCACAATAATATGCGGATGGGTATCAGCTCCCGAACACCGATGCTCCAAACGGATCGCTTGCGGATCAGGACTGGAAATAACGCGCACCGCGCTCACCCGATGCTCGTCTCCCCAACACACTTCTTCAGGACACCCGGTAAATCGCGAAAGTCGCCGGTACGAGTTGATCGTAGGCCGGAACGCCAGATGAGACGCCTGCATCTGCGCCAGAAGCCCCGCCACAAAGAACCTCCCCCGCTCACTCAACACCGCCTCCCGATCATAGAACACATTGTGCCCTATCTCGTCGTAGAGGCTGATGTGCACATGGGTTCCGCACGCAGAATCCTGCCCCATCGGCTGATAACGCGCCATAAAAGTCGCAATCAGATTATGCTCCCGGCAAAGCTCTTTCAGGTGATGACGTGCCCGCACTGCATTGTCAGCAGCCTGCAACGGCGAGGTTGGCGACAAGGCAACCTCATACATGCCCCAACCAATCTCACTCTCCATTGAGGAAACCCCAATGCCAAGCGAGTCCATACGCGCACGAAACGCTTCCATCAGGTCCATGTAGTCCGGATCACGGTTGACTGAGTCATATTGCAAGGAATGACCAAACGGCTTGAGCTTGTGGTGGTGTCCCGCTTCAACCAATGCCCGGTCAAAATGAAAGATCCCTAGCTCAAACTCCAACCCAATCTTCATGGTGAGTTTCAGCTCGGCAAGCTTTTCTTCCAGCATCTCCAGCGGACGCCGCAAATCCAATGAAAAACGCGCACCATTCCGCTCATGACAATTCAGCAGAACCTCCGAGACCTCGGGTCGCCACCCCAGCTGAAACAGTGTGTTGCCATCTGCCAGACTGTGCAAATTGCCAAAGCCGGTGTGATACCAGACGTGCGGAGACTCGTAGATCTGCTCACCAGCAGGCTGCCCGTCTCCGTGAGGAATAAGATAGAGCGAGGAGTTGGTGGAACAGCCCTTCTCCAACCCATCAAGAGGCTGAAGCCGGCACCGCAAAAGCCCGTTCATATCTGGCACCTGCGTGATCACCGAATGTACGCCCCGCTGCCTCAATTGCGCGATTTGCTTGGCCAGCCCTTCCTTTGAGGCGGCTTGTTGTTCCCAAAATGTCGTCATGCCTGATCCACTCCAAGATGTACAAAGCACCTTAAAGTCAACGCTGATTGCAAAGCATGGAAGAATTTGGCGACCTTTAAACTAAATCTCGCATCCGCATAAGTTGCAAGTAAATCCTCAAGACTACCTAAGCAGTGTAACTGGTACACAGGCGCCTCGACACGAATTATCGACAAAAACCACATCAAGCCTATGAAATGATGAAAATAAGTGCCTCCATACCCACCGTGCAGATCAGCAACACTCGTAGAGATAACTAATAGTTTATTTCCAGAAAATTGTAAGGATACGGATTTCTGCTAGGTTGGACATTCCCTAAGGACACCCCATCAAGAATAATAGAAACATGCGCTCTTTATACCTCCTGGCTATCCCCATGGCTCTTGCCGCACATCCCCTAAGTGCACAAGAAGCCAACCACCAAACAGAAGCTCCACGAGAGCTTAACGCAGGCGGTTTTGTCGGCGTCAACGTTGGTCGCTCTTTCTTTGAGGCTGATCAGATCGACACGAAAGATCAGGAACCAAACACCCTTGGCTTCTATGGATCTTACGCTCTGCCACTCTTCCAGCAGTTCAGCCTGCAGGTAGATGGAGATCTCGAATACTACCAGTTCGACACCAAGGACGGTGACAACACCCTCCGCGACGGTCTGGGAGCAGTCCACTTCGCTTACAAAGACCCACAGCAAGGCTTGTTCGGTGTCTTCGGTGGCGGCGGTGTAACCGTTGACGGCGGAGACGACACCTCCACCAAAACCTTCCAGTTCATCGGCGTTGAAGGCCAGTATTACCTTCAGGACATCACCCTGTTCAGTCAGGCTGGCTTCCTTGATGGTGATGACGACCAGAACGAGACCATCGACAACGGCCTGTTTGCCCGTGGTGGCGCAAGCTACTACTTCACACCAAACACCAAGTTGACCGGCTCTCTGTCTTACGTCAGTGGTGATCGCTACAATCACCCGAACCCGCGCGAAGCACGCAACGGTGAAGTGAACATCTTCAGCTGGGGTGCCGAGTTCAAGCAAAGCTTCACTGCTCTGCCAGTTGGTCTCAGCGCTTCCTACAATGGTCATGACTTCCAGATCAAAGGTGATGAATCCGACGAACCGGTCATTCATGAGTTCCGTTTTGGTGCATTCTTCCAGTTCGGCACCACAACATTGCAGGAAAACGACCGCACAGCAGCAGGCTCTGATCTGCCACAGCTGAAACGTTGGATTTCCCTCTCAACCAACGAAGTCGACTAAGCCTTTGAGATAAGGCTGGGCTATGTAGTAATACGCTATTACCCGCTCAGCCTCTTCCCTTGCTACGTTTCCCTCGCAGCCACATCTGGGAGGGAAACATGTCTGCCAAAAAAGTGCTTATGATCACCGGTGACTTCACCGAGGATTACGAAACCATGGTGCCGTTTCAGACCTTAGGCGCCGTTGGTCATGATGTTCACGCCGTTTGTCCGGATAAAAAGGCAGGCGATACAGTCGCAACATCCATCCATGACTTTGAAGGTGACCAGACCTACACCGAAAAACGCGGTCACAACTTCACACTCAACGCCAGTTTTGACGCCATCAACCCGGCAGATTATGACGCACTCGTCATTCCCGGTGGCCGTGCACCAGAATATCTGCGCCTGAACCCAGCCGTTCTGGACATGGTGCGTCACTTCTTCAAAGAGAACAAACCGGTCGCAGCCATCTGCCACGGTGCTCAGCTTCTCTCTGCTGCTGACGTGTTAGAGGGTAGAACCTGCTCTGCCTATCCGGCCTGCGCACCAGAGGTCACCATGTCCGGCGGCAAGTTCGCTGACATCGACGTGGCTGAGGCAGTCACTGATGGCAACCTTGTAACAGCGCCAGCATGGCCTGCTCATCCAGCATGGCTCAAGCAGTTCCTTGCTCTGCTGAACCAGCCTGCTTATGCTTAAGAAGCAGCACTAGACAATTGCGGAGGGGACCATGTGCGAGCTTTTCATCAAAGCAGATACTGACCTGTGGGAGAGTACAACACGCTCCCTTCGCATTGACCGTATGGTCACCAGCGTGCGGTTGGAAACTTACTTCTGGACCATCCTTGAAGAGATCGCTAAGCGTGACGACATGTCCGTTGGCCAGCTTCTGACACGTCTGCACAATGAATCCATCGAAGCAGGACATGACCTGGGCAACTTCACCAGCTTCCTGCGTGTATGTTGCCTCCGCTATCTCTCGTTACAGGTGACAGAGGATATCCCAAAGGACAAATCCGTCCCGATCAGCACTCTCAATGCCCCTCAGTTGCTGAAGAACGAACGCGCCTATCGGGCACAAACACGCGCCATAGAAAACGCAAGTTAGGCTCCCCTCACCTTCTTCAGCGAGAGAAGCCAATCAACTGCTACGCAAAGACAAAGTCTTCAGCGCTCAGGCTATGAGTGAACAACCACCCCGTATCCACCTCCAGCACATCATTGCCGTAGGATATGGTGATCCATCCTCCCAGCACAGTCTCATCGATATCCAGCTCTGAAAAAGAGCTCACACCAGCTGCGGAAAGATCAATGGTGTCCTCGCCAACGTCGAAGTCATCAATCACATCCTTCACACCATCATCCGCAAAGCAAAACGTGTCGGCACCATCTCCCCCAACAAGGAAGTCACGGCCCGCACCATCCCGCAGAACGTCGTTGCCGTCACCGCCTTCCAGAATATCATCTCCGGAACCACCAAGTAGCCGATCATTGCCGTCTTCCCCGCGCAGATGATCATCACCCGCAAACCCTTCCAGGGCATCATCACCATCATTCCCGCGCAGCAGGTCATTGGAGGTTGATCCGAGGATGTAGGCATCCTGTCCATGGTGACCAGTTGGGTCCAGCAGAATTGGAAGATCTTCAACCCACGTATCATCACGCTTCTGATCAGAAAGCCCGGAGATAATCACCACACTGTCCCGATTCATCTCGCTATAGAACTCGGAGGCGTTGATCGCATTGAATGCCGTGCTGTAGTTGAAAGGCAGATGCGCCGACCAGCTCGGCAGGTTGAGCAAACCACCCCCATCCCAAAACAGCGGTGTATCATACCAATCGTTGAAAATGACGATATTGCTGGTGTCGTAGCCGTAGTCCGTATCGTTACCAGTCAAATCCAGACCATCAGAGGAGATGGTCGAGGGCACGGGATCATTTTCCAGATCAAAGCTGAAAAGCTCAGCCCCGCTATCTAGAACAGCCGCACCATCCTCCGGCGTATAATGGCTGGCAAACGCCATGTAGTTGGCATCCACAAAGAAGCCATCCAGCCAGTCATTGCTGCGCTCTGCCATGTTGGCAACAGCACCGCCACCCAGCGAATGGCCTGTCACAACCAGATCACTGCCATCCAGACCATGCCCAACCATGAAATCCTTCAGCGCAGCAAGCAGCCCGCCAAACGCCTCTTCCACGTAATGAGGTTCATCCTTGAAGAATTCAAGATAGTCGATCACGTCCCCAATTGTGTCGGTGACGATGTTATCCAACGTCCCCGTCGTTCCGCGAAACGCCAGGGCCACCTGCGTAATGTTGCCGTGATCATCATACTTAGCCAGCACGTCTGCCTGAGCATCTTTGAACTTGAACGTTTCTCCCTGAAACGTCCCATTGTGATCAACGATAGCACCGTCATACCCAAGATCGGCAGCAGAAAGGACCGTCCATCCCTTCTCCTCAATCCTGTCTCGTGCCGCTTGTTCACTCTCCCCGCTCAGCAACCCAGCCTGATCTTCAGTTCCCCAAAGCGTTCCGACCAGTGTTCCCAGTGAAAATCCATTGGCTTGATACGCACTCCCAAGCGCATCATCCAGCCCGTGATAACTATAAAGCATCAGGTCCAAAGCATCAGACATGAGCTGTCGCGCGTCATTCCCTTTATACTCAAATAAAGACATCATCCCTCCCGAATGCAAAGCAACTACATCCTGAAGGAAAACGCTGATCTCACAATAATCAATACCAGTACTATGAATTCCATATTTCAAATATTTGAAATGCGGATGGATGTTCATCCGGCAAGCAACAGATAACCTAACCAACGCCTATGAAACTATTAGATTATAGCTGGAAGTTCTTGCTACAAGGACAAATTCATTCAGCTCATCTAAATCCCAACTCCCTTTCAAATTTCTCTTGTATATTAGTTTATTAGAATATATTAATATTATAAATTAGAGAGATCGGAGGGCAATCAATTGGATCTTCTCAGGCAAAACGTTTGGTCCCCCTACCTGGCGGGCATAATCATTGGGCTCCTGCAAATCCCGGCTTTCTTGCTGGTTGATACCGCACTGGGAGCATCATCCTCTTTCGTCACCGGCACTGGCTTCATCTTCTCGCTCTTTGATTCCAGCATCACGGAGATCAAGTATTTTGCCAAGTACATGTCCAAGGACAAGTACTTCTGGCAAAGTGCGTTGGTCATCGGCATCGCTTTAGGGGCGCTGATCTCCTACAAAGCAAGTGGTCGCAAAGCCAGCTTCTCATCCGCCAGCTGGAAGACCATTGGCGCCAGCTCGGCACCAATTGCCCGCCTCCTGCAAGGTTTCATCGGCGGTTTCGTTCTGCTGGTTGGCGCCCGCATCGCAGGCGGCTGCACATCAGGCCACGGCATCTCAGGTCTTGCTCAGCTTGGCGTTGGCTCCAGCGTTGCTGTTGCAGCCATGTTCGCAGGTGGCATCGTCACCGCCAATCTTCTTTACAAACGCGCATCCTAAGGAGAGGTCATATGGAAATTTTCTGGCTTGTTATCCTCGGCCTCACCATGGGCATCATCTTCGGTGTCGCGCTGGAGAAGTCTCGCGTCATGGAACCCGGCGTGCTCATCGGTCAGTTCCTCTTCAAAGACTACACCATGCTTAAAATGTTCCTCGCAGCAACAGCAACTGGTCTGGTCGTCCTCTCTGGCCTGACCGCACTCGGCATTGCTGAGCTGCACCCGAAAAGCTTTGTTGTTGGCAACATCATCGTCGGCGGCACCATCCTCGGCGCAGGCATAGCCATCGCAGGCGCATGCCCCGGTACAGTCTTCGCCCAGATTGGCCGCGGCTACAAAGACGCATGGCTCACCATCATCGGCGGCATCATGGGTGCAGCGTTTTATGGCTACAACAAATCCCTCATTGACGGCGTGTTGGACATGGGCAGCCTTGGCAAGATCACCTACGCAGATCTGTTCCCATCCCTGCCTTTCTGGATGCTCGGTCTCATCACCGCTGCTGCCCTCGTCGTGGTCATGATTGCGCTGGAAATGTATCGCCCATGGAAAGTGGATCGTGGCATGGATCAGAACAACGATGCATCTGCCAGCTCAAATGCTGCACATGCATAATTTAAGAGCCCCCAACTGAACTGACTTTGGTTCAGATCAGTAATGCCCCGAAGGAGCACAGACCTTCGGGGCATTTTTTTGCGCGAATGAGAAAGGATCAAACCAAACTCACCCTAAGACACCTAATTTTGTTGCGCTCACTCTGCATTTTCCCTCACTTTCCTGTTGCATCCATTTCGATTCTACGGCATAATCGAACCGTACCGTACGGTACAGAAAATCAAACAAGCCAAACCGCTGGAATTAGAACCGCATATGTCCACTGAGCCAGAACAACCAGACTTTACAGACCGCCAGCGCGCGGTTCTGGACAAAGCCCTGGAGCTGCTGGTGGAAGGCGGCGAAAAAGCGCTGACAACAGCCGCTATCGCTCGTGCTGCGGGATGCTCGAAAGAGAGCCTCTACAAGTGGTTTGGAGATCGCGATGGATTGCTTGCTGCAATCGTTACCCGTCAGGCCTCTAAGGTTATTCCGGGTGCTGATCCAGCTGCAAACATGAGCGAAGACGGCCTGCGCGCCGCATTAGAAGAATTTGCCAGAAACCTGCTGGAGACCATCTCCGGCGACGTTTCTCTGGCCCTGAACAGACTTGCCATCGGGCAAGCCAGCAAATCTGAAACCGGTCTTGGCGCCATCCTCGAAAAGAGTGGCCGCGCCCGCATTGGCAGACAGACCACAGCTTTGCTGGAAAAAGGATGCACACTTGGCTACCTGCACTGCGAAGATCCGCAGGAAGCCTACAGCACACTCTACGGGCTGGTCGTCCGCGATCAGCACATCCGCATGCTTCTGGGCGGCACCGCACAGGCATCGGCAAAAGACTTGGAACTGGCTGCTCAAACAGCAGTCAAACAGTTCATACAGCTCTACGGAGCGCAGAATTAAAGCGCATCCCCGAAAAGTGGAAACAGCTTTTCAGGGATACGCAAACCAAAAAATAGACCATACGTGCTTTGGGAAAGGCACGGGCGAAACAAAGGGTAGTACCATGCGCGTATATTATGACCGCGATTGCGATTTGAACCTGCTCAAGGGCAAAAACATCACCATCATCGGCTACGGTTCACAGGGTCGTGCACATGCAATGAACCTGAAGGACAGCGGCGTTGCAGGCATCACCATCGCTCTGCGCGAAGGTTCCACAACACGCCTGAAAGCTGAAGCAGACGGCTTCACCTGTAAAACTGTTGCAGAAGCTGCAAAAGACGCCGACCTGATGATGATGGCAACTCCTGATGAGCTGCAGGCAGACATCTGGAAAGAAGAAATCGCAGCCAACATCCGTGACGGCGCTGCAATCGCTTTCGCACACGGCCTAAACGTTCACTTCGGCCTGATCGAGCCTAAGTCCACCATCGACGTTCTCATGGTTGCACCAAAAGGCCCAGGCCACACCGTTCGCGGCGAATACCAGAAAGGCGGCGGTGTACCTTGTCTGATCGCTGTTCACCAGGACGCAACAGGCAACGCAAAAGACCTCGGTCTGGCATACGCATCCGGTGTTGGTGGCGGCCGTTCCGGCATCATCGAAACCTCCTTCCGCGAAGAGTGTGAGACCGATCTGTTCGGTGAGCAGGCAGTTCTCTGCGGTGGTCTGGTTGAGCTGATCCGCGCTGGCTTTGAAACTCTGACTGAAGCTGGTTACGCACCAGAAATGGCATACTTCGAGTGTCTGCATGAAGTGAAGCTCATCGTAGACCTGATCTACGAAGGTGGCATCGCCAACATGAACTACTCCATCTCCAACACCGCTGAGTGGGGTGAGTACCAGACTGGCCCACGCATCGTGACTTCCGAGACCAAAGCAGAAATGAAGCGCGTACTGGAAGAAATCCAGAACGGTACCTTCACCTCTGAGTGGATCCAGGAATACAAGGCTGGTGGCGCGAAATTCAAAGCAACACGCCGCCTGAACGACGAGCACCCAATTGAAGAAGTTGGCGCAAAGCTCCGCGAAATGATGCCTTGGATCTCCGCTGGCCAGCTGGTCGACAAAGCGAAGAACTAATCTGATCCTCATCGCAGGATACGCATAAAACAAAATCAGAGCGGCAGTTGAACTTAACCTCAGCTGCCGCTCTGACTTTTTGTAAAGATCAACTCATCAAAGACCTGACCAATCCAGTCTTCCCAACCGCATTATCTCTGCAGGTTCTGCTCAACCTCAAACTGGATTTTCCCGGCATCAACGGCCTCAGGCTGCAAACTGAGCATGTTCTGAAAGAAGCTCTTTTCTTTAATCTCTATGGTTTTCTTGTCTCGTCGGCTTGCAACACTGCTGGCAGGCAAAGCTTCATCAGAGGGAGCGACAGAAAACTCTTTTGCTAAACCCTCTGGCAGCTCAATTGAATATTCACCACTATCCAGATTGTACGCTCTGAAGAAGCCCTGATCATCCGTGAACACAGTAATCGCCTTATCGCTGTTTTTGCTTTTCAGCAGCAATGGTGCATTTGCAATGGGCTCATTTTGATCATCAACCGCCTGCCCGCACACGGAGGCTGCTGGTGCACCCGTTCCGGCATCACTCCCCTCGCATCCCCCCATTGAGAACGCTGACACACTGGCCAAAACCAAGGCGCAAAACATCACAAAACGAGCGAAATGCCGGATCATCATCTACGCTCCTCCTTAGCGGTTTTTGCTCAAAACAACGGTCGGTTTAAACTTCTCGCCTGCATTAAAAAATCGGGGAGCAACATCCGGATCACCCAACGGGACCAGATACCCGTTATAAGACTTCCAGTTGCTGGGAACGGTCAACTTGATCTCAAGCTCTTCCTCGCTCCCCCAACTCTCCACGGAATCCCATTCATCGCTAACAACGGCCAGCGCAACCATGTTGACGGAATGCGGTTGTTCAATTCTGACCGTAGCGACCAACTCAGTCAGGTTGGGAGCATTGCCAAATTGCTGCAGGCAAAAGACAATCAATCCTCCACCAATGAACGTCACAGCAATCGGTGCCGCGTTTGTTTTCAGCTTGCCAAAAAATGGAAGTTCAAGCTCAACAACACGCCCTTCATTGTCAACAAATCGCTTTTCTTTAATCAGCGCATAGACTGACAAGATGGCGATAAGGCCACCAAATAAAATGCCCGTAAGAGCAAGAATAAAGGCAAAGAGCATGCAGACCTCCCACCAACCACTCCAAAAATATCGCAGCCAATTCAAAAAAACCAACCGTCAATATTCGAGAAGCAAAGCAGCGCTGCTCAAACAGAATAAATCCAGCTCACCTTTCTCCGATCAACAATAATCAATAATCACCCAAAGGCTTAGAGATGCATGACATCCAGAAAAACCTGGACCTTCACCGTGTTTTTCTGTGCTTAAAATTGCTCACTTTACACGACACCCTCATCAGGTAATTTACGTAGTATTAGAGCGATTGGCCCGAAACCATCTTTTGCAAGGTTAGGGCGTGGAGTTTTTCTTGAATCCTATTAGCAGTCCATTACAAAGACTTGATAAGTTCCCAATTTTATTCTTCGCAGTGATGTTTTTCGGCGCATTTTCGATTGCCTTCGTAATCCCATTATTGAGCACCTACATCATTGAGGAATTGCAGGAGCCTGCGTTTAATCTTGCGCTCGTCATCGGCGGTTTTTCAGTCGTGTCTCTTGCCACCAACCGTATTTTTGGTGGTCTCATTGATGGTGGCAACCGCGTCAAGCCATTGCTTCTCATCAACATTTGCGCTTTCACTGTTCATGCTCTCATCCAATTGACTGCTCCCTCCTACCTGTCTCTCATCATTTTCGGCATCCCGTTGATCGGCATCAGCGCCGGCGCTCTGTCCACCATGTATTCCACGGGTCGGTTGATTGCAGAGCAGACCGGACGCGATCCGGGCACCTTCAACCTTCACATGCGCATTTGCCTGTCGCTTGGGTGGGTCTTTGGTCCACCTGCCGCCTTCCTGCTTTATGGCACCTATGGGTTTCAGGAAATCCATCTTGCAGCAGCCATTTCAGCCTTCATCTGGCTCACCCTTTGCCTGCTGTTCATCCCCTCAACGCTGAAAACTCACATCAAGAAGCACGCTCAGGAAAATAGCACTGCAGACACAGTTCCCATGATGTTGCTGATCGCATGTGTTCCCGTGTTCGCCTTGTCTGCTGCAAACAGCGTGTTCTTCTCAGCAGGCCCCGTTTACTTCATTAAGGAGATGGGCCTCTCGGTCTCCGTCCCCGGCTGGGCTTTTGCAACCAAAAGCCTTTTTGAAGTCATCATCATCTATTTTGCAATCAAGCCGACACAGCGGATTGGCGAGCGGAATATGATGTTGCTCTCCGGCCTGGGCGCCATGCTCTTCTTTGCAACAATCACAAGCGCCAATTCCGTTGAGCAAGTGCTCATGCTCTGCATCATTGAGGGCATGTACTATGGCATTTGTGCTAGTGTGGGCATCACGTTCATTCAGAACTATGCCCGCCACAAGCCCGGCATCGCGACCTCATACTTCGTCAATGCCATCTTCGTTGGCGGTCTGGCAGGCAACGTCCTCACTGGGCTTGTCGCATCCTACACCACTTTCCAAAACACAATCCTGAGCAGCGTCGTCCTTGCAGCTCTGGCCACCTTGATCCTGTTGGTCATCAAGCCCCCCCAACACCAACAGCTCGCACAAACATCCTGAGCATTTGCCCGGGCCGGAACAGCGCGCATAAAAGCGCGACAACATCTCCTGCTTGCATTTCGTTCAAGGAGATGTATCAATACGTACATTCCCGCAAGACTCCATAAGTCTTTCCCCATCACCTTTGGATTCCCCATGCGCTCTATTCCTGCGGCTCTGGCAATGCTGGATCGTTTCCCAATACTGATTCACGTCTACATGCTCATTGGCTCTCTGGCGATTGCTTGCCTCATCCCGCTCTACAGTTCTTATGTTGTCACAGAGCTTGGCGAGCCAGCATGGAAACTCGCAGTCTACATCGTCGGCTCAACCGCCATCACACTGTTTTCAAACCGCTATTTCGGTGCGCGCATTGATGCCGGAGCACGGCTGAAGCCTATCTTGATATTCTGCTCCACGCTTTACATGCTCAACATGGGCCTTCAATCAACAGTACCGGCCTACTGGATGTTGCTGATGGGTGTGCCGCTCATGGGTGTCTCAGGTGGCGTGCTCTCCACCATGTTCTCTTTTGGCCGCCTGTTCGCAGAGCAAACCAATCGGGAACCTGCCAAGTTCAACTCACACCTGCGCATTGCCATGTCGTTAGGCTGGATGGTCGGCACGCCACTGGCCTTCACGCTCTACGGCATGTTCGGCGTTAGCTCCATTTTCCCGACAGCCGGCGTTATCAGCATCTGCTGGCTGGCAATGGGCATTTGGATCGTTCCCAAAAGCTTCACCACCCACCATCCGATCAAGACCAGTGAGAATGGCAGGATTGAGCCAGTTCCGTTCGCCCTCATCCTCGCCTGCCTGCCCATATTCGCACTCACCTCGGCCAACGTCATCTTTGTATCCGCAGGTCCCGTCTTCTTCATCGAGGAGATGGGCTTCCCAACAGCAACACCGGGCCTCGCCTTCTCAGTCAAATGCTTCGTCGAAGTCTTAGTCATCTTTATTGTCGTTAAACCTGCTCAAAAGCTGGGTCAGAAGAACGCTATGCTGTTCTCGGCTCTGCTTGGAACACTCTTCTTCCTACTGATTGTACGCGTAACAGAGCCGTCACAAATCTACCTGCTCTGCGCACTGGAAGGTCTGTACTACGGCATCAACGTTGGGCTTGGCCTCACCTTCATCCAGGCATATGCACCGCATCGACCGGGGATCGCCACTGCGTCCTACACAAACGCCATTTTTGCTGGAGCGTTGGTTGGCAACATGATGACCGGCACAGTGGCAAGCATCACCAGTTTCGGAAACACCATCCAGTTTTCCGCTCTGCTCACGCTGCTCTCCGCCGCAATTTTGATGTTCGTCCGGGCTCCAAACCCTGAAACCAGTCTCCAAACCTCCTGAACGACAGACGTAAGCAATTGAAAATGACCCAAATTCTGGAAATCGAAATCTCAACCGACAAAGACAAACTTCAGCGCGACAAGATCTATCAGTTCCTCTCGGAAGTTTCTTATTGGAGCAAAGGCTTGCCGTGGGATGTCTTTGACAGATCCATAGAAAACTCACTGTGCTTCGGGCTGTATCTGGCAAATGGAGAGCAAGTTGCGTTCGCCCGCGTCATCACAGACAAAGCCACCTTTGCTTATCTGGGTGATGTCTTTGTCACTCCCGCTCATCGAGGCAAAGGCCTCTCCAAACAGCTCATGCAAGCAATCGACGCCCACCACGAACTGCAAGGCCTCCACCGTGTCCTGCTGGCAACAGCAGATGCGCACGACCTCTACAAACAATTCGGTTTCACCCCACTTGGCGCGCCCGACCGCATGATGGAACGACACAACAAGGCGGCTTACCAACAACACTGAGGTCCAGGACCAGGACCAGGACCAGGACCAGGACCAGACTTCCTCGCAAAATTAGGCCTTCAGCAACCAAAAACTTCATTTCAAACAGTGGTTGAGCTGAGGCTTTAACCGCACACCTATAAGGAGAAGGGCAACTCTACTCTGGAGGTCGGGAATGACGCTCAATAAAACCAAGAAATCCCTTGCCCGCCAAATCTTGTGCGCAACTGCCACCGTAAGCATCGCATGGTCTCTCTCGCTCACCGCGACCACCGCAGAGACCATCACCAAACCGGCGACACGCTTCACCGGAGATCTTTATGAAAACATCCTGAAGCAGCTGCATTTTGCCGATGAGCAAGACTTCAAGGATGCCCAGGCAGGCTATCTCGCTCCACTGCCAGACGGCGGCGTGGTCAAAAACGCCAAGGGCGATATCGTCTACGATCTCTCCAAGTTTGACTTCATCATGCAAGGCTCAACGGCACCGGAATCAGTCAACCCAAGCCTCTGGCGTCAATCCCAGCTCATTCTGCTGAGCGGCTTTTTCCAGGTCTCAGAACGCATTTTTCAGGTCCGAGCCGCTGACTTATCCAACATCACCTTCATTGAGGGCGACGAAGGCATCATCATTGTTGACCCGTTGCTGTCAGAAGAAACCGCCCGTTACGCTCTGGAGCTTTACTACGCCCAGCGTGGCAAAAAACCGGTCAAAGCCATCATTTACACCCACAGCCATGTCGATCACTTCGGCGGTGTGCGCGGGGTGGTGGATGAAGCCGATGTCGCCAGCGGCAAAGTCAAAATCTATGCCCCCGAAGGCTTCATGGAACATGCTGTTGCAGAAAACGTAATGGCTGGCAACGCCATGAGCAGACGCGCCTCCTACATGTATGGCAACCTTCTGCCGCACTCAGCTGAAGGACAAGTCGGCGCTGGCCTTGGCCCAACCACATCAACCGGCACCGTCACGCTTATTCCGCCAACTGACATCATCACAAGCAACGGCGAGACCCATAAAATTGACGGTCTCAACTTTGATTTCTGGATGGCACAAGATTCTGAAGCCCCTTCAGAATTCTTCTTCTACATTCAGGAGTTCAAAGCCCTCTGCACCGCAGAAGATGCCACCCATACAATGCACAACACATACTCATTGCGTGGCGCAAAACTCAGAGATCCTCTGGGTTGGTCGAAATACATCAATGAGGCCATCTACAAGTACGGCAAGGACGTTGAAGTCCTCTTCGCCCCGCACCACTGGCATCTGTCTGGTAATGACGCCATCTTGAAGCACATGCGCAATCAGCGTGACCTTTACCGCTACATCAATGATCAACCACTGCGCCTAGCAAACCATGGCTTCCGCATGACTGAGATTGCAGAGATGCTGGAAGTGCCGGAAACACTGCAGAATGACTGGAGCACCCGTGGGTATTACGGCTCGTTCAACCACAATGTAAAGTCCACCTACGTGCGATATCTCGGCTGGTTCAACGGCAACCCCGCCACACTGCATGAATACCCAGAACGCCTCTCTGGCCCCAAATACGTCGAGTTCATGGGTGGCCCAGTGATTCTGCTCCAAAAAGCACAGGAATCCTTTGATAAAGGCGACTACCGCTGGGTAGCAGAGGTTCTCAACCATCTTGTCTTCGCGCAACCAGATAATGAGGATGCTGCACAACTGCAGGCCGATGCCTTGGAGCAACTCGGCTATCAGGCAGAATCCGGGCCATGGCGCAACTTTTACCTTTCCGGCGCAAAGGAGCTCCGCTCTGGTATCAAGGAACTCCCCTCACCAGACACGGCCAGCCCGGACATCATCCGCTCCATGGATGTCGATCTGCTCTTTGATTATGCGGCCATGCGCTTGAACAACACAAAGGCGGGCGATCAGCAAATCAAGTTGAACTGGATCTTCCCGGATACAGATCAGAAATATGCGATGGAACTGCAAAATGCAGCGCTCAGCCATATTGAAGGGTATCAGCTGGAGAACGCAGACGCCACGGTGACACTGGACAGAAGCACACTCGACAACATTATGCTGGGCATGGAAACCTTTGATGAGGCCATCAAATCCGGCATGATCACAGTGGATGGAGAAGCCTCTAAGCTGACCGATCTGCTGGCGATGCTGGACAGTTTTGATTTCTGGTTCAACATCGTGCGTCCCGTGCCACTGGACAAGGCCAACCAGAGTACACTAAGCAAATAGCATGCTTGCGCTAATGCCGAAAAGAGCCGGTTTTGAGCCGGCTCTTTTTGTATCTAATTGTTGCTCTGAGTTCTCAAACGCCATTCAAGCTGACGCAGTGCTCTCTCGGCTTCACGATATCCTTGGTCAGCAGCCATCTTGTAAAAGTCACGAGCCTTCACAAGATTACGGCCCAGACACCGCCCGCTTTCATGACAGTATCCAAGCAGATAAAACGCTTCCGGCACGCCCTTGGACGCGGCAAGCAGAAACATCCGCGCCGCCTCACCTGGGTTCGGCTCTTCATTGAAGCCCTGCAAATAGACTTTGCCCAGCAACACGTCTCCCACAGGCTCTCCTCTTTCAGAGGCCTGCTGAAACAGCTTCTTCGCCAGGTCCACATCCTGCCGCACACCGTGCCCATTCAGGTAGAGCAGCCCGGCATTGGTCAAAGCAAACGGAAAGCGCGCTGAGGACGCCGTATAAAACTCCAGCGCCAACTCATAGGACTGTGGTACACCCCGCCCGTTCTCATAAAGCACACCCAGATCATTCAGCGCTTGCGCATTGCCCTGCTTGGCCGATGCTTTGTAAAGCCGGATCGCCTTTTGCAGGTTCGGTTCTGTTCCCTGCCCCAACAGATAGAACCGCCCCAGAGCAAATTGAGACCGTGCCAGCCCACGCCGCGCGGCCCGCTCATAGTGAAAGAAAGCCAGTTCCAGATCACGATCAACCCCGACACCATCTTCATAAAGCGTACCGAGATAATGGTTACCCAGCAAATGACCTTCATTGGCCGCAACGCGGTAATGCCGGATAGCAGCAGCAAGGTCCGCCTCGCCGCCATCCCCATTCTCCAGCAGCTCACCAAGTGGCACATGTGCGTCTATGGAGCCCAGGGAAATAGCTTTGTGATAAAGCATACGAGAACGCGAGGTATCCCGCTCAACGCCAACGCCATCACGATACAGGCCAGCAAGGTTTTCAATGCCCTGCATCAACCCCGCCATGGCAGCACCTTTCACCCAATAAAAGGCCAGCTTCGGATTCCGCGCCACACCGATGCCATGCAGATAGAGAAGGCCGAGATTGTTCTGCGCCCAGGCATCCCCCCAGTCTGCGGCAATCTGATAAAGCTCACGTGCTTTCTCCGCATCAGGCGCACCATGCTTGCCCTGCCGGTAGATTTCACCCAGATTGTTGTAGGCAGCCGCAAGCCCCATCTCACCAGCTTTTTCATAAAGCTCCATGGCAACAGGCAGATCCCGCGGCACGCCGTGCCCCATCTCATGCGCCACGGCCAGCCCGAAGACGGCCTCCGCATTACCAGCAAGCGCTTCTGCATTGAGGGAGGTAATCACCGCACTCTTGGATATCTCCGCCCGCGTGGAACGGTGGATCTTCCCTGCCCGGTTATGAAGAAGCGTCAGCCCGCCAACACCCTTGGTCAGCAGGAGTTCCTTTTCACTCCCACTTGCTTGCCAACTCACGGCATGAGCTGGCAGACCATTGGCAACCGCAAGCAAGCAAAGGAGTGGCAAAAAAATGCGCATGAGTACCTTCTCAACTGTGATTGTCACGGGTCAGAAAGAGCGCCATGCGAGAGGGCAAACACGTCATGCTTGCCCGGAAAGCTCTTGTCAGCCTACGAACCTCATGCAAATAGTTAATCTCTAATCTTTTCGGGTTGGATATCCTTCAAATCACATTGGTCACTTGAAACCATTTCCTCTTTTGGGCCACTATTGGCTGGTTGTTTCAACTAGACCGAAAAGAAGACTGGCAAATCTTTGGCCTCAACTTCCTCGGGCTTAAGCACAAACGGTGCTGGTTGAATTTGGAGAATTAAGAAGAATGCATTGCCAGATGCGGCTCGCCGCAAAAAGCCAAGCCATTGCCCTTACAGATATTATGCACGCTGCCAAAGGTCACTGGGGATACGATCCGCAGGACATGCAGGAGTTTCGGGACCACTGGAAGATCACCCCGGAAATGATCGAGGCAGATCCAATCCTTGTCATCATCGATCACGAACGACCACTTGGTTTTGCGCGCATCACTAGGGAAAATGCAGAAACCGCTCTGCTGGATTGTCTGTTTGTGTTGCCCGAAGCACACGGCAAAGGTCACGGAGCCTGGTTGCTGGAAGGTGCTGAAGAAGCAGCCAAACGCATGCAATGCACCCGCATGCGTCTTGAATCAGATGCAAACGCAGCTCCTTTTTATCAGCACCACGGCTATCACAGCACAAGCAACAGACCGAGTGCCTTCAAAGGTGCTGGCCCGATCGAGCACATGCAAAAAGATCTCACCCCGCAAATCCATGAGATCGCAAATGTCAGTTTGAACCTTAACACCTCCGATTGCTGGGATTTCGCCACCAATAACAGTGAGGCTATCAAGGAAAATTGGCAGACATTGATTTCCGATAACCCGGATCTTTGGGATGGTAAGGTTCTGTCATTGTACCAATACTCCTTAGATCAGAAGCAATTTTCCGGTGATCTGGTAGAAATCAACTACTCCGAGTTCCTCGCATGGCGCGACTGGGGCTTCCCTGACAGAAACGCCAAAAACCTGTTTGGCTGCGCAGTCCTCCGCTCCAGCCAGGGCCATCTCGTATTTGGCAAAATGGCGGGAAACACCGCAACAGCAGGTCAGGTTTATCCACCCGGCGGCAATCTTGATCTCAACGATATCACGCCCGCTGGGAAGGTGGATATCTTCGGCTCCATCGCCCGCGAGCTGGAAGAAGAAACAGGCCTCACATTGGATCAGGGAGAGTTGGGGGACGTCTTCGCAATCGAAGATGGGCCACGCCTCGCAATCGCACGTATTTTAACATTGCAACTCACCTCAGACGAAATCCTTTCAAAAATTGCACATTTCAACGCAAACCAGAAAAAACCTGAATTGGAAGAAGCAGTTATCGTAAAATCCCTTGCAGATCTTAAGGATTACAGCGTCCCCCCATATGCCTTGGCCCTCACCGCACATCTGTTAAATTAACGAGCTATATTCATTTGCAGACTTGTATTTGGCGCCAAAACAATCTTGAGTGGCGCTCAAGCAACCCTTTTTCGCAAGTTGAGCCTGTGATGCAAGACCACAAGCTCAACACCAAACTGAGATAATTGGACTTTTAAAATGGCCAGACCTTATGCCCTGCTAGACGTTTTCACTGATAAAGCGCTGGCAGGTAATCCGCTTGCAGTTGTGCTGGATGCAAAGGGATTGTCAGACGCTCAGATGCAGCAGATCGCCTGCGAGTTTAATCTCTCCGAAACCGTCTTTGTTCTGCCACCAGACAATATCGCTCATAACGCCTCAATCCGCATTTTCACGCCATCCATGGAACTGCCATTTGCAGGCCACCCAACCGTGGGCACCGCTGTTTTGATGGCAGAAAACCGCTTCGGCGCGCCAGATAACGATATGGATGCATTGGTGCTGCTGGAAGAAAAAGTCGGGTTGGTGCGCTGTGCTGTCGCCCTGCAAAAAGACAAGGCCACCTCCGCTGAGTTTGACGTGCCAAGACTGCCAAAGCCAGTTCAAAAGCTTGGCGAAAAAGATGTGATTGCTGCTGCTCTGTCTCTTGAACCGAATGAAATCACATTCGAAAACCACAAGCCCAAAGCTTGGGAAGCCGGCCTGCCATTTGCATTTGTTCCAGTCGCAGATATGGACGCCATCAACCGCATCCAACCAGTTCATAAATACTGGGAAGAAGCGTTCGGCACCATCGCGCACAACAATGCCTTTGCATACTGCCGCCAGACCATCCATGTAGACAGCGCTTTCCACGCTCGCATGGTCTACCTGGAAAACGGCCTGCCACGCGAAGATGCAGCAACAGGGTCAGCAGTCGCCGCCTTTGCAGGGTCCATTGCAGAGTTCGACCAGCCATTGGACGGCACACACAAATATCTCATTGAGCAAGGCTTCAAGATGGGACGCCCCTCCTCCATCTCACTGGAAATGGAGATGCGGTCTGGCGCCATTCACGCTCACCGCATTGGCGGACAGGCAGTTATCCTCGCCCGCGGCGAACTGCTCCTTTGAGCGATAACACCGGAGGAGAGCACTCCGCCTCCTCCACTTCTCCCGCATATTGGGACTGCTCTGTGAGCCAATTGAGATTATCTCAGCGTGAGCTGCATATACTTTTGAGTAATCAGAGCCCTGTTTTGAGTAAAATTCTTGCGTTTAATCCGCATATCCGCTAGGAAAATTACAGATTAGGCAAAAACGAGACTTACTCGGTAACGCTACAAGAAGATTTGGCTTGTAACTTCAAACAAGTATCCGACACGTAAGTAGTTGGAAACTTTGATTCCAAGCCATAGCGACGAAAAGGCAGCTGACAGATAATGATCGCGAACCGCGACAATCTGAATGAAAACAGCACCATGCGCCAGCATGGCGGCCTCTTCCTGCGCGCGCTCCTTCTACTTAGATGCCCCTAGGCGTCGGCGGCCCCGTATCTGGGCGGGCACTTAGGGGATCACTCTTAAATATCTGAGAATGAAGAAAAATCCCCAGGCGCTATTTCAGGACACACAAGGTGTCGGGGCAAAGTTGAAGGCATCACCAATGACCGCATCCGCTAAAGACCAAGTAGTTATTTTCGACACCACCCTGCGCGACGGAGAACAATCTCCCGGCGCGTCCATGACCTTGGAAGAAAAGCTGCAAGTCGCTGAATTACTTGACACAATGGGCGTCAACATCATTGAAGCAGGCTTTCCAATTGCCTCTCAGGGTGACTTTGAAGCGGTCAGCGAAATCGCCAAACGCTCAAAAAACTCCGTAATCGCAGGCCTGGCCCGTGCAATCCCAGCGGATATTGACCGCGCTGGCGAAGCAATTAAGCAGGCAAATCAAGGCCGTATCCATACATTCGTCTCCACCTCTCCAATCCATCTGCAATTCCAGATGAACAAAACAGAAGAGCAGGTTCTGGAGATCATCACCAAAACGGTGAAACAGGCACGCAACCTGATCGATGACATCGAGTGGTCCGCAATGGACGCCACCCGAACATCCATCGAGTACCTGAGCCGCTGCGTTGAAGCCGCCATCAACGCTGGTGCAACAACCATCAACCTGCCGGATACCGTTGGCTATGCAACACCCGCTGAATATCAAGCCATGTTCGAGCAGGTCATCGCAAATGTGCCGAACTCTGATAAGGCAATATTCTCAGCGCATTGTCACAACGACTTGGGCTTAGCCGCAGCAAACTCTCTGGCTGGTGTCGCAGGAGGCGCACGTCAGATCGAGTGTACCATCAACGGTCTGGGCGAGCGCGCTGGCAACGCCGCGCTGGAAGAAATCGTCATGGCCCTGCGCACACGTGGCGACGTGCTGCCATATGAATGCACCATCGATCCAGCCTATCTGACCCGCGCATCTAAGCTGGTCTCTGCAGTGTCCTCCTTCCCCGTCCAGTACAACAAAGCAATCGTCGGCAAAAACGCATTTGCCCACGAAAGCGGCATTCACCAGGACGGTATGTTAAAGCACGCAGAAACCTACGAAATCATGCGTCCGGAAGATGTTGGAGTTCGTGCAACCTCTTTGGTCATGGGCAAACACTCTGGCCGTCATGCCTTTAAAGACAAGCTGTCTGAGCTGGGTTATGAGTTGGGCGACAATGCCTTGCAGGAAGCCTTCCGCCGCTTTAAGGACTTGGCAGATCGCAAGAAAAACGTTTACGACGAAGACATTGAAGCACTGGTAGAAGACCAGATCACAATTGAGAGCGAGAACGTCAAGGTTATCGCTCTGACAGTGATCGCTGGTACTGGTGGACCTCAGAAAGCCATCCTGACCATGGACGTCAACGGCAAGCACGAAACTCGTGAAGCTACAGGCGACGGCCCGGTTGATGCCACCTTCAACGCGATCAAGGCAATTTGGCCGCATGACGCAAACATGTCCCTCTATCAGGTACATGCAGTGACAGAAGGCACGGATGCGCAAGCTGAAGTTTCCGTTCGTCTGGAAGACAACGGCAAAATCGCAACTGGTAAAGGTGCAGACACAGACACATTGGTCGCCTCTGCCCGCGCCTACGTCTCTGCACTGAACAAACTGACAATCCGACGTCAGCGTCAGGTCAACGTGGAAGACGCGATCACTGTTTAAGTCATTCAATTTTCATGGAAAGAGCGCAGGTCGAAAGCCCCGCGCTTTTTTTGTGCCAGTTCAGGCTGGAACAGCAAGCTTCTGACAGCTTGGGCTAAGCACCTGATAAAATTCGCATGGCAACCCATCAACCAGACGCGTCTCACGAAACTCAAAGCCTGCACGCTTCATGACTTTCTTGGAAGCATGATTTTCTGGATGGGCAAAGGCCAAAAGGTGAGAGTAATAGGTGTTCTCGAAGAACCACTCCACCAGCGCCTGCGCAATCTCACTGCCGAAGCGTTTGTTCCAGAAGTGCTCTAACAAAGTGTAGTCCATCTCGACTTCGGCGGTTTTCTCATAAAGAGAGAAACCAGCACGGCCAACGAACTCACCCTCATGCGTCGACAGATGCCATTGACTGAAACCCATCAGTTCCTGAGTCTCAATAAAGCTTGCCAACCGTTTTTTCACGATCGAAACATCCCAGGCCACATTAGTGGGCTGTAAGTAACGATTGACCTCTGGATTGCTATGAAGGCTTACAAGATCTGCCAGATCATCAGAGGTAAAAGGTCGTGCCCGCAGCCGTTTAGTTTCCAGGATTGGGAGTGTCACGCTTGATTCCTCCATTATAATCACACGCCAGCCAGCCAGAAAAACCAGCCACGTAAGACCAACAGCCTCAGGTCACATCTGGAGAGTCCTCCCTCAGATTACAACCGCCTTAATGCATGCAATATGCTTTTAAATACCGTCAAAATTCAAAGGCGAATGCTTGATGGCACTTCATTATGTCTAAAAAGCGTCAGAAGTCCTTCTTCATGCAATCCTTTGAAATTCAGTAGGATTTTCTCGAAGAAAGTATGCAGATAACATTTAATAAGGCAAAATTACGATCTTTAGATACCACAGATTTGCCGGATAACGCCAATTATGCGAGCCGCACAATGACTTAAGGTAAACCTAGTCTTATACAACTCATCACAATCACTTAAAATTAGTACTGGTCGGTGGAGTATACTCACACCGACCAGAGCTCTAAGGAGCCTCAGCTCCGCCGCAAATTAAATTTCTCGGAAAATAGTATGACTTGTTTGGCGGCCTCTGCCAAACGTGCGCCTCTCTTTAAAGAAACCGTAGAAAGATGTCACTCAGAAATTCATCAGTAAAACTATCTATCTGCCAATTTTAACAGGGATTTTCGCCAATCAATAAAAGCCAGCATTAAAATCCGTGGGAGAACGCAGTCTTCACAGTTTCAACAAAGGCTTCAATTTCGCTTGTCTTGAGCGGGTCAATATTCTGCCAGGTCGAAAGTTGTCCCCTGAAGAACGTGGATTGTCGCTTTGCATAGCGGCGCGTCTCAGTCTTAGCTTTCTCAACTGCCCAGTCCATGCTGGTGAGCCCCTGAGCCGCTTCTGCAAGCTGCTTCACGCCAATCGCCTTCATCACTTGCAGGTTTGGATCAAGGCCCTTGACCCAAAGCGCGCACGCTTCCTCAACCGCTCCCTGCTCCACCATCAAATCAAACCGGCGATGAATCCGATCATGCAGGACTTTGCGATCTGGCGACAACACCACTCTCACAGATTCATCGGTACTCAGCAAAGGAGTGCTACGCTCATTCTGCCAGACTGATAGAGACTTACCCGTCCCCTCAATAACCTCCAGAGCGCGTACAATGCGCTGCGTGTCTGATGGATGCAAACGGTCAGCCATAATCTGATCCCGCTCTCCCAGAGCGTTATGAAGCGCCCCTGCAGCTGCATCCTGTGAGAACACCCTCCAATGCTGCCGCACATCCTCAGGAATGTCGGGCATCAGGGATAGTCCCTCCAGCGCGGACCTGAAGTAAAGACCAGTCCCACCAACAACAACCAGCGGGCGACCTGATTGTCGGGCATCCGACAACAGTTCTTCAAACTCCGTCAGCCAGTTCATTACGCTGTAAGGTTGGTCACTGGGCACATGGCCGAACAAGTAGTGCGGTGCCTGCGATTCTTCTTCCACGCTTGGACGCGCGCTCAAAATGTGCAGATCAGAATAGATTTGCATGGAATCTGCATTAACAACCCACGCATTCAGCTCTTTTGCCAGTTGAATGGAAAGAGCTGTCTTGCCGCTGGCCGTCGGTCCGGCTATCAACACCGCAACAGGCCTTTTACCAGCGCCATTCACTTGCCCAGTCCGAGAGCTGCTTATGTCGTTTGTTGTCACGCTCATTTCCAATCCAGCCAAACCCGCTGTCACTGAGGATCTCGTTGAGAAGGTCAGTGCCCTTCTTCCCGCGGCACCTCAGGTTAAGGTTCTCAACCCTCACATCGCTGTAGACCTGACAATTGAGGGTCACGCAGAACCTGAAGAACTCGAAAGCTCTATTCGCACAAACCTTGCAAATGCACCAGTTGATGTTTTCATTCAACCCCAGAATGGCCGCAGAAAGAAACTCCTGATCGCAGATATGGATTCCACCATGATCCAGCAGGAGTGCATTGACGAGCTTGCAGCGGAACTGGGATTGAAAGAGAGAATCTCCGAGATCACCGAGAGCGCCATGCGCGGCGAAATTGAGTTTGAACCAGCTCTGCGACAGCGTGTTGCCCTGCTTAAAGGCCTGGGCACCGAAGTCATCGGCAAGACCATCGAAAATCGCATTACGTTGACACCTGGCGGACGAGAACTCGTGCAGACCATGAAAGCCAATGGCGGATATGCCGCACTGGTATCCGGTGGTTTCACCTCGTTCACGCAGAAGATTGCCGAGGTCATCGGCTTCGATGAAAACAAGGCCAACATCCTTCTAGAAGCGGAATCCAAGCTCTCAGGTGAAGTTGCTGAACCGATCCTTGGCAAACAGGCGAAACTAGACCGCCTCAACGAGCTTACTGAGGAAAAGTGCATCGCACTGGAAGACGTCATTGCAGTGGGTGATGGCGCCAATGATCTGGCCATGATCTGCGCTGCTGGTCTGGGCGTCGCTTTTCACGCAAAGCCGAGAGTGGCCGCGGAAGCTCGCGCTAAGATCAACTACGGCGACCTGACGGCCCTGCTCTACATTCAAGGTTACAGCCACGACGAATTTGCAAAGACCTAAGTTTCCTTGCCTTCAAATAAAAAAGCCGCCTCCAATCTGGAAACGGCTTTTTTCATGTCTGATAAAAACGGACTAGTCTTCGATACGAACTGCAACAAACCGCAGTTCCCCAGAACCGTTGGAGAGCAACAGCAACGCAGAGCGACGTTTATCAGCCTTAAGAGCCTCGACCATAGCAACCACGTCTTTTGGTGCAGTAACAGGCTCCTGAGCCACTTCAACGATCACATCACCAGCGCGAACCCGTTTGTCTTCAGCAGAACTGTCTTCAGCAACGCGGGTAATCACAACGCCTTCGATTTCGTCTGACAGGGCAAAACGTTCACGTAAAGGTTCATCGATTTTGGCCAGAGACAATCCAAGCACAACGGTTTCATCCGCCTTGCTCTTTGGACTTTCCTGCTCTTCCTCGACCTTCTCAATTTCAGCCACTTCATCAAGACGTCCGAGCGTGACTTCAAGCTCGACTTCTTCACCACGGCGCAAAACCATGAGCGGAACAGTACTGCCAATCGTTGTCGTAGCAACCATGCGCGGCAGATCGCGCATTTCAGGAACACTCCGACCATCAAAGCTCAGCACAACATCACCAGGCATTATGTCAGCTTCCTGCGCTGGTCCACCTTCAGTCACGCCAGCAATCAAAGCGCCACGCGCACTATCCATACCGAGGCTTTCAGCAATCTCTTCAGTGACGTGCTGAATACGCACACCAAGCCAGCCACGACGGGTTTCACCAAACTCACGCAGCTGCGCAATCACACGGGTTGCAGTCTCTGCAGGAATGGCAAAGCCGATGCCGATAGACCCACCTGAAGGCGAGAAAATAACAGTGTTGATCCCGACAACTTCGCCATCCATATTGAACAGCGGACCACCCGAGTTGCCTCGGTTGATGGCAGCATCGGTCTGAATAAAGTTGTCATAAGGACCAGAGTTGATATCGCGGTTCCGTGCAGAAACGATACCTGCTGTAACTGTACCTCCAAGGCCAAACGGGTTACCGATGGCCATCACCCAGTCACCAACACGCAGCACTTCAGAACTGCCGAACTTCACCGAGTCCAAGGTTGACTGAGGCTCAACCTTCAAAACAGCAAGGTCTGTCTTCTCGTCAGATCCAAGCAACTGTGCTGACAGTTTGGTACCGTCATTGAAGTTAACGGTAATCTCGTCCGCACCTTCAATCACATGGTTGTTGGTAACAATGATGCCCTTTTCACCGTCAATGACAAAGCCAGAACCGAGCGATTGAACACGCTGTGGACTTTCACCCTCAGGTTCTTGTCCATTGAAAAATTCTTCGAAAAATTCCTGAAAAGGAGATCCTTCAGGGACATCTGGCAGTTGAAGAGACCGTTTGGCTTTCACTCTTTGCGCAGTCGAAATGTTGACCACGGCATCACCAAGCTCTTCAGCAAGGTCTGCCAGAGATTCTGGGCCGCTTGCGCGAGCACTATCGAAGCTGCCGGTCACCGCCGCAACTCCAAGTACACTCGCAAAAACAATTGCCTTGATCGATCGTCCAAGCTCAAGGCGAGGGAAAACACCGGCCATAAGCCATCTCCTCAGATTATCAGGTGAACACAAACACTTCACCAGAACGCATACTGAAAACAAATATGCCCGCGCTTGGTTAATAAAGCGCGGGCAAAACTAACATTTATTTCTTAACTGCGTCAGGCTGAATTCTCGCAGTTGTATCATTGGCAAATCTGCGTCTATCCACTGAGAGAACGCACCAACCATACAATCAACACACCCAGCCCCATCGCAGCAACACCACCAAGACGGAGAGACTGATCAGGAATCTCCTGAGCTTTCCGCATGAATTCCTTCAAATGGCCTGGGGCTAGAGCATAAACAACTCCCTCAACAACGAGGACAAGTCCCAGAGCCACAATAAAATCATTCATTACTGTGGTGCACCAACCGCCGGAGCACTCCGCGTTCCACTTGGATCGTTGAAGAAGCGGAAGAAGTCAGAGTCAGGAGACAGCACAAGCGATGTGTCGCCTTTTTCCATAGCAGTTCTATAGGCCTGCATAGAGCGATAGAACTCAAAGAAACTCGGATCTTTACCATAGGCTTCTGCGAAGATCTGGTTGGCAGCGGCGTCACCATCACCACGGATGATTTCTGCATCACGCTCAGCTTCCGCAACAAGCACAGTCGCATCACGATCAGCACGTGACTTGATACGGCGAGACTGTTCCTCCCCCTCTGCACGGATTTCCGTTGCCTCACGTTGACGTTCTGTCTGCATGCGGCGGAAAACAGCTTGAGAGTTTGCTTCTGGAAGATCTGCACGGCGGATTTTTACATCAATCACTTCCATGCCAATCGCTTTTGCTCGTTTATCAACGTCTACTCTGATTTGCTCCATCAGATTGGAACGATCATCTCGCACGACCTGCTCCAGAGTTGCATTACCAAGAACACCACGCAAACTAGAATCCAAGAAAGTCGCCAAACGAGAGGCACCAGCCGGAATGTTGTTTACGGATTGATAGAAACGTACTGGATCAGAAATCCGATAGCGAGCAAACGCATCAACAAGCAGACGCTTTTTGTCTGCAAGGATCGGTTCAATCGGTGGCATATTCAGATCGAGAATACGCTTGTCGATAACCAGAACATTTTGCCAAGGTGCCTTGAACTTAAGGCCTGGAGTCGTTTGAATGCCACGCACCTCACCAAACTGCAAGACAAGTGCTTGTTGAGCAGGCGTCAGACTAAATGTGGACCAGTACAAAACCAGTGCAACAATAGCAATTACAATGCCAAGAAGACCACTTTTCATTAGTTGTTACCTCCAGCACGCTTGTTCAGCTGGTCAAGCGGCAGGTATGGCACAACACCATTCTGCTGGCCGTTGCCATCAATGATAATTTTCGAATTTTTACTCAAGACTTCTTCCATGGTCTCAAGATAGAGGCGTTGGCGAATAACGTCTGGTGACTTCGCATACTCCTCATAGATCTTTGTGAAACGCTGAGCCTGACCGTTTGCTTCTGCAACAGTTTTGTCCCGATAGCCCTGCGCTCTTTCAGACACGCGAGCTGCGCTACCACGAGCCTCAGGAACAATCTTATTCGCATACGCCTGCGCCTCGTTCTGCACGCGTTCTTGGTCAGCACGAGCTGCCTGAACATCGCGGAACGCTTCAATAACCTGCGCAGGCGGATCAACCTTCTGCATCTGAACGTTACTTATTTGGATACCGGCTTTATACCCGTCTAAGGTTTTCTGCATCAGCTCCTTCACAGCAACCTGGATCGGTGTACGGCTTTCAGTCAGAATGGCGTCGATCTGAGAGCTGCCAACCACTTCGCGCATCGCGCTCTCAGCAACAGCCTTCACAGTGCCCTCCGGGTTCTGAATATTGAAGAGGAACTCCTGAACACCTGTTGGCGTATTCTGGATGACCCATTGAACCTTGAAATCCACATCAACAATGTTCTCGTCACCGGTCAGCATCAGGCTTTCTTCCGGTACATCTCTAGTGTTAACAGAGCTGCGACCCGAGAACTGTTGCAAGCCAATGGTGGTCTCGCGAACACCTTGTACGTTGGGAGTTTCAACAGTACCAATCGGATAAGGCCAGTTGTAATTCAGACCAGGGCCAGTCTGACCTACGACCTTTCCAAACACCATAGGAACGCCAACATAACCTTCATTAACACGATAAAGGCCCGTGGCCATCCAAATCAAAACAGCAACTAGGATGGCGAAGAGAACACCTTTAAAACCAAGGCCTCCGCCATCACCAGGAAGAACGGATTTCAGCTGGTCCTGACCCCGTTTGAGGATTTCCTCAAAATCAGGTGGATTACCGCCGCCACCGTTTCCGCCGCCACGCTGTGGGCCACCGCCGCCACCCCAAGGGCCACCACCGCCCTTGTTGCCGCCGGAGTTCCCCCAAGGGCCGCCGTTATTGCCGCCACCTCCGCTTTGATTGCTCCAAGGCATAGAGAGATCCCTTTACTAGGTATGCTGCCGGACAAACCGACAAATAGATGAGAGTTAGACTAAGCCAACTATTACTTGATTAGGGTTATAGGCAAGTTACCAGCGCCTTTCAACGAATGCAGATACGCCAAAAGGCTGCACTTTATGGAAAAACACCAAAACCCCACAGAAACCGGACATTATTGAAGAAGATAAGCCTTCTTTCGCACGTTTCAACCGACGTACAAGAGCCTACCTACAAATTTTAGCTGTAAGAATTAGAGGCACAATCAGGCAAATTCTTGCTGTTTTGCTCAACAAAACGTAAACCAAGCCAACACACAGCGGAAACGTGCAGAGTTTCAAGCTCTCAGCTTTCAGGCGGCACCCTTAAACGCATATCAATATGCGGAATACCATCGTCCAGATAAATCTCCGAAGTGGCGTAGAAGCCAAGCCCGCCATAGAAGTCCTTCAGATAGTCCTGTGCCTGCAGCTCCACGCGCGCATCATCATTGGTCGCTGTGCAGTAAGAAAGCGCGGCATTCATCAACTTACCGGCAATACCCTGCCCGCGCGCCTCCTTTGAGACCAACACACGGCTAATCTTGAACACATCGCCATCTTCGTGTTTCAGGAGGATTCGCAGCGCCCCAAGAATATGCCCGGCATCATTCATCACGAGAATGTGTTTACTGACAGGATCGAGCCCATCGATATCTGGATATGCGCACTGCTGTTCAACAATAAACACATCGCAACGTAACTTTAGCAAAGCATAGAGCTGTTCAACGCTGAACTCGTTGAAGTCTTTAAGCTCAAGAAACTGGGACATTCCACCTCAAAAATTCCGCGGCTCACTCCCGAAAAGCAAGCCTCAAACCCTTATTTATCTTGGTGGTCAGCGTTCAAATTGCAAGTCAATTACTGCCAGAAACTAATCTTTAGGCAGATTTCACAAGCAGAAACAGAAGGAAAGACCCAAAGCACCGATCCCCTTAACCTCTCGTTAATGAAGAGCGGCGGGGATGCAAATGCGGGCAATAAAGCCAAAACACCTCATGAACAGCTTGCAGCGCAGGTTCCTGCCTTCGTCCTCCCATCAATCGGAGTGGGACGAAGAAACGATACCCAATTGGTTTCATAGCGAGCTGACCGATCTTCATAGCCAGAAGATTGAAAAGCAGGCGAAATTGTATTCAACCCTGCCACTCTCTTGCGCTCAGGCTTTGCAAACCCACGGCATCTGGATCAAACATGATGTGTTGCCGCGGGAGTTCTTTCGCAGGCTCAAGTTTGAAGCCTTTGACTATTTTGTCGGCCAGAGAGATCGGAATAAGCGGCTTCTCTCCAACTGGCATAACGCACAAAGCTTCACATTACCGTTGAACTATACGCACCTTCTCAGGCAACCCTTTTTGCAATCTGCCATCACAGACGAGCTTATTCCGCCGCCGCTACAGTTCGCAGCAGGCAGAAAAGCTAAACCTGCGTACCATATCGAGGCAATGGCACAATACACACCGTCCTTCCGCTTTGAAACGGAAGGCAGCAACACACCACCTTTTGAAATTGAGCATGATGCATTCTCGCCCGGCGCAATTGCATTGCTTTTTCTGGAAAAAATTACACCAGAAGACGGCGCAATGTTTTACATCCCCGGCTCACATCGCATGACAGAACAACGTATTTTCTGGGAGTACCAGCGCCATCTTGATTATACAGAGATGGAAGAAGAGGACGATGAGCCCATCACAGGGCTGAGTGATCTGCAAGAGCTGGATCTGCCACCTCTCCTACCTTTAAAGGTAGAGGCAAACACACTGCTGATTATGGACCGCTCAGGTTTCCATGGCCGTTTGCCAAGCACCAACAACGCGCACAACGCCCATACAGCTCACCGCCTTGCTTTGCGCGCAGACCTCACAACAAAGTCATCAACGCGCAACAACTAACAGGCTGCATCAAAGCTTGCGACGATAAATTTCCAGTGAGGAATCAGCAGAGTCCTTTTCCCCACGATCAAACGGCGTGCGCTCAGCAAGCTCCCATTCGCCCTCATAGATATCCGGGAATTTCGTGTCACCGTCTGGCTGCGCATGAATACGGGTAATGTAGAGAGTGGAAGCCTTTGGCATAGCTTCTTTATAGATCTGCCCCCCACCCACAATCATAATCTCATCGACGCCATCATTCTCAGCAATGTCATTTGCGAGCGTGAGTGCATCACCAAGACTGCTGACCACTTCAACACCTTCATAAGCGTAGTTCGGATCACGTGTGATAACAACATTTTTGCGGTTTGGAAGAGGCTTGCCAAGCGTCGTGCAAATACTCTCAAAGGTCCGACGCCCCATGATCACGGGCTTACCTGTTGTCGTCTTGCGAAAGAACTTCAGATCGGTAGAAACAGACCATGGCATGTCATTGTTTGCGCCAATCACACCATTTTCAGCCACAGCTGAGATCATCGAAATTTGCTTCATCCTATCCTCAATCGGCAAGAGACAAGTCGTACTCAGTTGATGAGAGCATCAAGCTCCCATCTAAACCAGTTCAGGCAGCAGAAAGAACCTACGGCCTCACATTCCAACTAAGCATTAACGGCTGGCCTTCGTCTGTAACATCGAACACACCATAAGCCGCTGTCTTCAGTTTCAGGTCAGCACCAACACCTTGATCAGCCAATGCTTTCAATGCAAAGCGTGCAATCCCGTTACTGGTCACCACAAGAAGAGTCTTGCCTGGATACTTTTTAGGAGCAGACTTAAAAAACTCCTGCCAGCGTCCAATCACAGCAGGCGGGTCAATGTGCCAACCATTCGGCGGCACACCTTCTTCTTCCCACGCGCGAAGAGCTTCATCCCCAATCCGGGCGCGGACTTCTTCCTCAGGCTTGTTCTCATCGGGCCCGTAATCGATCTCCACCAAAAACGGCAGAACCTTCAGATCAACCTCTTCAGCCTGCGTTTTCAGTGCAATCTGCGCCGTTTGCTTGGTTCTCTGCAGCGGAGAGCAAAACGCCATATCAAAGCTCACACCCAGATCAGCAAAGTGCTCAGAGAGCTTCTCAGCCTGCCCCAGACCAGAAACACTGAGAGGCAAATCTGTGCGGCCACCAACACGAGTGACAACATCGCCCTTATCAAAAGTGTTGCCGTGTCTGAGAATGTAAACGCGCGTCAAAGGCCAGTCTCCAAATGATCAAACGGGTCGCCAAATTTAGCAATCAATTGTGCAGCAAGCTCCGCATCGCTTGGCGTATCCACACCAGACATGGAAAGTTTAGGCGGCTGCACTTCTTCCGCATGAACAACCATACTGTTTTCCAGAAAACGAAGCTGCTCAAGCCCTTCCATCTGCTCGTAGTACCCAAGCCCAAGCTCGTTGAAGCGCTCAAGAGCGTCAACACGGTAGCCATAAAGCCCGATATGGCGGAAGACAGGAGAAAGCTTGTCGCTCTCCCGCAGTTTCTCTTCTTTACGAATGGCCGGAAGAATATTCTTGGAGAACCACAGAGCCGTTCCATCATCCCTGCGCACACAAGTTGTGCCGGAAAACGGATGAGCCTTCTTGTGCTCACGGAGCTCGTCCAACCCGTTCCAGTCCAGCCGGATAACAGGCGTGAACACGTCCGCATCAGGACGCATTGCAGCGGCCTGGATCAACGCAGAAACATGCTCAGGCGGCGTAAACGGCGCATCACCCTGCAGGTTTAAAACGAACTCAGGATGCGTGCCATGCACTCTGGAAGCAGCAAGTGCCCGATCCGTACCAGATGGATGCTCCGGATCAGTCATCACAAAGGGCGCACCGATATGGCGGCAATGCTCGGCAACCTCTTCATGGTCCACCGCGACCACATAGTCAGAACCAGTTTGCTTCGCCGCAACACGAGCAACTTGCACAACACGCTCCAGCAAACTGCGGCCACTGATTGGGTGCAGCGGCTTACGCGGGAAACGAGTTGATCCAATACGCGCCGGAACGCAAATAAGGGTTCGCATGGGAACTCCTTTTAAAAAACCAAAGACAACTAGACCGCAACAACACCTTTGATGTGTGGATGCGGGTCATAACCTTCCAAAGCAAAGTCCTCGTAGCAGAACCCGAAGATATCCTTCACTTCTGGATTGATATGCATAACAGGCAAGGCGCGCAGCTCTCTGGAAAGCTGAAGCTCAGCCTGCTCCATATGATTTGAGTAGAGATGCGCGTCACCAAGCGTATGGACAAAATCACCAGGTTCCAGATCGCAAACCTGTGCAATCATCATGGTCAGCAATGCATAAGAAGCGATGTTGAACGGAACACCCAGGAACACATCTGCAGAACGTTGGTAAAGCTGACAGGAAAGCTTGCCGTTTGCCACGTAAAACTGGAACAGCGAATGACAAGGCGGCAACGCCATATCGTCAACAAGTGCAGGGTTCCAGGCAGAAACAATCAACCGGCGGCTATCCGGGTTCGTTTTGATCTGCTGCACCACATTGGCAATCTGGTCGATAGAACCACCGCCTGGCTTGGGCCAGGAGCGCCACTGATAACCATAGACTGGCCCCAGGTCGCCATTCTCATCTGCCCACTCATCCCAAATGCGCACCTTATTGTCTTTAAGGTACTTGATGTTGGTATCACCCGCCAAAAACCAGAGCAGCTCATAAATGATAGATCTCAGGTGCAATTTCTTGGTCGTAACAACCGGAAAGCCCTTGGACAGATCAAACCGCATCTGATGACCAAAGACAGACTTGGTGCCTGTCCCAGTGCGATCTTCCTTGACCACACCTTCATCCATGATACGGCGCATCAGCTCTAGATATTGCTGCACGAAGGATCATCTCCTGTTTTACGATTCGAGTCGCGCACAGTATAGCCAATCTACCGAAAATCGCCTCTGTGCCATCTTGCATACGGGGTCTTACCCCAAGCTTCCGTCGATAAAAAGACCGGGAAAATAGCTTGAGTGCTTCCGCCTTAGGCAAATCCCAGCAAAAGCGTCATTTACAAATCTTCAACACCACCACTTGTTCAAATTGGCCTGTGAATATGCCGCTTTGTCAACAGGTTCTCTTAGCCCTGCAACAGTAACCGCTATCTTTTGCCCTTCCATTTACCAGTGCGTACACCTATATTCCCCCTGCCAGTTCGCTGGCTACGGCAATAAATTGCGAGCGCAATAAACCATTCGGACCCGGGGGCGGTACCCGGCGCCTCCACCAAAGCCCGTTGTACTCCAGCGGTCTTCGGGGGGGCGAAACAGGATCGACGAGGGCGTAAAGGCTTTGTTTTTGCTCGGCATGGTACCACCGTTATCGGACCAAAATGATAGTTGCAAATGACAACTACGCTATGGACAACGCTGTAGCTGCGTAATGCAGTTCCGGTAGTCCACTAAGTCCCGTTGGTTAGCACCTTCAGGCGGGGTTCGGAGGCACCTGGCAACAGAAGCCTCCACTTTAGTGTTAAAAGGCCCTTTCCTTATTCTACGCCTATTCAAGGTATAGAAATAAAAGACAGGCCTTTTTGTCGCCTCTACGCTATAGTTAGGCCGAATAAGAACGCAAAGGATGAGCGGTGCCGGACATGGCTGAAGATTTAATCCGCTATGACATCATCATTCAGGACGCGCTGAGAAACGCAGTCCGAAAGATATTGGTTGAGGTCAACCGGGCAGGACTTCCCGGAGAGCACCATTTTTACATTGCCTTTGAAACCACGGCCCCTGGCGTCAAGATTTCAAACCGCTTAAGGGAACGTTACCCGAAAGAAATGACGATCGTGCTGCAGCACCAGTTCTGGGACCTGCAGATCACTGAGCACGCTTTCGAGGTTGGTTTGTCCTTTGGTGGTGTTCCGGAGCATTTGTATGTTCCGTTCTCTGCAATCAAGGGTTTCTTCGACCCGTCTGTCCAGTTTGCTCTTGAGTTTGAGCCTGGCAAGACCGGTGAAGAACTGCCTGCAGAATTCCGCATTGCGGAACGTGACCTGGACTCTGTGGAAGAGTTCCATGCACGTCTGGAATCGGCTGTCGAACAGGACGAAAAAGAAGAAGCTAACACAGCTGCTTTCGAAGCCGAAGAGACAACTTCAGACTCTGAGGAAGAGAAAGAGAAAACTGACTCTGACGAGACTTCCAAAGATGACAACGGAAGTGCGCAGGTTGTTTCTCTGGATGCTTTCCGCAAGAAGAGCTGATCCTTCCGATCAAGATAAGAGCGGTCGGCTCATCAACGTCATGTAATGGGTGATTGTATGAGCGCGACCGTTGTTAACCTGCGTCAGGCCCGCAAACAAAAGGCCAGAGACAGCAAAGCCCAGTCCGCTGCGGAAAACCGCCGGAAGTTCGGGCGTTCAAAAGCCGAAAAATCTCAGGAAAATGCAGAAGCAGACCTGCAGACAAAACGCTTTGAAGGTCACAAGTTGGCCTCCGTCTCTTCTTCATCACCAGCAGATAAAGAGTGAGGCTTTCATATGAGCCTCAAGAAACGTTCCATCACCCTACACGGACATAGAACGAGCATCACGCTGGAGCCGGAGTTCTGGTCTGGGCTTGAAGACTTTGCGCGAAGTCAGGGTAAAAATATTACCGCGACCATCGCCTCAATTGATGATGAGCGAAACCCGGAAAACAACCTCTCAAGCTGTATCCGCGTCGCAGTGCTCAAACACTTTCAGACCCAACTGGTCAGTTAACCTGCAGCAGGCGACCACCTGGCAGCTCAATGAATTTTGGCGCTCCCCGCTCATCAGTCTGCAAATCCGGCAGTGGTCCACGCAAGACCTGATTGTCATTGCCGGCCTCAAGCACACCAAGATTTTTCGGAGCACCTGACTGGATGATAGGCCCAAGCAGGTCAACCTCTCCCGCTGGCACAGTCGCCTCGTTCACGCCACCAATGGTCACCGGAGTTTCCAATGCAGGTAGGCTGGATTTCGCGCGCGGTTTGGGTGGATCAACAATTGCAACAGAGGGGCTAACGGGCTTTTTTGCAGTGGCGTCTCCGTCAAGAACAGACCGAATACGCGCACTAAAGTCCTGTACAGTGCTCTTGTTGCTCTCAGCATCGGCCTTGGCTTGCGCTTCAGCAGCAGCTTTAGCCTCTGCGGCAGCTTTCGCATCTGCCGCTTTTTGAGCTTCCTCAGCCCGCTTCACAGCCTCAACAGCTTTCGCCTTGCGCGCTTCTTCCTCAGCAGCCAAGCGGGCGGCACGGGCTTTCGCCTCTTTGTCTGCCTGCGCCTGTTGCCTACGTTCAGCGGCGGTGGCAGCTTCAGCTTGCCGAGCCTTTTCCGCGTCCTCAGCAGCCTTCGCTTTTTGGGCGGCTTCTTCTTCCCGCTTTTTCTTCAGCTCATCAAGCATGCGCTCTTGCTCAGCAATCTTGCGCTGCTCTTCCTCAATGCGTTTCACATTCAGTTCAATCGCACGAAGATTGAGATAGGAGAGCAAAGGCCCCGTATCCAGCTTGCGCACTGGGTTTTCCAGCGGACCAGAATACAAGATAGCGACCTGAGGCTCCGCACCCGCAACCTTTTGCGCCTCATCACGGGTCTTCATGGAAACATCGCCCGTCAGCGCCCACTTCTCCAGATCAACAAGCGCAGAGCCAAACAGCGTGGTCCCGGCAGTATCAACGGAGATGTTACGCGCCCGGATCCGCCCACTGGCAATGCCCAGGGACCCGTCAACCCGGTTGAACGATATAGAGCCCGCATCCAGATGGTCCGCAAAGGTGTTTTGAATAGCAGCCTCATCCAGCTCAAGACCCGCATCAGCTGCCTTGATCACAAGGTCAAAGGCCGCTGGGTTGATCCGGCGAATTACACCATCAGTAACGCTGAAAGTACCACCACCTGAAAGACCAGCCACAAGGCCTGAGATTGTGCGTCCGCTTCCTTCAAACTCAGCAATCGCCTGCAGCTTACCTGTTGCTAAAGCGCGACCTTCATCAGTCCAGGCCAACTCTTCAAAATCAACATCATCCAGCCGGAACCTGCCAGAAAGGGTCGCTTGTCCCTGATCCCGCCGCAAATCAAAGGCACCAGAGAACTCGCCTCCTGCAAACCGGCCAGTCCCTTCATTGATAGACAGCTGATCCGAACGTAGCCGAAGCTGACCACTTGCGGCGTCCAGTCGGAACTCATCACTGAACAAAGCACGGTCACTCTTCACATCAAGGGTCAGATCCACACCATCAGCAAGGCCTTGCCCCAGCGCCTGCGAGGACCACACAGAATCTTCCTGAAGCACACCGGCCCAAACATTGGCTCCCAGCAGCAGCTCACTCAAACTGCGCATATCAAGCTCAGACAGTTCCAGTTTTCCGGATGCTTCTAAAGGTCCACCTTTTTTCAAAGTACCTTCAAGATCACCAGACAGATCCATATTGGCCAGTTGGCCTTTCAGATCTGAGAGTTTGAAGTCCCGCCCGCGTCCTTCAAGCTGACCACTCAGGTTCGCTTTGAGAGGACCGGAGTAAATTGGATAAATCTTGCCAAATGCCAGTCCATAATCCGCCAGATCATCAGACTGCAACGCAACCTTGGCAGACCAGACAGCAGCAGACCGGTTCGGAACCCGTACGGTCCCATCGGAGAGGATCTTCAACCCAACAAGGTCACTGGAAAAACCAAAGGCCAGTTGATCGCGCGGACTGCCAGACAAGGAAAGACGAACCTCTCCCGGTTGTAGTTGCGTGATTGGGATAGCCTCAAACCCAAGCTGTCGAAGCACTTTGACGCCATCTTTGCCACCAAGCGTCATTTCCGCATAAAGGTCACCTTCTGCGAAATCATCAATGCGGCCTTCAAAGGTGCCATTCAAGTCCAGATCGCTGACGCCAACCTCACCAAAAAGGTTCAAAGACATATCCGTCCGCCCCTTCTCAGCATAGGCAGAAAGCTCAGCTTTAAGGCTAGCAGGTGCAAGATCCGGAGCAGCTGTTTTCAGACGCTCAATCAACGGATGGTCAGGTGCATATTCTTCCAAAACAGCAACCGCTCCAGTCAGAGACGATGCTGTCAGCGTGCCTTTGATGTTCCCCTGTGGTGTCGTGCTCAGGTCATCAATGCGGCCCTTCATATCAATGTAAGCACCAGCAAAATCACGGATTTTCAGCTGCTCGATTGAAAGCGCATCCCGGCTCAGGCTCGCACTCACGGCCATGCTTTTTGCTTTCACGCCACTGGCAACAAGCTCATCTGCATAAAGCCGCATGGACATATCAACCGCACTGGGTTTGATCTTCTTACCCGTAAACGCTTCCACATAACGCTGGATTTCATCCAGATTGACGCGGTCACTATCCATATCGACGGTGATCAACGGGCTGCGATCAAGCGGATGCTCAAATGAAATCAAACCAACACTGCGCACATCTCCGGCATCAATCCGCAAATCAGGCAGTCGCAGAGCACCGGAACCAGCTTCAACACGGCCTCTCAACGCAACAGGAGACAGACGTTTGGATGCATCTTTCCGCTCTCCCAACCACCAATGCGCCAGCTGATGTGGCTGACGGGAAGAAATTTCCCAGTCTCCCTGATAGCCAGCAGAACCGCGCAGCTCCAGATAACCACTGGTCTTGAAGAGGCTACGACCCGGCAACTCACCAGAGAGCTCATCAATCTTCCAGCCTGTACCAGTCGATTCAAGTAAGGCACTCAGATTGGAAACAACAGAACCACCCGCCACCACAACAGGCACGGTCAGGTCCATATTGCCTTTCACATCCAGCAGAGGCAGAGACTGTAAGCCGCCAGCCAGTCGCGTAAGAACAGCATCAGTCGGAACCAGCGGACGCTGCGGCCCACCACCAATCATCCGGTCCAGATCAACCTGCTTAAACTGAGCAACAGCCTGAAATTCTGGCTTTGGACCAAAACTATAAATACCGCCACCTTCAGCGGTAATCGGGCGATCTTCTGAGCCAAGACGCAATGTGCTCTCAGTCAGTTCCAGTCGCTCACCGTCCAGATTGAATTTACTCTTCCCGGCCCATTCCAGCGCATCAGAGCCTTCACTGACAACAGATTGAACCTCGGCATCTCCGTAATAGGAGACCACACCGTTCTGGTGTGTCAGGAAACCATCAGTTGAAAATTGAGCTGCAACATTTGCAGGAGACACCTGCGTCTTAACCCTGATCTGACCATTGCGCTCAACACGGCCACTGCCAATTTTCAGCGTGTAAGGCACACCTTCATAAAGCATCGCGCCTTCCGCTTTGAAAGGCCCCTGCAAACCGCCAGCATAAAGCTCAAGGTTCGCATTGCCTGCGCGGCGTACTTCTCCCGTCCGTGCATCAGTCAGTACGACAGAACCATTTTGAACGCTCACGCCTTCCAGAATAAGCGAGGTTGGGTCAATTTCAGAAATAACGGAACGGCGGGAGTTGGTTTGCAAAACATCAAGACGGCCTTCCTCATCAAGAGAAAGGTTAAGCTCCGGCTCGTTGAGTTTCATCTCAGTGACGTGCACTTCTCCGCGCAAAAGCGATGGCAATTCAATACGACCTTCAAATCCTTTGATAGTCATCAACGGATCTTCGACAGCACCAACACGAACGTCAGAGAGCTTCACGTAGGGAGCAGGCAGCAGCTGGACATCGGTCTCACCGAGGATCGTAACCTGATGCCCCAGAACTTTCTCACCATAGCTTTCAAACAGGGAACGATAAGCTGACCAATCGATGACCAAAGGGCCAACAAGCGCGATGACCAGCGCCAAGATCAAAGTCCCACCGACGGTGATGTAAACCGAATTCAACGTTAAGCTCCTTTACCCACTTCGAACCTCACGCCTTGCCGCGCTGTCCGCCTATGAGCTGCATGCAAACACTTGTTTGTCTATGTGAATTACAGCAGGAACAAGACGACAGCAACGACTTAAGGCAATGTTTCCGAACGGATCGAAGCAAGTGCGTATTTATGGCACTTCTTTACTCGGTATCTAAGGCAACAATCTTACCTGGGTTCATAATATTCAACGGGTCAAGACTACGCTTGATCGCAGCCATCACAGCCACCCCTGCACCATGTTCCTTAGGCAGATACTTCATCTTGCCCTGCCCCACACCATGCTCACCAGTACAGGTTCCGCCCAGCTCAATCGCACGATAGTTCAGCCGTTCAACAAACGCCTCAGACTTGGCAATGTCCTCAGGGTCAGTTAGGTCCGTCAACACAAGAACATGAAAGTTGCCGTCACCAACATGGCCAACTATCGGACCAATCAGGCCATTTTCTTCGATATCATCGTGTGTAGCCGTCACACAATCGGCCAGACGAGAGATTGGCACACAGACATCTGTCGACAGTCCGGTTCGCTCAGGTGCCAGACCAAGGCCAGCCCAATAAGCGTCATGCCGCGCGGCCCAAAGCTTGTTGCGCTCTTCAGGATCGGTCGCCCATTCAAATTTTTTCAAAGAGTTTTCAGCCGCAATCTCACCAAACCGCTCAGCCTGTTCTCTCACACCAGCCTCAGAGCCGTGGAATTCCACAAGCAGCAACGGTGATTCTGGCAAATCCAGCTTTGAATAGGCATTAACGGATTGGACGGTCAGTGTGTCCAACAGCTCCATACGGGCAACGGGAATGCCATACTGCACTGCCTCGATAACCGTGTTGCAGCAATCCGCAATGCTATCGAAGGAGGCAATTCCACCTGAAATTGCTTCAGGTATGCCCTTCAGCTTCAACGTAATCTCAGTGATCACCCCAAGTGTGCCTTCTGAGCCAACCATCAAACGCGTCAGGTCATATCCCGCAGACGATTTCTTGGCACGGCTTCCAGTCTTCACAATGGTCCCGTCAGGCATGACAACCGTCAGCGCCAGAACCATATCCTTCATCGTCCCATAAAGCACCGCATTGGTGCCAGAAGCCCGCGTCGCCGTCATGCCACCAATAGTGGCATCAGCGCCCGGATCAATCGGGAAAAACAAGCCAGTATCACGCAAGTAAGCATTGAGCTGCTTGCGCGTCACACCCGGCTGAACCACACAGTCCAAATCCGCTGCATGAACTGAAACAACCTCATTCATCTGAGAGAGGTCCAGCGAGATACCGCCCCCCGGTGCATTCAGATGCCCTTCGAGAGAAGAACCACTGCCAAACGGAATGACCGGCACACGCAGGTCAGCACAAAGCTTTACGATTTCAGAGACTTCCTCAGTCGACTGTGCAAAGACAACAGCATCTGGCGGCTGGTTTGGTAGCCATGATGTCGTATGCCCGTGCTGCTCCCGCAAGCTCATGGATGTCTGGCAACGGTCGCCAAACTTCTCATTCAAGAGCGCAATCGCTTTGTCGATCCCCTCGGCATTGCGTGTAACATTCAGCTGCATCCCCGTCAGAGACATGACAGACCTCCCTTATATTCCAGATACTTCCCCCCGGAAGCACACCTCCAAGCATATAGTCGAAACTTCGAGACACGACTCGGCATTTATTGGAATTATAGTATTCTGCGTGGTCAGCATTATTGAGCTTTTAGCAAGACGATTGCCACACAAGCCAACTGACCTGAAGAAGCTCCTTAAGTGTTTCTCAGTGCTTATCGAAAATAATGATCCAAAATCAGATGATCAGAGCATATCCTGATTGGCGTTTGCCGGGGAATCTCGTTAAAGACAATGCCAATCATTCATTGTCGTATCGCTTAATCTATTATGCCTAACCAAGCTAACCCGCTGAAAATCGCAATGCGCATAGCCTATAAATGGGTCGAACCTAACTTACGTTTGTTCATGTCATCGCGGCTCCCGCTTGTCTGGCTCCTTGCGTTGATCATCGGGGCAGCTGTGGGCGGATCTGCGATCCTGTTTCGCATTGGCATTGGGCTGGTCCAATGGTTATCACTCGGCACCGTCTCCGAACGCATGATCAGCGCGGCAAACGCTCAACCATGGTATGTCATTGTTCTGGCACCTGTAATAGGCGGCGCAATTGTTGGCCTCCTGCTGCAAACGATCCAAAAGAAGCAACGTGCCGGCGGCGTAGCAGACGTGATTGAAGCACGGGCTCATGGTGGAACCGGCCTGCCCTTTTGGCCCGGCCTCAGCTCCGCACTCATCACAGTCATCTCACTCGGCAGCGGCGCCAGTGCTGGCCGTGAAGGCCCCATGGTTCACCTAGGCGCCACACTCGGCACCTCGGTCTTCTCCAAACTGAAACTCCCTGATTCAACAATGCGTATCCTGCTTGCTGCAGGTGTCGCAAGCGCAGTCTCCGCAAGTTTTAACGCACCAATCGCAGGCGTATTGTTCGCTCATGAGGTCATCCTCGGCCACTACGCAATGTCTGCCTTCGTTCCAATCGTGCTCTCATCAGCCATGGGAACGCTCGTGTCTCGCCTCTATTTTGGCGAAGCAGTAGCCTTCATTCTGCCCCACTACCAGATCAACACATATTGGGAATTCCCGGCTTTTGTGCTGCTCGGCATCATCTGCGCGATTGTTGCCATCTCGTTCCAGTTTGCATTGATCGGCTCAGACTGGCTTGCCAGAAACATCAAAATGCCAATCTGGCTCCGCCCGATCATCGGCGGCGCATTGGTTGGCTCAATCGCTGTCTTCTATCCGGAAATCATTGGCGTTGGCTACGAGGCAACCGATGGAGCGCTCAACTCAGAACTGCCGCTCACATTGATGCTCTCGCTGCTCGTCGTGAAAACAGTAGCGACAGCCATCACGCTCGCCTCGCGCTTCGGCGGCGGCATCTTCTCACCCTCGCTGTATCTGGGCGCGATGACGGGTGGTGCCTTTGGTCTGATCGCGGCAAATCACCTGCCCGAGATGGCTTCCAGCCATGGGCTCTACGCTATTTTAGGCATGGGAGCGGTCGCCTCAGCCGTCCTTGGCGCACCAATCTCAACCACCATGATCGTGTTCGAACTGACAGGTGGTTACGAGTTGTCCATTGCTCTGTTGATCGCTGTCTCCATCTCAACGGGCCTCAATCAGGCAATCCATGGCCGGTCCTACTTCCATTGGCAGCTGGAAATGCGTGGTGTCATGTTGCAAGACGGTGCCCACAAATGGCTCGTCCGCATCGTTCATGTTGAAGATTTCGCGGACCCGCCAAGGCCGGACTCCGATACCACCTTCGACCCAGAGTCAGAAGAACCGTTTCTTGCACCGCTCGACACGCTCGAAAAAGCGCTAAGAACCTTCGATGATGCAGGCAAGTCCACCTTGCCCGTCATTGACCCCAAGAACCCAGCGGAAGTTATTGGTTACGCAAGTCACGTGAAGGCTCTGCGTTACTTCAATTCAGCTCTCATTCAGGCGAATGTTGAGGAGCACCGCTAGCCAAACCCCAGATAATCTCCATTGACCCATCCGTAAAAAACAGCAATCTCATTCAAGACATCCTTGTCTTCGCTGGATAAATTGGGTCTATGAAGCCGGTTACTCAAAAAATTGCCTTAGAAGCAACTCCGCTCAATTCGGGAGAGAACGCACAATTCTGGTGTGCGCCTCGCTTTGATGGGTTGGAATGTCTTGCGGCAAGTTTCAGAACCCATGTTTACGAACCTCACACCCACGACACGTTCGTTGTTGGTGGCATTCTCTCGGGCTGTCAGTGCTACTGGCAACGCGGACAGCAGATATTCGCAGGTCCCGGAGATCTGGTCTTCGTCAACCCATTCGAGCTTCACGACGGTATACCGGAGGGCTACGGCTACACCTACCGGATGACCTACCCCAGCATCTCATTGTTGCAGAAGATCGCTGAGGATCTGACGGACAAGCCACAAAGCGGAACGCCGTTTTTCCCGGAGGCCTGTGTCCATGACCCAGAGCTCTGTCAGGAATTCGTTGAAGCGCACAAGTCCATACAGAACCGCTCCATTGATCTGGAAGCCGAAGAACCGCTCTATATGATCTTCGCCAAGATGCTCGCAAAGCACGGCAGCTTCACTGACAACATCACCGGATCAAAAGATCCCGTCGCAATCAAACGAGCGCGGGAGTATCTGGAAGAAAGCTTCATGGGCAGCGTGCATCTGGATGATCTGGTGAACATCTCAGGCCGCTCAAAGTACCACCTCATCCGCTCCTTCAAGAAAGCGACAGGACAAACACCGCACGCCTACCTGACGGATGTGCGGGTACGAAATGCCAGACGCTTGCTCGTGCGCGGAACCTCTCCAAGCGAGACCGCATCACTCTGCGGCTTTGCAGATCAGGCTCACCTCACGCGGCAGTTCAAATCCCGTGTTGGCACCACGCCAGCAGCTTTCCAGCGATCTGTGATTTCCATTTAATCACAGCGGCATACCAGAAGCGCAATTTCATTCAAGACGACATCGGCCTCTCTGACTTAAAAGCACTCCATGCTCTGGAGCGAATTCTTGTCGTTTGATTCAATTCAATCAAACGACAAGAATTCGCTGAAAGTAAAGAAATTAGAGCGTGAGGCGTGAATGCAAATGAGCGCAACAGGCTCTAGGAGGGTTTTGTGAAAAGCAATCAGAACAAATCAGCGATCAACGCTGGTCCCAATGAATTTTTCCTCGGTGTAACAACATTCTTCCCGTTGATTTTCGCCGCGACACCCATCGGCCTGTTGTTTGGCGCGCTCGCAGCACAAAAGGGCATGTCTCCTTTGGAAGTCCTGCTGATGGGCTCCTTCGTGTTTGCAGGCGGCTCTCAGTTTCTTGCGCTGGATTTGTGGGCCGACCCACTCCCGTGGCTCACCATTGCCTTCTCCACTTTCCTGATCAACCTGCGCCACGTGCTTATGAGTGCGTCCCTTGCCCCCAAACTCGGCCATTGGACACCCCTGCAAAAATACCTTGGCTTCTTCATATTGGCCGATGAGGTCTGGGCTCTGTCTGAACAGCGCGCCATCAAGCATCACACCACTTTCAGCTTCTATCTCGGTGTTGGCCTGACCCTGTTCATCACCTGGCAAGTCGCAACAGTGGTCGGAAGCCTGATAGGCGCAGTCATGGGCGACCCATCCCGCTACGGTCTGGACTTTGCGTTCACCGCTCTCTTCATCTGTCTGGTCATGGGCTTCTGGCAAGGCCGCAAAACTGGCGTAGTCCTCGCAGCGAGCGGTTTAGCGGCAGTTCTCACCCATAAGTTCGTTCCAGGTGCTTGGTACATAATCGCTGGCGCAATCGCAGGCGTCATCGCCGCAGCAGTCCAGTATGACGAAAAAACCAACGGGCTCCGGAAACCTGCGGAGGCACTTCAGTCATGATATCAGAAGTCTTCGCAGTTGATCCGCTTGTCCTCTTCACCATTGTGGCAATGGCAGCAGGAACCTACCTGACCCGCATCGCAGGGCTGGTGCTGACAAAGTTCGTCACTTTCTCAGGCAGAACTGAGGCAGCCTTGCAAGCCGTTCCGTCAGCAATCCTCATGTCGGTCGTGGCCCCAACAGCTTTCGCAACCGGCATTGCAGAGACCGCAGCAACAGCCATCACCGCGATTGCAGCCCTGCGCTTGCCAATGCTCGCAGCCATGACACTCGGTGTTGTCAGTGTTGTCGTGCTCAGAATGGCACTCACTGTCATCTAAACAAAAACCCCGCTCCATGAAGCGGGGTTTTCTTTAACCTAATAAGAAGCAGGAGCGGCTCAGGAAACCGGACGGGTCGCCTCTTCCAGCCATGCTTTGGTCTCACCATCCAGCAGAGGTCCAACCAATTCCCTCACACGAGCATGGTAAGCATTCAGCCAGTTCAGCTCAAACGCGGAGAGAAGCTTGGTATCCACCATACGCAGGTCAATCGGTGCCAGTGTAAGCGGCTCAAAACCGAGCATTTTCTGATCACCACCCTCAATGGCAGCAGCAGGCGTCACCAGCTCAAGGTTCTCAATCCGGATGCCGTACTCATCAGCCCGGTAATAACCCGGCTCATTGGAAAGGATCATACCCGGCTTCAGCGCGATACTGTTTGGAGCTTTGGAGATCCGCTGCGGACCTTCATGCACACCCAGATAAGAGCCGACACCGTGGCCAGTGCCATGGTCAAAGTCGAGCCCCTGCTTCCAAAGATCGATACGAGCCAGAGTATCCAGTTGTGACCCAGTCGTCCCAACAGGAAAACGCGCGGTCGCAATAGCAATATGGCCCTTCAGAACAAGCGTAAAGTGCTTGCACTGCTCAGCAGTCACAGCTCCAACAGCAAGCGTACGTGTGATGTCAGTCGTGCCATCCTCGTACTGCGCACCGGAGTCGATCAGATACACACTATTCAGCTCAATCGGCAGATTGCTATCGTTGCTCACACGGTAGTGACAGATCGCACCGTGAGGACCAGCCGCTGAAATAGTGTCGAAAGAAATGTCCTTCAAAGCACCCGTCTCACGGCGGAACTCCTCAAGCTTTTCAGCAACAACAACTTCAGTCAGGCCACCAAGAGGCGCCGTCTTCTCAAACCATGCAAGGAAGCCAGCATAGGCAACACCGTCACGCAGGTGCGCAGCTTTTGTGCCCTCGATCTCAGCTTGATTTTTAACAGCCTTAGGCAGCAGAGTTGGCTCCTGCCCTTCCACAACATGGCCGCCATTGTCAGCAACCGCATCATAAAGAGCCTGACCCGCAAGACCGGTATCAATGAGCACCCGTTTGCCTTCAGCACCCAATGCTTTCAATGTAGGTGCAAGTTCTGTCGGTCCTGCAATATCAGCAAGAGCGCTCAACTCATCACGCACTTCATTGGAAAGCTTGCGCCCATCAATAAACAGCGATGGCTTGCCGTTGGTCGGTACCAAAGCAAAAGACAGTGGCAGCGGCGTATGCATCACATCGCTACCGCGAATGTTCAACAGCCACGCAATGGAGTCTGGCTGTGTCAGAAGCGCTGTATCCGCCTCTTTTCCAGCAATCAACTCACCAATACGCTTGATCTTGTCTGCAGCACTTTCACCAGCAAACTGCATCCCGTGCATTTTCACGGCACCAAGCGGCGCTTCCGGGCGATCACTCCAAACGGCATCGACAGGATTGCTTTCAATAGCAACCAGCTGTGCACCAGCCTTTTCACAGGCAGCTTTCAGGGAGCGCACCTGACGAACAGGATGCAACATCGGATCGTACCCGATCTTCTGGCCTTCTGCCGCATTCTCACGAAGCCAGCCCGTCAGCGGCTCATCAATCAGATGACGATAGGCAAACGCCTCTTCGTCTACCTGATCCCGCACCTGAATGGTGTAGCGGCCATCAATAAAAACAGCTGCCTTGTCACTGAGAACACCAGCAATACCAGCAGAGCCGGTGAAACCCGTCAGCCACTCAAGGCGGCAGTCACTATCAGGAACGTACTCACCTTGGTGAGCATCTGCCCGCGGCACCAAAAAGCCATCAAGCCCACGCGAGGCCAGCTCGTCTCGCAGAGCGGCCAACCGAACCGGCCCACGAGATTTATCATTTATTGTGTCAAAGCTTTGAAACATGCCGGAAGGCTAATGCCGATCGTCACGCAACTCAACCACACAAACACGGCTCCTAAGAGGAATTTATACTCTCAATTCAGGCGATGAGGATACAGAAGTACACAATCCATGCGTTATACGCAGATCTGCTATGTACTCCATGCAATTTCAGATCATGACAATACAGAGATATGCAAAAAACGCATAAGTGTCATGCGAAACTATCTCTTTTTTTACAAACTAAAATAATAGATAACTCCTCTTGTCGACGGGGCGCTTCCCTCCCAAAGCAAACCGGTGGATCACACCTCCTCTCAAAGTGATCTGCATGACAAAAATGGCCGGCATCCATCAGCTGCTGATAAAGCGCTAGAAATGCCACTCATACAGCTGGATACCTCCTCCCAGTATCTAGCAAGCTAAGCAAATTCCTCCCAGTTGCTTGGCACACAAAAAAACCTTTGCTTCCCCGGCAATTTCCTCCCAATTTGCCGGATCAGGAAGCAAAGGTTTTTTGTTTTTTTGCATTTCAATCAGACATCAAAAAACCCTCACTGCATCAGCAATGAGGGTTCAGAATTATTGCAGCGTATCTCCGAAAAGTGGAAACCGGTTTTCGGAGAAAGATACGCAAAAACAAAGGCTAAAGCAGTTCATGCGTTTCCATTTAAATCCGAACTGCTTTAGCAGTCTGTCAGACCTTATGAGTCCCAGTTGCCTTTTGCAAAGGTCAGCGTCAGCCATCCTTCAATCTCGCGGCGATGCACAAGCTTCAATCCCTGCTGTCCATACGCTGAGATGATCCGTGGACCATGCTCAATCCGCAAGCCGGATAGAACCAGCGTAGACTTATGCGCAAGGTGAGCGCACAGTTTAGCGGACATCTGCATCAACGGTCTTGCAAGAATATTGGCAACAACCAGATCAAACGGGCCAAACTCATTAAAGCGGCGGTCATCTACACCAGCACCGGTAAAAGCTTTGAAGTGAGGCCCTACATTGTTCTTACGCGCATTATCAATCGCAGCTTCCACCGCAATCGGATCAATATCGGTCGCCAGAACTTCAGAGCTGGTCAGCTTAGCAAGTGCAATGCCCAGAACACCCGTTCCGGTGCCTAAATCAAGCATGCGGTGGTATTTGTGCCGCTTCAACAAGCGCTGAAGCTCCAAAAGGCAACCTTCAGTCGTACCATGGTGACCGGTGCCAAAGGCCTGCGCCGCTTCAATCTCGATACCAATGTCAGACTGGCCGACAGCATCACGATCATGCGCACCATGAACGATAACCCGATCCGCACGAACCGGCTTCAAACCTTCAAGGGATTTGGCAACCCAGTTGATGTCAGGCAGCGCCTCAACTTCAGCAAAGCTTGGAATAACGCCGCCTTCAAACTGATCAAACAAACGCATTTCAACCAGATTGATTGCGTCATCAACCGTAGATTCCAGAACCAGCACTTCTGCGGTCCAAGTTTTTCCGTCCTTGGAGCTTTCAAAGACGGCAACTGGGAACCCGTCATCTTCAAAGCGCGCCTCCATAATATCGGAGAGTGCTTTTGCTTCAGCCTCAGGTGCCGGAATGCGAACCCGGATCGTGTCCATGCAAAATCCCTTAGTTACGATGAGCTATCAAAACTCAGTGAAAACCTTTGCCTAGGCGTATAGAAGGTGCAGCAACGAAAAGCCAGTACTCACGAGGTTTTCTCGCGCTCTGCCGCATATTCGCAGGGAACAAGGCTAAGTATTGTTGAACCAGCAATCGGCATCGCAGGCTTGGTGCCATTCAGCGGTCGAAGCTTCTTGGTCGGGTCTATCAACATCAGCACAATAGCCGTCTCTGGCAAAGCCTCCTGAAACTCGGTCCAGCCATAAGTATCTGTCAGCTCACTGGCTTTGATGAACCAGCCTTCACGGATCTTCGTTTCAAGGTCGTAATAGCTGTGCTCTGGTGTCAGGAAGGGACGACCACCAAGCGTCACAACTCGGCGAAACTTTTCCTTCTCGCTTTGCTCTTCTGAGGGTGCAAACTGATACACCTCCCCTCGCCCCATAAGCGGTCCAAAGTTTGTAGTCACCAGCGCGTTGTAATCATCATTGTCGGTCACAGCGAGCAAAACGCTGTAATTTTCAAGCGGAAGCTCGTTCTCAACTTCCTCAGAAAGAACCTCACCATAATGGTTCGCAAGCCCGGCATTGCGCGAAAGCCGCAGTTTACCCCAGTTGCGATCAACGGTAAGGCTCGGAACATCCAGCGTTTTCAGCTTGGTCGCAAGCGCTACGCTAAACCGGCTCGCCCCAACAATCAGCAATCCCGGCCCCGTATGGCTGGAAAGCCCCAGCCATCGTGCAAATGGCCCAAGCGAAAACCCGTGTGCGAACACAGTTGCAACCACAACGGCAAACGACAAAACCGCCAACCGCTCTCCATCAGGAGCCCCATGCTCAACAAGCGACCTTGCAAACAAGCCGGAAACCGCAACAGCCACAATACCACGTGGCGCAATCCACCCAACCAGCAAACGCTCTTTCCAGCTCAGATGAGCGCCAATGGTTCCAACCCAAACCGAGATAGGCCGGATCACGAACAACAGCACCAGAACAAATGCCAAATCCTCCAGCCCAAACTCCGCAAGACTGCCCAGCTGAACCGAAGCAGTCAGCACAATAAAGACTGAAGACACCAGAATGATCGTGACCGCTTCCTTAAACCGCTTCAGCTCTTCAAGACTGGCAAGACGAGAGTTACCAAGCACCAGCCCAAGAACCGTCACTGTCAGCAGACCAGATTCTTCCAAGACCAAATCAGAAAGTGCATAAGCGCCCATCACGCTCACAAAAATCAGCGGAACTTTGAGAAACTCAGGAACGCGGCCACCGACAAACAGCCAGATCAATCCACGCCCCAGCGCCCAGCCACCAACGCCACCAATCAACAACCCAGCCAAAGCCCGGATAGCCAGGACCCAGAAACCATGGTCCCCGTGATACACGAGGTAGCCCTCAAACATGAACACCGCAAGCAGCGCTCCAAGCGGGTCAGCAAGGATTGCTTCCCAGCGCAGCAGTGAACTCACCCGTCGCTCCAACCGCGCCTGACGCAGCAGGGGAATAATTACAGTAGGACCGGTAACAATTAGAATTGCAGCGAATACCAATGCCGAAGGCCAGCTCAGCTCTGCAATATAATGGGCATTCAGCGCGCCCAACAAAAACGCGATAAAAGCGCCCAAAAGAACGAGCCGCCAAACCGCTTTCTCAACACCGCCAATACGTTGAAAATTAAGGGAAAGACCGCCTTCAAACAGAATAACGGCAACACCAAGCGCAACGGTTGGACGCAATAAATCACCGAACAACGCAGTTGGACTGAGAACACCTGTGGCAGGACCAATGAGAAAGCCAGCAACAAGCAGAAGAACGATCGCAGGCAAAGACCATCGCCAGGCAAGCCATTGTGCACCAACGCCTGCCACACCAATCATCGCAAGCGCGAGAACCACCTCATTCATTGCTATCTCCCAACACAACTTAGAAGAGAGATAGCACAATCTACCCTAAAGGTAATTAACGCTTGAGTTGCAGCTTATGCCCGCTCAACAAAGCTATCGAGCACTTTCTTTTGGCCAGCTTTTTCAAAATCGACGGTAAGCTTGTTCCCCTCGATATCGCCGATCAATCCATAACCAAACTTCATATGGAAGATACGCTCACCGATCGCAAAATCACTTCCTGCCTCAGTCACGCTTTTGGCAACCAGCTCGCCTTCAATGGTCATCGGACCAGCCTTCTTGGCACGGCGGCTCTGGTTCCCACCATGCATTTTGCCATACTGCTGACCAGACGCCTGCGCTTTACGCGCCCGCTGCCAACCCGGCGTAGAGTACTTGCTTTGGAAGGGATCACTGTTGTCAAACCGGCTGGCACCGTAACCACCACCAGCGCTATTCAGACCATACCCACCATAAGAGCTGGAAGCCTCAACAACCTCAACGCTGTCTGCAGGCAGCTCATCAAGAAACCGCGAAGGAATGCAGGACTGCCAGGACCCATGAATGCGGCGGTTGGAGGTGAACCACACCTTCACACGCTTGCGGCCACGGGTAAGACCCACATAGGCGAGGCGCCGTTCCTCTTCCAGACCAGCTTGTCCGGTCTCATCCAATGCCCTCTGGTTCGGGAACACACCTTCTTCCCAACCGGGAAGAAAAACCGTATCAAATTCAAGGCCTTTTGCAGAATGGAGCGTCATAATCGAGACCGCATCCTCTTCCGCATCACTATCTTTATCCATCACCAGCGAGATGTGCTCAAGGAACCCAGCCATGCTCTCAAACTCTTCCATGGAGCGGATAAGTTCTTTCAGGTTGTCCAAACGCCCCGGCGCTTCCGCAGACCGATCCTGACGCCACATCTGAGTGTAACCACTCTCATCAAGAATGATCTCCGCCAGCTCTGTATGGCTCATGGTCTCAACCTGATTGCGCCAGTTCTCCAACATGCCAAGAACATCCGCCAGCGCAGCACGAGCTTTCGGACGCAGCTCATTGGTCTGCACCAACTCTTCCGCAGCGATCATCAGCGGAATAGCGAGTTCCCGTGCATAAGCATGAACGATTTTCAGCGTAGCTTCACCAAGCCCACGCTTCGGCGTGTTCACGATACGCTCAAAAGCCAGATCGTCTGACGTCTGCATCACACAGCGGAAATAAGCCAATGCATCGCGGATTTCCATGCGCTCATAAAAGCGCGGGCCACCAATAACGCGGTAGTTCAAACCAAGCGTGACGAACCGATCTTCAAACTCACGCATCTGGAAGGACGCACGCACCAAAATGGCCATTTCATTAAGGGAATGCCCATGGTTTTGAAGGGCTTCAATCTCATCACCAACAGAACGAGCTTCCTCTTGAGAATCCCAGGCCGAGGTGACTTGTACCTTCTCTTCTTCCTCAGAACCCATCTGGTCAGTGAAAAGGGTTTTACCAAGCCGGCCCTGATTGTGCGCAATCAGATGAGAAGCTGCGGACAGGATGTGACTGGTCGAGCGATAGTTCCGCTCAAGACGAACCACAACAGCTCCCGGAAAGTCCTGCTCAAATCTCAGGATGTTATCAACCTCAGCGCCACGCCAGCCATAAATGGACTGGTCGTCATCACCAACACAGGCCACGTTCGGATTGCCCTGCGCCAGCAAGCGCAGCCACATGTACTGCGCGATGTTGGTATCCTGATACTCATCCACCAGCATATAACGGAAGCGATGCTGGAAGCTCTTTAAAACATCATCATGCTCTTTGAAGATCGTGATGCAGTGCAGCAGCAAATCACCAAAATCACAGGCATTCAGAATAGAAAGCCGTTCCTGATAAGTCTCATATAGTTTACGCCCCAAGCCATTAGCAAAGGCCTGTGCGTCACCAGCTGAAATCTGTGAGGGTGTAAGCCCGCGGTTCTTCCAGCTGTCCAGCAGCCCGGCAAATGTTTTTGCAGTCCAACGCTTTTCATCCAGACCTTCCGCCTGAATGATCTGCTTGATCAAACGAACCTGATCATCCGTATCCAGAATGGAGAACGAGGACTTCAACCCAACAAGCTCAGCATGGCGGCGCAAAATCTTCACACAGATCGCGTGGAATGTACCGAGCCACGCCATGCCTTCAACGCCATCACCAATGTAAGCGCCAATACGCGTTTTCATCTCGCGGGCAGCTTTGTTGGTGAAGGTTACAGAAAGGATCTGCCCCGGAGTGGCGTGCCCCGTTGCCAGAATATGCGCGATACGTGTTGTCAGAACACGGGTCTTACCTGTCCCGGCACCTGCAAGAACGAGCACCGGTCCATTGATCGTTTCAACAGCAAGTCGTTGTTCTGCATTCAATCCTTCCATATAGGCTGGGGCGTTGGTTTGCCGTGCAGCCATGGCCCTCGCTGCGATACCACCTGCCTTGGGCTGTGGTGCAGCCAGAGGATCAGCAGGGTGAGCAAGTATTCCGCGATGAAGTGGGCCAGAAGAGTTTGCCATTGAGCTCGTTAGATCCTTTGAACGCATACCCCTCTCAAATCAGAGGGAGAATCTCCAATACTTAACGAAGAACAATATAGCAACAACATTGAAGAAGCGAGGCATCAGCAAAGAGATACACATCGTTTTGTAGGGCAAGGCATCTTCACTCAGTAACTCTTGCCTCACGCCAGCTTTGCTCTGTGATGTTTTATCAAGCTTGTTCTGAGTTACTTGAAATCCGGGAGGCCCTTTAGTGTTTTAAAGAGGAAGTATGCGTATACCTGCCAACGAGAATAACTCAGCTTAACAATGGGAATATCTTCACTTCCGAAAGACAAACAACACTGTAACAACCTGAAAGAAAAACTATGAATACTGGTAAGTTACACATGACACGTCGGAACGCCCTCATTGGCATCTCCGGTTCTTTACTGGCAGCACCTGCTCTGGTTTCCTCCGCCCAGGCCAACCACCACGGCTCCACCGATTACACCAACAAGACGCTGACAATCAGCCCCTTCTCACTTGCCATCAGTGAAATGGCGACAATGAAGGCCAGCAATCCATTGGTGCGCCAGTTTGCAGAGCTGGAAAGCGAAGAACAAACAGCGGTCTCAAAAGTGATTGAATCCACAGGCGCCACGCCTCCCCCGCGTCCCGCCGCTCTGGAAGACATCTACAAGAAGCTGGAGGCCGAAAACGGTGAGGATTTTGACCGTCTGTACATCTCCGCTGAAATCACTGGTCATGAGGACTTGCTGAAGGTTCAATCACCGGAATCCGGTAAAAAGCCTGTGAACGTGGATGTGGCTACAGCAACCATTCTGGTCGCTTTCATTCATACCCATCTGGCGATGCTGGCAGAGATCCGCAAGCAAATCGGTTAGGCAACTCATTCAAACATCTCAGAAAACACCAGTGGCGCGCTCCGGCCCCAATGGTGTTTTCCTGACAAATTCAGCCAACCCATCGATCACATCTTCAAATTTGGCTCAATTATCGCTGTCTCTCGAGAGATCTTGCTAAGATTTCCTGCCCACTCTCTTAGTCACGGATGTTGCTTCTGGAGAACATCTGACCGCAACTGGAATGGAGCTTGAGATATGCCGAAGGTCATTTGCAGATATAAGAACTACGATGATTTCTATAAAAACCGCACAAGCATCTGGGCTGAAATCAGACGTCGGATGAACATCCACGCGACGGACACTGCAAGCTTCGACAAACTCATTTTCCAGGGCAAAGCAGCCAACCGGCTGACCTACGACAATCATGTTGAAGACGCGCCGGATATGAAGAAAGCCAGAACGAACATTGCCGCACTTGAAAAAGAGAAAGCAAGAACCTTCCGCTTTGTTCAGGCCTCCAAGTCACTGGAAGAGGATATCTCGACAAAACACAAAATGCTCAAAGTGCTCGAAAGCCAGCTGAAGCAGCAGGAAAAAGACCCCAAAACTGATCCCAACTATCGCGATACAGCGAAAGAGCTCAAAAAGCTGCTCAAGCTCCAGCCTGCAGTCAAAAAGAAGATCCAGGAATACGACAGTGCTCTGAAAGCACTTGAAAAAGCTGAAGCAGACTACGACCCGCTGAAGAAGCAGGTTGAAAAAACCATCCCGATGAGCGTTCAGACAGACGGCAAAAACATGATGCTCTATATCGGCGGACGTGCCGAAGCATCTGTCCGCCTAAGAGCAACATTGGCGCAGAAGTAGGTTTTGCCGCAAACCTGCGAATGCAGCGAGAGGAGCCAAACAGCTCCCTCGCTTTTTAATTATTGATCGCCAACCAGCTCGAACCAGTCATCCTCTGAGATAACCTGAACACCAAGGCTCTGTGCTTTGGTGAGCTTGGACCCAGCCTTCGGACCCGCGATCACCAGATCAGTTTTCTTGGAAACAGAACCAGACACTTTCGCACCCAAACTTTCCGCACGTGCCTTCGCCTCATCCCGGCTCATGCGCTCCAAACTACCTGTAAACACAAGTGTTTTTCCAGCAACGGGACTGTCAGAGCTATCAGCAACAACCACATCAAGCGGGGTGATCTGATCAATCAACGCAGCAAGCGCGTCGCGGTTATGTTCCTCTGCAAAGAACTCGACCAGAGCATTGGCAACCGTACCGCCAATTCCGTCAATGTCATTGAGTTCACGGTAAGCTTCTGAAGTTGCATCAGTTGCTGCAATCATGGCATCAGAAAAAGCACTCCAGGAGGAATACGCCCGAGCCAGAAGCTTGGCATTTCCTTCACCAACATGGCGAATACCAAGCCCGAAAATCAAACGGTTCAATTCAATTTGCCGTTTGCTATCAATAGCTTCAAACAACTTGCGCGCAGAAACAGCACCAAATCCTTCACGAGACCGCAGTTTATTGAGAGACCCCTTGTCCCGTTCCGCTAACGTGAAGATGTCCGCTGGTGTGCGAATACCACCTTTATCCATGTCATATTCGTAAAACGCTTCCACCTGCTTCTCGCCCAATCCTTCAATATCAAAGGCATTGCGAGAAACAAAATGCTTAAGCTTCTCAATCGCTTGCGCTGGACAAATCAATCCACCTGTACAACGGCGAATAGCATCAACCTTGCCAGAGTTCGGATTGACTTCGCGAACGGCATGAGAACCACAGGCCGGACAGTTCACGGGATACTCGAACGGAGCCGAATCCTCAGCCCGCTTACCCAAGTCCACATCCACGATTTGTGGGATAACGTCACCAGCACGCTGGATAATCACCGTATCACCAACACGGATGTCCTTGCCATCTCGGATGGGTTCACCATCCTGACCAATGCCTTTGATGTAGTCTTCATTGTGAAGAGAGGCATTAGAGACCACAACACCGCCAACCGTGACAGGTTCCAGCTTTGCAACCGGAGCCAGAGCACCCGTTCGTCCCACCTGAATTTCAATGGCATTGAGCGTTGTAAACGCGCGTTCTGCCGGAAATTTATGTGCAATCGCCCAACGCGGTGAGCGCGATACAAAGCCAAGGCGCCCCTGCAGATCCAGCCGATCCACCTTGTAAACCACGCCGTCAATATCATAACCAAGACCGGAGCGATCCTCCTCGATACTATGATAGACGCGCAAGAGTTCCTCAGCGCTCTCACAGCGCTTCATCAGCGGGTTGATCTGGAAACCCCACAGTCCGAACAGTTCCACCATGCCCATCTGTGTCTCAGCAGGAACCTCACTCATATCCCCCCAGGCATAGGCGAAGAACTTAAGCGGACGTGTCTTGGTGATCTCGGAATTCAGCTGACGCAAAGACCCTGCCGCCGCATTCCGCGGGTTTGCAAACACCTTGCCGCCATTGGCTTCCATACGCGCATTCAGTGCCGCAAAGTCCGCATGGCTCATGTAAACTTCGCCGCGCACTTCAACCACATCCGGCACACCCGCAGGCAACACCTGCGGAATATCCTTAATGGTCAGCGCATTAGCTGTCACATTCTCACCAGTGGTGCCATCACCACGGGTCGCTGCGTAAACCAGTTTGCCGCTCTCATAGCGCAAAGAAAGGGAAAGGCCATCAATCTTCGGCTCAGCCGTCACCGCAAGTGCGCCCATCAACGGATCATACTTTAAGAAGCGGCGCACTTTGCCAATGAAGTCCTGCACATCCTCGTCAGAAAACGCATTATCCAGCGAGAGCATCGGCACGGCGTGAGTGACCTTGCCAAAGCCTTCCGCAACAGCACCACCAACCCGGTTGCTTGGGCTGTCTGCGCGCACCAGTTCCGGATGAGCAGCTTCCAAAGCCTCGTTTCGGCGGCGCAACGCATCATAGGTCGCATCATCAACAATCGGCGCATCTTTGGTGTGATAGGCTGCATCATACTCAGCTATCAGCCCCGCCAGCCGCTCCAGCTCCAGCGCAGCTTCGTCCGCGTTCAGGGCTTCAATTTCTTTTTGAGAGGTATCAGCAAGGCTCACCGGTTTACTCACCTGTTTAATCATCAACTAGGCATTAGTCTTATCGCCACCGGGAATAACACACCAGCCAGAACAGTTAGGATTTAGACAGGAATTACTCTGGACCCAAGAAAAGTTGGCCCACGACTTTGCGCAGTTTGCGTTGCTTTGTGTGATTTAGCGTTGATCTGCGTTTTTTACGTGAAACCTGCGTTCCTATGTAACGGACGGCCAAGGCTCAGGTTGTCCCGAGCCCTTCATCCTTTTCACGCTCATCAGAAAGGGAGTTATCCCCCTCCTCTGGTTCATCCCCTACACTAACTTGCATCTGATCAATACCAACCATCCGCGTCAACACAGCAGCCAACGCCAGCGCGGTGAAGATTGGCCCCACCGGGAAGCCATGAGCCGCCAGCGCAATATTGACGATTGGCAGAAGATAAACCGCAAACAAAAGGAGCGGCGCCACAAACGGGGAATCTGCATCATCATCAAACAGACCAGTGCGTGTCGCATAAAGGTAGAGCGCAGGAGAAAGCACTGCATAGTCCCAGAGGAACAGGAAAGGCGTTGCCAGCAAAACACACAGCGTCACCGCAAGATTACGGGCAATCGGTTCACGCTCACGCATAAACAGCCAGAACACCACCACGAACGCCAGAACAGTGAAAGGCAATTGCACCAGATATCCAGCCGTCGCAGAAAACCCGAGCGCCCGCATCGCCCCAAACGCAGATGGGATCAGATAAAGGAAGCTGCCCTCACCCTGGTCCATGACTGTTGCCAGCAAGGACGGAACCGTATCCAGATAGATCCACCAAAGACCAGACCCAAAAAACACAGCAGAGGCATCAACAAGGAACGCCACTGTCGCAACACACGCGCACAGCGCGATGATACTGCGATGGGCAATCAATATGATCGGGATCAGCATGAACAATTCAGGCTTGATGGAAACACACCCAAGCAACACACCCGCCCACGCCGGATGCCGGTCCAGCAAACGCAGCCCGCCATAAAGGAACCCACCCGCCAGCATGCCAAACTGGCCGTAAAACAGGTTCACCAGTGTTGCAGGAGCAAAAATGAAAAAGGTGAACGCACGAATAGGCGCTTTACGGCTGAAGGCGACAGAAAACGAGAGCAAGGCTCCCATCCCCATCCAAAGGCTATAAGCTTGGAGATAGGTCAACCCAGACAGCGGAACCAGAAAGACCAGCAGACTTGGCGGATGCACCCACGCGTAAAAGCCGGAGCCACCAGCAACATTGCGCTGTACTTCATCATAAAACCAGCCAAAGTCATAAAGCTGCGCAGCTTGCCCCGCCACTGCCATGCGAGAGGCAAGCAGGAACTGGTAGAAGTCGCCCCCCACCCTGCGCAGATCGAATCCGTCAAGGCCCATCACCGATCCAAACAGATACAGCGGATAAACCACCACAATCAGCAGCAGCGCGATGACAAAATAGATCTGTAAGCGGGCGAACGAGATAAACATCTACCGGCCTCCATCTATGCATATCCCCGTAAGTGGTTCCGGTTTTCGGATGAGAATATGCGCAAGTATAAAGTCTTGGTTGCCGGAGAGTTTAGAAGATACCAAGTTAATTATTTGAATACGCTACGTAATTTAAGAATATCTTAGGGAAATGAAACAATGTTTTCCGAGAATTCGAGAGCAACGACAATAACCTCAGGACTCCTTAAAAATTTAATAGTTATTAATCTTACAACCTGACGATAATGATATCACCAGAAAAATTATTAAGAAATTTGACTGAATTGTGACATCTGCCTAATTAGCCTCAACGTAAATTTGGGGTAGTTGGGAAATGAAATCCTATTTTGTAGCTGGCGTCGCAGCATCCAGCATTCTCTTGGCCGGTTGCGGCACAGTTGTTCGCGGCACAACTGAAGACATCAAAATCGACGTAAAGCCAGCAAACGCAAAAATCACATCAACAACAGCGCATACTTGTGTTGGACCTTGCGTGATCAATGTTCCGCGAAGTCAGAAACTTACTCTGAAGGCATCTGCACCGGGCTATCAGTCTCAGGTCATCGATGTTGATACTCGCGTCAGCGGCAAAGGTGCAGCTGGCATGGTTGGCAATGTTCTCATCGGCGGCATCATCGGCATAGGCGTTGATACAGTAACCGGCGCATCTTTGGACCACTATCCAAACCCGGTTACTTTCAATCTCAAGCGCGGCACAGGTACACGTAAGCTGACGCCTGTTGAGATGAAACTAATGAACAAAGCTAAAGCCCTAGAATCTTAATTAGGTACTTTTGTGGGGGCATCGGCTCAGACCATGCCCCTTGCACTCAACAAGCACATGACCTTGGCTCATCCAAATAAGGTCCTCTCCCAAAATGCCCTGCCCACCACTCCCTCCTTGATTTTCAGCAGCAACTAGAGGACTCTCCCTCCTGCAATCAGGAGTTCCAATGGCCGCCTCTCAGGACGCAGAGCGTGTGCCTCTTATCGAGGCCCGAAATATCTCAGTCACCAAGCAAGGGCGCCAGCTCTTTAACGCCTATTCTTTCAAGCTGTATGAAGGCGATAAACTGTGCCTCGGTGCCCCTTCCGGTCGCGGCAAAACAGTTCTCCTTCGCATTCTCGCAGGGCTGGATAAACCGGAGACAGGCGAGCTTTTCTTCAACGGCGTCTCTTACACAGCAGGCGGGCGAACGCAGCTCCACAAACAGCTCAACTGGCTCCCTCAACGCGTGAGCCCTCTGGCAGACCATATTCGTGAAGCCTTGCTGGCACCGTTTGAGCTGCAAGCCAATCACAAACGCAAGCCATCAGATGCTCAGATGCTTCAGGCTCTCACAGCAGCGGGCCTGCCCAACACGGCACTCAATCAGGCGACCAGCAGCCTTTCCGGCGGCGAACGTCAACGCCTCGCGCTCGCCCGCGCGCTGCTTCTGCAACGCTCTTTATGGATTGCAGACGAACCCACAGCAGCCCTCGACAAAGCCCATGCCCTCGCCTGTGGTGACCTGCTGATGGAAAACACCGGGACACTGCTGGCTGTCACCCACGACGCCCACCTTCAAAGCAAGATTGATCAGATAATTGAACTGCCCGAACCAGCACAGTCAGGCTCACAGGAGCGCGTGCAATGACCTCAAATGTCGCGTGGAGTGATCTGGCTCTCTTTTATCTCATAGCAATCATCCCACTGTCCCTGCTCTGGACTATGGGTCTGAGGGACCTGTCACGGGATCTGGCAATATCCATTGCCCGCATGAGCATTCAGCTGCTTGTCGTCGGTTTCTATCTGCAAACCGTCTTCGATCTGGACAATCTGGCCCTCAACCTGCTCTGGCTGGTCGCCATGGCAACAATCGCCGCGATCACATCGGCTGGTCGTGCACAAATGCCCCGCCTCAAATCAACAGCCCCGCTCACGGCAGCTATACTCATTGCCATGCTGCCAGTGCTGCTGATGTTCATCGTAATCCTCAGCCGCCCTGTGCCGTGGTACTCCGCGCAGGTCACCATTCCAATCGCCGGCATGCTGCTCGGCAACGCTCTGGGTTCACTGGTCATCGCCCTGCGCCGGTTCAACTTGAGAACACCGGAAGATAAGGAACACATCGAGCTGCTCACCACCATGGGAGCGACCAAACTGGAAGCCCGGCGAACACTCGTCAAATCCTCCCTGCGCGCAGCCGCCTCCCCCGTTATCGCCAGCATGGCAACACTGGGACTGGTCTCGCTGCCCGGAATGATGACAGGTCAGATTCTCGGCGGCTTCAACCCGATCGAGGCAGTCCAGTACCAGATCGCCATCATGCTCGGCATCTCCGCCACCCAAACCCTCGCCATCATCCTCGCCCTCCGCTTCACCATCTATATGGAGCCGGAGTACGAGTGATCAGAGACAAAGTGTCTTTCACCAGCAATTCTTGGGCATCAGCGATTTTGCGGGAGGGGTCAGCTTTTTCGATATGATGGAATGAGCCAACATATGGGCAATTTCTTTGTGACAATCTACCGGTGTATCGTCGGAGACGCGATTCCGGGTAACTTAGGCTATAAGTAAGTCAATAACTTACCATAGGAGAGGATCAAATTTACCCTTATGTGTTGCAGGAACTCCGATCAAAGTAGGAAGCTTAAATCAGCTCTTCTTGGCCCATTAGACGCTTGGCTGCGGCACGGGCTTCTTCGGTGATGGTGGAACCGGCGAGCATACGGGCGATCTCTTCGTGTCGGTCGCCCTCGGCGATCTCAGTCACGCGGGTCGCCACACGGTCCTTCTCCACCTCATCCTTGCGAATCAGGAAGTGACCATTGGCACGCGCGGCCACTTGCGGCGCATGCGTCACCGTCAGCACCTGAACACTGTTCGCAAGGCGGGCAAGACGCACGCCAATCGCTTCAGCCACGGCACCGCCAACACCCGTGTCGATCTCATCAAACACCAGTGTCGGAGACGAGCCCTTATCTGCCAGCGACACCTTCAGCGCCAACAGGAAGCGGGAGAGTTCACCACCCGAAGCAACCTTGAACATAGGCCCCGGACGAGTACCCGGATTGGTCTGCGCCCAGAACTCGACAGTGTCGATACCGGACGGCCCGCGCTGTTCAACATCACTCTCGATATTGATGATAAACCGCGCCCGTTCCAGCTTTAGTGCCGGAAGCTCAGCATGAACCGCAGCCTCAAGGCCTTTAGCAGCTTTCTGACGCTTCTTTGACAGCGCCGCCGCCAGCTTGTCATAGGTTTGCTTGGCAACCTCTACAGCGCTTTCCAGCGCCTGCAATTTCTCTTCACCTGCATCCAGATCAGAAAGGTCACCTTCCATCTGGGCCCGCAGTTTAGCAAGATCATCCGGCTGTACAGAATACTTGCGAGCCGCAGCCCGCAATGCGAACAGACGTTCTTCCGTCTGCTCCAGCTCTTGCGGGTCAAAATCAGTATCGCGCAGCGCCTGCTCCAAACCACCGCGCGCTTCCTCCAGCTGGTCCAAAGACCCGCCGATGGCTTCAACCACACTTGTCAGATAGTTGGGCGCCAGATCAACTTTGCGCTCAAGACGGCGCAACAAACTGGAAAGCTCAGGAATTGGAGAGGCTGGTCCGTCAAGTGCTTCATAGCCCTCGCGCAGATCGCCTGCGATCTTCTCCACCTGCATCATATCCTGACGACGCAGAGCAAGCTCATTCTCTTCCCCATCACGAGGGTCAAGCGCACTCAGCTCATCAGCACTGGAGCGCAGATAATCCGCCTCACGACGGGCTTCTTCAATGCGTGCAACATGATCTTTCAGAGCCTTCTCAGCACTACGAACCGCTTTTGCGCTCTGCCCCACCTTCGCAGCATCACCTTCCAGCCCGCCAAAGCTGTCCAGCAGCTGGCGATGGCTCTCAGGATCAATCAGTGCACGGTCATCATGCTGCCCATGAACCTCAACCAGCAACTCTCCGATCTGCCGCAGCAAACCAGCACTCACTGGCGAGTCGTTCACAAACGCACGGGTGCGTCCATCAGACGCCTGCACGCGGCGCAAGATGATATCGCTGTCGTGCTCTAGTTCATTTTCCTGAAGAAGGGTGCGCAGAGGATGCGCCATTGGAACGTCGAAAACCGCGCTCACCTGACCGCGGTCCTGACCATGCCGAACCAGTCCGGCGTCTCCCCGCCCACCAAGGGCGAGGCTTAAACTGTCGAGAAGAATAGACTTACCTGCACCGGTTTCACCCGTCAAAACACTCATGCCGTCGCTGAAATGCAAATCCAGCTTATCAATGAGAACGATATCCCGAATAGAAAGCGATGCCAGCATGGTAGTCTAGGAAACTCCGATTCCTTGAAAGGCTTAAAGGAGTTTCATATCCCCAAATGCCCTGCTAAGCCAGCTGCCTTTGTTCTCATGTGGCTCCAGACCGCCCTTTTTCAAAAGAGAAAACGCATCTTTGTACCACTGGCTCTGCGGGAAGTTGTGTCCCAGCACCGCTGCAGCTGTCTGTGCTTCGTTCGTCACACCAAGTGCATAATAGCTTTCGGTCAGACGATAGAGCGCTTCTTCAACGTGACGGGTGGTCTGATAATTGCTCACCACAGTCTTGAAGCGGTTGATAGAGGCAAGGTAGTTACGGCGCGCCAGATAGTAGCGGCCAACTTCCATTTCCTTACCAGCCAGCTGGTCTTCCGTCGCGCGGATACGCTGACGAGCCTGCTTGGTGTATTCAGAATCTGGGTAACGCTGAACAACTTCACGCATTGCATCCAATGCCTTGGCGGTCACAGCCTGATCACGACCCACATCTGGGATCTGACGGAAGTAGGACTCACCAATAATGAAGAGCGCGTAGGCGGAATCATCGTTACCAGGATAAAGCGAGGTAAAGCGCTCAGCAGCGGAAATCGCTTCAGGATACTTACCCATTTTGAAGTTCAGGTAAGCAATGTTGATCAGCGATTTACGCGCGAATTCGGAGTAAGGATAGATGCGGTCAAGCTCGTAGAACTTTTTCGCAGACGCTTGCACGTCGCCAGATGCACGAAGAGCCAAAGCCTCATTGAACATTACTTCCGCAGGAGTTTCATCCAGCGCAAGATCATCAACATCATCCTTGGTTGCACAGCCCGCAATAACGAGTGCCATCGCCAAAGAGGTATATCTAATCGCTCTTTTGAGGCGATTAGCCCCCAAAGCAGTCCCGGCAGCATCTGAACGCAGCAATGTTTCCGACTCCTATCGTGTTGGGATTCGGGTAAAATCCCTCCCAGTTCACGCTTCTATCTCAATGTTTGGATAACGTCACGTAGTACCACAGCATTTGCCTCGAATTTATGTCGGAATAGAGGCAAAAACCGTTGAATAACTATTTTAGCCTCAGGAGACGTTAGGGCCAAATGCTGCAGCCTGCAGTCCGCCAATCAACTCGGCATGACCTTTTTCGCGTGCATGACGATCTACCAGAGCAACATCAGCTTCGACAATTTCAAAAGCATCCGGGTTCTTGAAAAGCTCCACAAGGATGCAGTGATTCATACGGTGACCGCCTTTGTAAGAGCGGTACTCGCCCAAAATAGGCAGACCAGCAAGAGCAAGATCACCGATCGCATCAAGGCTTTTGTGACGTACGAATTCGTTTGCCCAACGGGTTCCTTCAGGGTTCAGAACGCGATCACCATCAAGAGCGACGGAGTTCTCTAGGGAAGAGCCCATGGCAAAGCCAAGCTTCCAGAGCTTCTCAACATCCTGCACGCTACCAAAGGTACGGGCACGGGAAATTTCATCACGGAAGTAATCAGGTGTCAGGTCAAACTTGAGCTGCTGACAACCAATTTTCTCATGATCAAAATCGATGGTGATGTCAAAACGGGTGCCGTCAAACGGGTTGAGTTCACACCACTGATCACCGGAAACGTAACGAACTTTTTCTTTGATGCGGATAAAGCGACGCTTTGTGCCGAGCGTTTTCAGACCAACGCGGTCGATAGCTTCAACGAATGCTTCGGAGCTACCATCCATGATTGGCATCTCAGGTCCGTCAATGTAAGCGGTCACATTGTCAACGCCCATACCGCGCAGAGCAGCCATCAGGTGCTCAACGGTAGAGATGCCGCTGTCATGAGGATCACCAAGTACGGTGCACAAAGATGTTGCAGTGACTTCCTTCCAGTTTGCTTCCGTCTGCACGTAGCCACCCTTGGTGCTACGATGGAAAACAATGCCGGAGTTCGCGTCTGCTGGGTGAAGTGTAATGGAAGCTGGACCGCCAGAGTGAACCCCAATACCATTCAAGGTTACACTGTCCGCAAGCGTTGTCTGTTTTTCGACACGCATTCCCATATTGTTCCAGCCTTTATCATTCCGCTCCAGGTACATACTGAACCTCACGAGCCACTACTTTCGAATACCCTCTGCGGGTTGGCTGGAACATAGCTCTTGGAGCTTACCAAATAAAATAAAGCTTTATTACGGTTTGTAACGTCCTGAAAATTTTAGGTACATTTACCGACAATTCCATTTAAAAACGCAAAGCAGCAACCCGGAAAAATCCGGATTGCTGCTCGAGAGGCGCGAGTTCTGTTGATAATCAGGTGGCTTGGCGGCGTAGGAACGCCGGGATTTCCAACTGATCATCTTCGATCATTTGTGAGCGTGCAGGCGCAGGGCGTCCACCAGCGTCCAGAGTCCCGGCTGCACCGTGATTCTGAGGCTCGGTTGGACGAGGCGCTGCTGGCTGGCGTGGAGCCTCAGCAAACGCATCTGCCTGTACTGGCTCATGGTGCTCCATGTGCTCGTCTTCACGGCGGCCAAGACCACCAGTCAAACGGCGCAGAAGACCCATTGGGCGACGCTCTTCTTCCATGTGATGCTCATCATGCTCTTCAACCTGCTGAGCCATAGTGGCTGGTGCTGGCTGAGGAGTTGCAGATGCCGGCTGTGGTGCAGGCGCTGCAGCAGGAGCATCCGTGCGCGCACGAATTTCACGCTGTGCAATTGGCGGAAAGTCTTCAACACGTGGCATACGTGTCTGAGGCTCTACCTTTTGTGCAACAGGTGGAATAAATGGCTCAGGAATATTGGTAGGCTCATCAAAAGCCTGCGTTGGTTCCTCAAGTGCATCATATTCCTGCACAGGCTCATAACGACGAGACTGATAAGGAGAAATTTCCACTTCCGGGTCAGTTGCAACAGCAACCGGCTCAGAGTGCATAAGTGTTTCGGCTGCTGCGGAGCCCATCGCGCGCATCGCACGAACTGGGGTGGGTGCAGGAGCTACTTCTACCGGCGCAGCTACCGCTGGACTGGGCGTAGGCGTAGTAGCGCTCTGCAGACGCTCTGTGAGTTCAGCCATACGAACCTCTGCAGGAGAGATATCTTCACGCAGCTCTTTGTCGATGCCGGTGGCAACAACAGAAACGCGGATAATACCGTCCAGAGATTCATCGAAGGTCGCACCAAGAATGATGTTCGCTTCTGGGTCTACTTCCTCGCGGATACGAGTTGCAGCTTCATCAACTTCAAACAGCGTCAGGTCGTTACCACCAGTGATGGAGATAAGCAGACCGCGCGCGCCCTTCATGGAAGTCTCATCAAGCAGCGGGTTCGCAATCGCAGCTTCAGCAGCCTGAATGGCACGCTGTTCGCCGGACGCTTCACCGGTACCCATCATCGCTTTACCCATGCCACGCATTATGGAGCGTACATCAGCAAAGTCGAGGTTGATGAGACCTTCTTTGACCATCAGGTCAGTGACGTTCGCAACGCCGGAATACAGCACCTGATCAGCCATGGAGAAGGCGTCAGCAAAGGTGGTCTGTGCATTCGCAATGCGGAACAGATTCTGGTTTGGAATAACAATAAGAGTATCAACATTACGCTGTAACTCTTCGATGCCGGCTTCGGCAACACGCATACGTCTGGACCCTTCAAACTGGAAGGGTTTGGTAACCACACCGACGGTCAGTATACCTTGTTCACGCGCAGCTCGAGCAACAACTGGCGCAGCACCGGTACCGGTGCCACCACCCATACCCGCGGTGATAAACACCATATGCGAGCCGGACAAGTGATCGTTGATCTCGTCAATAACTTCTTCTGCAGCAGCTGCACCAACTTCAGGCTGGGAACCAGCGCCCAAGCCTTCCGTAACAGCAACGCCCATCTGGATAACACGCTCAGCCTGGCAAAGTGCCAATGCTTGTGCATCCGTATTAGCAACAACAAAGTCACAGCCCTGAAGACCGCTCGTTACCATGTTATTTACGGCGTTTCCGCCACCGCCACCAACACCGAATACGGTGATCCTGGGCTTCAATTCCTGAATATCAGGCATTTTCAGGTTGATTGTCATATTAACCTCGCGACCCTAATAACATGCCCGAAGTCGGGCATGTCGTTCTTCCTCTCGTGCGTCCGCCGCATCTGGCGAAACTCGTGATAGTGGGGGTTATGCGATCCCCACTAGAAACTTTCTCTAATCCACTGACCAACCCGAGCCAGATAGCTCCCGCGGCCTTTAAGGCCACGGCGTTGGTGCCGGGGTTCGAATTGCTCAATCTGTGCCACCTGCGGATAAATCAGCAGGCCCACAGCTGCCGAGAACGCCGGACCCTTGGCTTCCTCTGGCAAACCGGAAATACCCAGCGGACGCCCCAGACGCACACTGCGCCCAAGAATGCGTCGTGCCGTTTCAGAAAGGCCAGTCAACTGACTGCCCCCGCCTGTCAGCACAACACGTTTACCCACTCGGCCTGCAAAACCAGAAGCGACAATCCGGTCTCGCACCATCTCCAATATCTCTTCAACGCGCGGACGAATAACCCGCGTCAGCATCGCCCGAGGGATCTGCGTTGGCAGATCGCCATCCGTATCCACGGGCGGCACCTGAATAAAATCACGGTCATCCACCACACTCGGCAGCGCAGACCCATGTAAAACTTTCAAACGCTCAGCAGCTTCCATCCGTGTGGAGAGCGCGCGCGCCACGTCCATAGTGACGTGATTACCGCCAACAGCCAGCGCATCCAGATGCACCATCTGACCATCAACAAAAATCGAAAGCGTGGTTGTGCCACCCCCCATATCAATACAGGCAACACCCAGCTCAATCTCGTCTTCTACCAGCGTGGAAAGGCCTGCCGCGTAAGGCGTCGCAACCAGTGACTCCACTTGCAAGTGTCCACGCTCAATACAAAGCTCCAGATTACGCACCGGCGGTACTTCTGCAGAAACCACCTGCATGTCCACGCCCAGCTTGCGGCCCATCATGCCGCGCGGATCACGAATGCCGCGGTTGCCATCCAGCCCGTAGGAGATCGGCAGCGCATGCATCACCGCCCGTCCCTCGGTCGCCGTATGGGTAGAACCCGCCGCCAGCACACGCTGAATATCGGCCTCAGTCACACCTTCAGTTCCAAGCGGCACAGTGGCGGAGAAGATCTCGCTCTGCAGACGGCCACAGCTGACAGTCACCAGCAGCGTTTCCACCATCACACCGGCCATACGCTCGGCCTGATCAACCGCGCGGCGGATCGCCTGCTCAGCCTGATCCATGTCCACAACAACGCCGGACTTCATGCCTGCAGACGCCTGATACCCGTATCCCAGCACCTCAATGCCATGCGAACGGCCCGGCATCAGGTCTTCCTCGTCACCAGGCACCAATTTCGCGATAATACAGCACACTTTCGTGGAGCCGACGTCCAGCACAGAAACCACAACAGATCTGCGGCTCGGCAAAGGCCGCATCCGCGGCAGAAAAATCACGTTCTTATTCGAGCTCATGTGTCCCTCCCGGAGTTGGAGGGCGTACCCCGTTGCTCGATGGTGGTTTTGCGGCGAATGGCAGCGTCATCCGAAAGACGCACCACAACGCGATCCTGCAAACGCAGGTCCACCGCGACGATATCGCGGGAGAGCAAACCACCTTGATCATCTAGCTTCTTAAGTTCCGCCAGCGCATCGCCAACATCAAATTCTGGCAGACGCACTGTAATTCCGTTTTCTAAGGCAAGATCCCAGCGTCGTTCGGAGCGCAGCTTTGCAGCGCGCACCCGGGCACGGATACCTGGGAAATTGTCCAGCTCGCTCATGATCTCACCAGCACGCAGCTGCGCACCGTGATTGACCACGCGAAGCAAATTCGCATAACGGCCATCCACCTCATCGGTGATGACCTCGCCTTTTTTGGTGATGACAGACGTAATGTCCCCACGCTGCCAGAGCGCATAAGGCTCTTGCTCTTTGATCATCACACGCAGCGTACCGGGGTAGAACTTCTGGATGGCCGCATTCCGGATCCAGGCAATACCTTCCAGACGCTCTTTTGCGTCAGCCGCATCAAACAACATCAAAGAAGGGCGTTCGTGAAGTTCAAGCGCTTCCAGCACCTGAAACTCGGTAACACGCTGCAAACCTTCCATTTTGATCTCATTCACCGCGAAACCGACGGAGGATGTAACTGATTCGCTCACATTACGGGCGTGTCCACCCAGCGTAATGCCATAAGCAGCGGACAATGCAAGGAAGCCAAAAGCGCCCGCAGTTGGTGCCCAGGATGGGATAAATGCAAAAAATCCAGTGACCCCCCAAGCGGGTCTCTGGTGCAAACGCGATACACCACGACTTCTGAAGCGATAGCTCCAGATGCCTGTGCGTTCCCGCAATGCATCAAATTTTGCCTTTATCTTCCGCAACTTGCGTCCTCCACGATCCAACTCACCAATTCTTGGAAATCATGTCCGGCATGTGCCGCAATTTCCGGGAGCAGTGATGTTGGCGTCATGCCGGGTTGAGTGTTCACCTCAAGACAAATCAGTTCTCCTAGGCCACCGGGTCCTTCGTTAAAACGGAAGTCGGCGCGTGTAACGCCGCGACACCCCAGAGCCTGATGTGCCTTGAGACTTGATTTTTGTATTTCTTGGTAAACAGATGGTAAAATTTCCGCAGGAAGTATGTGTTGTGAACCGCCTGGGACGTATTTTGCGTCATAATCGTAATAAGTGTGACCCAGCGGTACAATTTCTAGTACCCCTAACGCCACATCACCCATCACCGCGCACGTCAATTCGCGGCCTGGGATGTAACGCTCGACCATGAGCAAATCACCATACTGCCAATCTTCGCGTGTCAATTCCTGCGGAGGATGCTCTTGCCCCTCCTTCACAATCAGCACACCGAAGGACGATCCTTCGTTGATTGGCTTGATCACATAAGGCGGCTCCATCACATGACGGCGCGCAGCATCAGCGCGACTGGCCACAATGGCATTGGCAACCGGAACACCGGCAGCCTTCATCACGGCCTTCGCCTTTTCCTTATGCATGGCAAGCGCAGACGACATCACCCCGGAATGGGTGTAAGGAATATCGAGCACTTCCAGAATACCCTGAATAGCTCCGTCTTCACCAAACGGCCCATGCAGCGCATTGAATGCCACGTCCGGTTTCAGCTCCTGAAGCACAGCAGAAATGTTGCGGTCAACATCTACACGCGTGATCTGATAACCAGCCGCTTCCAGAGCGTCCGCACAGTCTTTGCCTGAAGACAGAGAAACAGGCCGCTCAGCAACCCATCCACCCATCAAAACTGCAACATGCTTGGTCATCACAAAACCCAATCCTGATTTAAACGCCTAAAACAACACGTGAACGGAATTAGCCCGCTTTACCCAAAAACGGCTCAATCGCCGCTCCGTCCACAAACGCCCCAAGACGCTTGATTTCCCATTCCAGACGCGTCCCTGTCTTTGCCAGAGCATCCCGGCGAACAGTCTCGCCAAGCATTTCCAAATCGTGAGCGGTAGCGTCTGCAACGTTCAACATAAAGTTGCAGTGTAATTCCGACATTTTTGCGCCGCCGATCTGCAATCCACGACATCCAGCCGCATCAACCACCTTCCAGGCACTGTTGCCGTCAGGATTTTTGAAAGTGGAACCACCGGTTTTCTCGCGAATGGGCTGCGCTTTCTCACGATGAGCAACAACTTCAGCCATTTCCGCGCGGATCTCATCTTCACTCTGCGCAAAACCTTCAAACACCGCACTGGTAAAAATCAGGTCCTTTGACGCAGAAGAATGACGATACGCATAGCCCATTTCCTCATTGGAAAGAGTGAGGATTTCGCCGGATCGTGTCACCGCGTTAACGTTAACAACACGGTCCTTTGTCTCTGTCCCATGAGCCCCTGCATTCATGCGCAAGGCGCCGCCAACAGCACCCGGAATACCGGTGTAGAATGCAAATCCACCCGTGCCCGTCTTGGCCGCGTCTTCCGCCAGCTTCTTGTCAGGAACGCACGCCCCTGCCCGCAACTTATGGCCGCCAAAGTATTCTACAGTCCCAAACCCGCGGATTGGCAGACGAATAACAACGCCTTCAATGCCACCATCACGCACCAGCAAGTTGGAACCAAGCCCAACCACAGTCACCGGCACGTCCTCAGGCAGTGCTTTCATGAACACAGCCAGATCTGCCTCATCAGCAGGCTGGAACATCAACTGTGCGGGGCCACCCACACGGAACCATGTCACAGCAGAAAGCAGCTGGTTCGGGATCATGCGACCGCGAATGTCTTCGACAGCATCACCAAGAAGCGGCAGGAGATCAGGGTAGCTTACAGTTTGGCTCATACAGTCTCTCCTTTGGGAGAGAGCGCTTCCAGCTCTACAGGCAATTTGTAAGCCCACTGGGTAATGTTCCCTGCACCAAGGCAAATCACCAGATCACCCGGCTCCGCCAGCTCTGCAATCTTACCAGCCAGCTCATCAGGACCACCAATGCTGTGAACCGAACGGTGACCACCAGCACGCAAACCAGAAATCAGATCAGCCTGACCAGCCCCTTCAATAGGCTGCTCACCAGCCGCAAACACAGGTGTAATCACAACCTTGTCTGCATCATTGAAGCAAGCACAGAAATCTTCAAACAGGCTCTGCAAACGCGTAAAACGGTGCGGTTGCATCACAGCAACCACCTTCCCTTCAGCTGCCTCACGCGCCGCATGCAAGACGGACTTAATCTCAACCGGATGGTGCGCGTAGTCGTCAAAAAACTCTACGTCGTTCCAGGAGCCAGTATGCGTAAAGCGACGCTTCACTCCGCCAAAACTTGCCAACCCCTTGCGGATGTTCGCATCAGAAATACCGAGAGAATGCGCCAGAGCAATTGCAGCCGTCGCATTGGACACGTTGTGCAGACCCGGCATTGGCAGCACCAGATCTTTCAGCTCAGTTACCTTGTCCCCGCGACGATCATGAATGATCACGGTGAAGATGGACTTGCCACCCTTGGTGGAGACATCAGTAAAGCGAACATCTGACTGCGGGTTGGTGCCGTAAGTGATGATGCGGCGGTCTTCAATCTGACCCACAAGGCTCTGCACCTCTGGGTGATCCAGACACATAACCGCAAATCCGTAGAACGGAACATTCTCAACGAACTGGGCAAACGCAGCACGGACACCATCAAAATCGCCGTAGTGATCAAGATGCTCAGGATCGATGTTGGTCACCACAGCAATATCAGCAGGAAGCTTGACGAATGTCCCGTCGGACTCGTCCGCCTCAACCACCATCCAGTCACCCTCACCCATACGGGCATTGGTGCCGTAAGCGTTGATGATACCGCCATTGATAACAGTCGGGTCCATATGGCCAGCATCCAGCAGCGCCGCAACCATAGAGGTCGTCGTCGTCTTGCCGTGCGTACCGCCAATGGCAATCGCTTGCTTGAAGCGCATCAGCTCCGCCAGCATTTCAGCGCGGCGCACAACAGGCATGTTGTTTTCGCGTGCAGCCTTCAGCTCAACATTGCTGCCTTTGATTGCGGAAGAGATGACACAAACATCAGCGCCCTCAAGGTTCTCGGCAGCATGACCCACCATGACCTTGATGCCCTTATCACGCAAACGCTGCACATTTGCATTCTCGGACATGTCAGAGCCCTGAACACGGTAACCAAGATTATGCAACACCTCGGCAATACCGCTCATGCCAATGCCGCCGATACCGACGAAGTGTACTCCCCCAATGTCTACTGGCATTTTCATGAGGCAATCTCTTTCTGTTCAGTTGCCGGTGCAGCACCAACAAGTGTTTCGATCAGATCCGCGAGGCGCTGTACAGCTTCCGGCGCGCCCTGCGCCTGTGCTGCGTGTGCTGCCTGTGCAAGACGGCCCGGATTATCCATGAGTTCTTTCAGCTCACGGGCCAATCGTTGCGGATCAAGTTCTTTTTGTGGGATCGGCCATGCGCCGCCTGCCTCAGCAAGCACATTCGCATTCATGCCCTGATCGTTATCAAGAGCACCCGGTAAAGGCACTAAAATTGAAGGACGCCCAATCGCTGCCAGCTCGCATACAGTACCAGCACCAGAACGGCTGATAACCAAATGAGCCGCCGCAATGCGCTCAGGCAAATCCGTAAAGAAGGACGCCACCTGCGCGGCAACACCCATCTCGCGATAAGAGCTTTCAAGCCCCTCCAGATCTTCAGGGCGAGCCTGCTGCACAACGACCAGCTGCTCGCGATCTTCCGGCGCCATCAGCTTCAACGCAGCCGGCAAAATCTGAGAGAATACACGCGCTCCCTGCGAGCCACCAAACACCAGCAGATGAAAAGCGCCGCCTTTTTCAGGTGCGTTATAAGTCTGACCACACACCGCAATCACATTGTCACGCAGTGGATTGCCGGTCATCGTCGCTTTAGCAGCCAGATCAGCAGGCAGTGTTTTCAGCGGAAAACTGGTCGCAACCGCACTTGCACCCTTGGCCAGCATCCGGTTCGCCCGACCCATCACAGCATTGGCTTCATGCAAAATGGATGGAACGCTTAAGAGACGGCCAGCAAACATTGGCGGAAAGGTCGGATACCCGCCAAAGCCAACAATCGCAGCAGGTTTAGCTGCGCGGATTGCTTTCATGGCCTGCAACGTACCCAAGCCAAGTTTGATTGCTGTCTTGGCAAGAGAAATCGGGTTCTTGCCGCGAATGGTATCGCTTTTGACCAGATGCACGTTATCTGCCGGAAACGCGCTACCATACTTGTCTGCGCGACTGTCCGTGATCAGCTCAACACCATACCCACGGCGCTTCAGCTCACAGGCCAGCGCTTGTGCAGGAAACAGGTGACCACCCGTTCCTCCAGCAGTGAGCATAATCTTTGGCTTCATTTCACTCTCCGACACAGGCAAAACTCTTTTAGGCAGGCTGCACAGGGGCAGCACGGGTAACGGTAATAATCGGGTTCTTACGCGGTTGCGGACGTTTGCGTGTCAGCGCCAGCACAAAACCCATCGTCAGGGAAATCGCCATCAACGACGACACACCTGATGAGATCAATGGAAGGGTCATTCCCTTCGCAGGCATTAGATTGAGGTTCACCGCCATGTTGATAGTGCTTTGCAGGCCAAACATGACGATAAGACCGGAAGACGCCAGACGGCCAAACGGATCCTGATCCTGCGTCGCCATGTAAAGACCACGCAGCACAACGAATGCAAAAACGGTCACCAGCACCACACAAACGATGATGCCGTATTCTTCAGCAGCCACCGCAAAAATGAAGTCCGTATGGCTATCGGGCAAAATTCGTTTCACCGTACCTTCACCCACACCACGACCTAGCCACCCCCCGGCAATGAAGGAGTCGATCGCTTTATCGATCTGGTAGGTGTCACCGGAAGACGGATCCAGAAAACGCATGATACGCCCGCGAACGTGCGGCAGATACGTAAAGCCCGCAGCAACGCCAAGAATACCCATGATCCCAAGCGGCACAATCGCCAGCCAGGACAACCCGTTCAGGAAGAACAGCGCAAACAGAACAATGGTCAGCAGCATGGTCTGTCCAAAGTCAGGCTGCGCCACGAGCATGGCGGCCACAATGCCAAACAGAAGAATGGAGATCAGCTGCCCCGGAATGTCCTGGGCTTTACGCCCCTCAGACAACAGAAACGCAATGATCACCACCAGCACTGGCTTGATAAACTCTGACGGCTGAATGGAAATACCAAACAAGCTCACCCAGCGCCGCGCACCTTTAATGTCAGACCCGAAAAACAGCGTGCCCAACAGCAGCACCAACATCACGCAGAACACCACCAGTGCCACCCGGCGTATATAGCGTGGTGAAAGCGCTGAAACGCCCAGCATCACGGCAGCGCTTGGAATAAGGAAAAGCGCCTGCTTCTTCACAAAGTAGAAGCTCTCAAGCCCAAGGCGTTCAGCAACAGGAGGGCTCGCGGCAAGAGACAACACCAAACCAGACACCATCAGCGTGAAGATGCCGATCAGCATGTAACGATCAATCGTCCAGAGCCATTCTGCAAATGCACTGCGATCCGTACGTGATACCATCAGCGTGCTCCCTCACCCTTCAGCATTTTGGCAGCAGCAACTGCCGCGCTCACAAATGCATCCCCGCGAACTTCAAAGCTCTTGAACTGGTCAAACGAGGCGCAGGCCGGAGACAGCAAAACCACCGCTTCACTGCCTTTGTCCCGTGCAGCATCTTGCGCCGCTGCCTCAACAGCCAGCTCCAAAGAGCTAAACTTGTGCGCCTCAACAGCCCTGGCAAGCTCTTGCTCAAACTCTTCCGCCGCTTCCCCAATCAGGTAAGCCTTCACGACTTTCGGGAAGTAGGCTTTAAGCGAAGAAATCCCGCCCGCCTTCGGACGACCACCAGCAATCCAATAAATCCGGTCAAACGCTGCCAACCCGTGAGCAGCAGCTTCTGCATTGGTCGCCTTGCTGTCATTCACAAACAATACCTTGCCTGCTTCAGCAACCAGCATCAAACGATGCGCAAGACCCGGGAAGGTCGCAAGCGCGGCTGCAATCTCATCAAGTTCCAGCCCAAGTGCTGCACAAACCGCAACAGCAGCAGATGCATTCTGCCCGTTATGAGAGCCACGCAAAGTGTTGGAGGAAGACAGGTCAGCCACAACCACCTGCTCTTCATCAAAAACCTCAAAGACCTTACCGTCTTCAGCGTAAACGCCAAACTCGACAGGCCCGAGACAAGAGATCAGCTCAACCGGCTCACCGCTTTCTGCACGGCGCTGCGCAATAGCTGCACTGAATTCATCATCCACGCCAACAACAGCAAGACGCGCTGCTTTAACGATCCGCTCTTTGATGGACGCGTAATTCTCCATGTTCCCATGCCGGTCCAGATGGTCCGGCGACAGGTTCATCATTACCCCGATATCCGGCACAAGACTTGGCGCAAGATCGATCTGGTAGGAGGAGACCTCAACCACATAGACACGATCCTCGGAAAACTCTTCGAGATCCAGAACCGGACGGCCAATATTGCCCCCCATCTGAACATCCATGCCGCATTCTTTGAGTACATGCGAGATCAGTGCAGTCGTGGTGGATTTGCCGTTGGTCCCAGTGATGGCAACAAACGGCGCCTCAGGACAAACCGCTTCCCGCTCATTGACAAAAAGCTCCACATCCCCAATCACCGGAATACCAGCCTGCCTCGCCCGCTCCACACTCCAGTGCGGTGTTGGATGCGTCAGCGGAACACCCGGCGCAACAACCAGTGCTGCGTAGCGGGACATATCCGCCTCACGCAGATCGATCGCAGCAAGCCCGTATTCTTCAGCCGTGGCAACGCTGGCCTCATTATCGTCCCACACATCAACCCGAGCCCCGCCAGCCTCAAGCGCACGCGCAGTCACAAGCCCGGACCCTCCGAGCCCGAACAATGCTACTTCTTTGCCTGCCAGATGACGGATAGGGATCATGTGTCGAACCTCCTAGCGCAGCTTCAATGTGGCAAGACCAACAAGGGCCAGCACAACAGCAATGATCCAGAAACGAATAACCACCTGACTCTCAGTCCAGCCCAAATGCTCAAAGTGGTGGTGAATTGGCGCCATACGGAACACACGTTTGCCAGTCAGCTTGAACGACGCAACCTGCACAATCACAGAAACCGCTTCCAGCACAAACAAACCGCCGATGATCGCCAGAACAATCTCGTGTTTGGTCGCAACGGCAATCGCGCCCAGCATACCGCCCAGAGCCAGAGAACCTGTATCACCCATAAAGATCGCAGCTGGTGGAGCGTTGAACCATAAGAACCCGAGCCCCGCACCAATCACCGCACCACACACAACAGCAAGCTCACCAGTGCCCGCAACATGATGGATCTGCAAATAGCTGGAGAACACAGCGTTACCAGTTAAATATGCAACCAGACCAAAAGCTGCTGCAGCAATCATCACCGGCACAATCGCAAGACCGTCCAGACCATCAGTCAGGTTCACCGCATTGCCCGCGCCAACAACAACAAAGGCAGCGAATGGGATGAAGAACAGACCAAGGTTCAGCGTCAGCTCTTTAAAGAACGGAAAGCCGATGCTGGTGGAAAATGGCTCGGCATCTAGAAGCGTCACCGCAAAAGCAGCAAGGCCTGCAATCAGGAACTCAAGACCCAAACGCGCTTTACCGCCAAAGCCTTTGTGCGAAGACTTGGTGACTTTCAGATAGTCGTCATAAAAACCAATAAGGCCGAAACCAACAGTCACACCCAGAACGATCCAGGTGTAGGGGTTGCGAAGGTCAGCCCACAACAGCGTCGCTACAATCATCCCGGAAAGGATCATCAGGCCGCCCATGGTTGGCGTACCCTTTTTTGTCAGCAGATGGCTCGCAGGTCCGTCTTCGCGAATAGGCTGCCCATGCCCCTGACGCGAACGCAGCGCATCAATGATGCGTGGGCCAAACAGGAACACAAACAGCAAAGCAGTCATAATCGCGCCGCCGGTACGGAACGTAATGTATTTAAAAACATTCAGCGCAGACAGGGAAGGATAAACCTCTGAAAGCTCTGCCAGCAAATATAGCATTTAGTCAACCTCAGGACTTACCGGTTGCAGCCGGTTCAGGAAAACGTTTCTTCAAGGCATCCACAAGTGGACCCATACGGGTTCCAAGAGAGCCCTTTACCATCACGATGTCGTTGGGACGCACTTCCGACAACAGGTCTTTTTCCAGTTTGTCGGAGGTATCTGAATAGGCGCCTCTGGTCTGTGCAGGCAACAGGTCCCAGAGCACCTTCATGTGAGTACCCACACAATAAACCACGTCGATCTTTGCGCGCTCCAGTTCACGCGCAAGGTCTGCGTGCAACTTGTCGGAATCTGCACCTAATTCGAGCATATCTCCCAATACGGCGATGCGACGGCCATTCTTCGCAACGGGCAGCCCAGCCACCAGTTCAATGGCTGCACGCATACTCGCCGGGTTGGCATTATAGCTCTCGTCAACAAGCAACGCCGTGCCACCATTCACATCAAGAACGGTCTGCGCACCACGCCCTTTCGGGGCAGACATTTCCGCCAGAGCCAGACCAGCAAACGCAAGGTTGGCCCCCAGTTCCATGACCCCAGTCAGCACGCCCAAAGAGTTGATCACATGGTGTGCGCCCGGAGCGCCGATCTTGTAGGAAATCTCCTGTCCGAGAATATTGGCATTCAGACAAGAACAATCTGGGTTTGCAGCTACTTTCTTGGCGATAGACTGAGCACCCGGCCGCATGCCAAAGCTGACAATGTTCCGTACCCCGGCCACAGCGGCCAGATAACGCAGCAGGTCATACTGGCGGTTATCCCGGTTCAGGATCGCCACGCCGCCCTTCTCAATGCCACTGAAAATCTCAGCCTTTGCCCGCGCAATATCTTCAACTGAGTTAAAGGCTTCCAGATGCACGGGTTCCACAGTGGTTACAATTGCCACATGCGGACGAACCATTTTCACCAGTGGAGTGATCTCACCCCGGTGGTTCATACCAATCTCGAAGATGCCAAACTCAGTATCAGCATGCATGCGCGCCAATGTAAGCGGCACACCCCAATGGTTGTTAAAGCTCGCCACAGGCGCATGCGTGATGCCAGACTTGGACAGACAAAGACGCAAAGCTTCTTTCGTGCCTGTCTTGCCAACAGAACCTGTGACCGCGATGATCCGTGCTTTGGAGCGAGCGCGAGCAGCCACACCAAGGCGCTCCAACGCTTGAAGCACATCATCAACAGCCACGTATCGGCCACCTTCCGGCAGCTCCGCAAGCTTGTCACGCGCAACAACAGCTACAGCGGCACCAGCCTCAACAGCTGTTCCGGCAAATGCATGACCGTCAAAGTTCTCGCCCTTGATCGCAAAGAAGGCTTCGCCGGGTTGGATCACCCGACTATCGATGGAGATTTCGGTTACGTCATCGCTCAGATCACCGTAAACATCCCCATCTACTGCCTCCAGAAAATCGTTAAGCAGCCACAGCGGCCCACGGTCTATTTCAGGCAGTTCAATCATTTGCCGCTCATATTCCGACTTAATGTCCGGATCCAATAGGTTGATATGGGGGACGATAGTCCACTCAGGCTTGTCTATCGCTGACTTGAGCTTTAGTTTTTCTTCGGTTTTGCCCTCAAAAGCAGCGGTCTCAGCCGTCTCAACAGGCTCCTCAGAACCAGGTAATCCACCTAATGCTTCTGTGCCGTCCTGCTCATCCGGTTGAGTGGACTGCGATACATCCTCAGTGACCTTGGGAGCAACCTCTTCGAGACCTTCATCCGCAAGAAATGCATCCGCATCCGCGTTTGTCTCGTCTTCCGGCGCAGGAGCACTCTCAGCTTCTGCGTCTGCCTCAACCTTCTCCTCGACTTCGGCTTCGGCTTCGGCTTCGGCTTCGGCTTCGGCTTC